>JAHBAM020000047.1 GCA_018500125.2 Roseobacter sp. | reverse complement strand
GGCTGAGTTGCATATTGTTGTTTTTTTTTTCAAGCAGAAGACGCCATACGATATCTAGTCCGTTCTCGTGGCCTCGGAGATGTGTATAAGAAACAGCACCCCCCCCGCCTCGGTCGCCACCCCGCTCACAGCGCCAGCGCCGCGCAACAGGCCGCGCACAGCGACACCCTCGCAGATCATGGCCCCCGCGCGCACGGCAGCCCGCGCAATCGCCGGCACCGCCTCAAACGGCTCCGCCACCATGTCGCTTGGCGTGTGCATGGCCCCGCCCCAGGGGTCTTGCGCGTCGGGCAACAGCGCCGCCACCTCGGCCCGGCTCAGCATCACCGTGCCCGCCGCCGCGCCAAATTCGCGCTGCCATGCCTCATATTTCGCCAGTTGCGCAGCACTCTTGGGCAGAAAGGTCACGCCCGCGCGCCTCAGGCCAAAGTCGTCGCACTCCGCCGCCAGCTCTTCCCAGCGCGCCTGCGCCTCGATCACAATCGGCAGCTCGGCATAATCGCGCCCCGTCTTGCGGATCCAGCCCCAGTTGCGCCCGCTCTGCTCGGCGGCAACCCGCCCCTTTTCCAGCACAAGCGGCTTGAGGCCGAGCTTGGCAAGGTAATAGGCGGCACAAATCCCGATGATCCCGCCGCCGATGATCACCGCATCCGCCTCGCGCGGCAGCGCGCCGGCGTGCGCGCGCGCCCCCTGCATCCCCAGAGGGATCCCCCGCGTCACGCCGCCAGCTCCTCAAGCAAACGCTCCATAAAGCGCTGCCCCGCCTCAAACTCGGCCACCGCGATAAACTCGTCGGGCTGATGCGCCTGCTCGATGCTGCCGGGGCCACAAATCACCGCCGAATACCCCGCCTCCTGAAACTGCCCCGCCTCGGTGCCATAGCTCACCACATGGCTGGCGTTGTCGCCGGTGAGACGGCGCACAAGTGCCTCGGCGGCGCCGTTGTCTTCCGGCTCAAGCGCAGGCACATCAAAACTCGGCACAAGATCAATGCGCGCCTCGGGATGCACCGCCTGCATCTCGGCCTCCACCGCGCGCACCCGCGCGGTGTAGCGCGCCACCCAGTCTTCCTTGCGCTCCCCCGGCACAACCCGAAACCCCATGACAAACCGGCAGTCCTTGGCGGTGATGTTATTGGCCGTGCCGCCCTCGATCGTGCCGACATGGGCGTTGGTCCAGGGCGGATCAAACATCGCCGCCAGCGCTGTGGGCGCGGCCGCCATCGCCTCGGCATTGGCCCTATTGGCCCAGTCCAGAAGCTTGGCCGCCTCCATCACAGCACTCACCCCCCGGTGCATGATGGAAGAATGCACCTCAAAGCCCACAACATGGGTCGCAATCCCGACCCCGCCCTTGTGGCCATTGACACATTTCATAAGGCTCGGCTCGCCAATGATGGCGAGCGCGGCCTTGGGCAAAACCCTTTGCATCGCCTCAATCATCGCCGGCGCGCCGGTGCAGCCGACCTCCTCGTCATAACTCAGCGCAATCTGCAAAGGCCGCGCCACTCCGCGCCGCTTGGCCTCCACCAAAGCCCAGATCGCCAGCGCATCAAAACCCTTCATGTCACAGGTCCCGCGCCCGTAATACTTCCCGTCCCGCTCGGTCACAGTATAGGGGTCAGATGTCCAGGGCTGCCCGTCCACAGGCACAACATCCGTATGGCCCGAGAGCACAACACCCCCCGCAACCTCGGGGCCGACATGGGCAAACAAAGCACAATGGGTGCGCCCCCCGTCGCGCCAATGGCGATGGCTCACAATCCCGTGGCCTGCCAGATAGCCCTCCACCCAATCAATCAGATCGGTGTTCGGCGCGCGGCTCACAGTCGGAAAGCTGACCAGCTTCTCCATGATTTCAAATGGCGTCAAACCTGTCATGCCCGTCTCCCAAGCCTCTTCTGTAAACCCGCCAAACCGCGCTCTCACGCCGCCAACACCCGCCTCCAACCCAAAACACCCAGCTCAAACACACCCACCGCGCGCCCCCCTTTTTCTTTCCAGAAATATTCCGGGGGTGTGGGGGCTGGCCCCCACTAAAACCTGTGTGTGGGGGCTGGCCCCCACCGGGTCGCCTGCGCCAGCAGGCGATCCCCCTCTCAATACCCGCTGTCCGTGGTCAAGATAAAATGCCCCGGGCTGACTTCCCGATAGGCGCTCGGTGCCGCCTCATAGCCCACAGGGTGGATCGGCGAGGGGATCGGCTTGAAATTCAGCTCGCGCTCGTCCTTGCGCCGGCGCGGATCGGCGATCGGCACCGCCTTCATCAGGGCCTGCGTGTAGGGGTGCTGGGGGTTCTCAAACACCGCCGCGCGCGGTCCCATCTCCACAATCCGCCCCAGATACATCACCCCCACATCATGGCTCACCCGCTCCACCACCGCCATATCATGGCTGATGAAGAGATAAGACAGCCCCAGCTCGGCCTGCAATTCCATCATCAGGTTGAGCACCTGCGCCTGCACGCTCACATCAAGCGCGCTGACGGCCTCATCGGCCACAATCAGCTTGGGGTTCAGCGCCAAAGCCCGCGCAATGGCGACGCGCTGGCGCTGCCCGCCCGAAAGCTCATGCGGAAAGCGCCGCAAAAAAGAGCGCGGCAGCTCGACACGGTCAAACAGCGCCGCAATCCGGTCCTGAAGCGCCTGCCCCTTGGCCACCCCGTAGTTTTGCAAAGGCTCCGCCACCTGGCTCATCAGGTTCATCTGCGGGTTCAGGCTGGCAAACGGGTCCTGAAAAATCATCTGCATATCCAGACGGGCGGCGCGCAGATCATCGCTGCCCAGCGCCATGATATCCTTGCCGTCCAGATGGACCTCGCCCGATTGCGGCTCCACCAGCCGCAACAGCGAGCGCCCGGCGGTGGATTTGCCACAGCCGCTTTCCCCCACAAGACTCAGCGTGCGCCCCTTGTTGATCGTGAATGAAATATCCTCCACCGCATGAACATTGGCGACAGTGCGGCGAAAGAAGCCGCCCTTGACAGGAAACCGCGTGGTGAGGTGCTTCACCTCCAGCAAAACATCGTCACTGCCCTTGATCGGGTCGAGATTCTGGTCGGTCTTGCCCAAGAGCTTCATCGGCTCGGGATAGGCCTTGCCCCGCATCTCGCCCAGCTTAGGCACAGCCGCCAGAAGCGCCTTGGTATAATTGTGCTGCGGGCGCTCGAAAATATCCTCAACCGCGCCCTCCTCGACCTTCTTGCCGCGAAACATCACAACAACACGGTCCGCCATCTGCGCCACCACGGCCATATCATGGGTGATAAACATCACAGCGGTGCCCGTCTCGCGCTTGAGGCGGTCCATCAGCGCCAGAATCTCGGCCTGAATGGTCACATCCAGCGCCGTGGTCGGCTCATCCGCAATCAGCAAGCGCGGCTCACAAGCCAGCGCCATGGCAATCACGACCCGCTGGCGCATCCCGCCCGACAATTCGTGCGGATATTGGACAAGCCGCCGCTCAGGCTCGGGAATGCGCACCTGCCTGAGCAGCTCAAGCGCCCGCGCCTCGGCCTCGGCCTTGCTCAGCCCCTTGTGCATCCGCAAACCCTCGGTGAGCTGGCGGCCCACGGTAAAGACCGGGTTGAGCGCCGTCATCGGCTCCTGAAAGATCATACCGATCTCATTGCCGCGAATCGTGCGCATCAGGCTCTGGTCGCTCTGGGCCAGATCAATCTCTGAGCCGTTGCCACGATCAAACAGCAGTTTGCCCGCCGCGATATCGCCCCCGCCATATTCGATCAGCCGCATCAGCGAGAGCGAGGACACAGACTTGCCCGAGCCGGATTCCCCAACAATACAAACCGTTTCGCCGGCGCGGATTTCAAAAGAAACATCCTCCACCCCGACAACCGGGCCGTCTTTGGTCTGAAATTCAACGCGCAGATTTTCGATGGTCGCAAGGGGGTGATCAAGCATCAGAGAGAGATTCCTTCAAAGCAGATTGGCCCACGCTACAGAGCAGATGGTCGCACTGTCAAACCCTGCAAGCCGCCCTTGGACAGTTCCGCAAGGTTTACCCCACCGGCCCGTCGCCGGCCCGTCAAAGGACTTGCAATTTTGCGAATCTCTGTTTCGTATGGTCTGCATTGCGGGGCACAGTCAGATCAACTGGCTGAGGTCGATTGTCAGGCCCCCCGCCCCGACAAAACCGCAAAAAGCGCGGTCAAAGATCCGGCGCTGCGCAAGCCGCGTCCAACATGGAGAGAAAAATGAAAGTCAAAACCCTTCTGCTCGGTGCAGCAGCAGCCTTTGTGATGGCCCCCGCGGCCATGGCCGAGCGCGGCTCTGACGGCCAAGTCAACGTGATCTACTGGCAGGCGCCATCGATCATGAACCCCTATCTGTCCGGCGGCACAAAAGATGTCGAAGCCGCCTCACTGGTGATCGAACCCCTCGCGCGCTATGACGAAAACGGCGCGCTTGTGCCCTTCGTGGCCGCCGAAGTGCCAACAGTCGCCAATGGCGGCGTGAGCGCGGATCTCACCTCGATCACATGGAAAATCCGTCCCGGAATCCTCTGGTCAGACGGCACCCCCGTAACCTCCAATGACGCCAAGTTCACCGCCGAATATTGTATGAACCCCGAGGGCGGCTGCGCCCAGGCGGCGTTCTTTGATGGCGTGAAAAGCATCGAAACACCCGATGACATGACCCTTGTCATCACCTTCAACGAACCCAAGCCAAACCCCTATGGCCCGCTCGTGGGCGGCCAGTCGCCGGTGATCCAGGCGGCGCAGTTTGCCGATTGCACAGGCGCCAAAGCGCCCGAATGCACCGAAGCAAACTTCAACCCGATCGGCACAGGCGCATTCGTGGTAGACGAATTCAAGCCCAATGACGTGATCACGCTGTCGGCCAACCCGAACTACCGGGACGCCGACAAGCCCAAGTTTGCCAAAATGGTTCTCAAAGGCGGCGGCGATGCGGTGGCCTCGGCCCGCGCGGTGTTTGAAACCGGCGAAATGGACTACGCTTGGAACCTGCAGCTCGCGCCCGACGTGATCGCCAAGTTCGAAGAAGGCGGCAAAGGCAAAGCCGTGACAGGCTTCGGCCCGCTGGTGGAACGTCTCGAAATGAACATGACAGACCCCTCGCCCGACCTTCCCGAAGGCGAGCGCTCGACGGTTGCCCATCCTCACCCGATCCTCTCCGACATCCGGGTGCGCGAAGCGCTGTCGATCTCGATTGACCGCGAGCTGCTCGTTGAAGTCGGCTATGGCAAAGCGGGCAAACCGACCTGTGATCTCGTGCCATCGCCTGCAAACTACGCATCGATGAACACCTTCTGCCTGACGCAGGATATGGACCGAGCCAAAGCCCTGCTTGAGGAGGCCGGCTGGACAGACACAGACGGCGACGGCGTGCGCGACAAGGACGGCAAGAAACTCTCGCTGCTCTATCAAACATCAACCAACGCCGTGCGTCAGGACTTCCAAGCTCTGATCAAACAGTGGTGGGAAGAAATCGGCGTGGAAACAGAGCTGCGCAACCTTGACGCCTCGGTCTTCTTCGGTGGCGACCCCGGTTCGCCCGACACTTTCCAGAAGTTCTATGCCGACATCGAGATGTATGCCAACACCTTCAACGGCACAGACCCGCAGCAATATCTTGCGGCCTACCGGTGTGGCGGCGAGCCTAAGCCCTCAAGCCAGTGGCAGGGTGAAAACATCAACCGCTTCTGCGATCCGGCCTATGACGCTCTGATCGACGAACTCGGTCGCACCGGCGACATCGCCAAGCGCGGCGAAATCGCCAAGAAGATGAACGATATGCTGACCAAAGACAGCCACACCATCGTGGGCCTTGTGCACCGTGGTCGTGTCTCGGGCCAAGCCAATAGCTTGGGCGGCCACGTCCTCAACGTGTGGGATTCCGAGCTGTGGGATGCCGCCGAGTGGTATCGCATCGACTGATAGCCCTGTGCTACTCGGGCGCTCCGCAGTTGCGGGGCGCCCACCTCTTTCGCCTCTTTCGTCCAGACCCATAAACCAAGGCCCCGCTTCATGCTGACCTATACGCTACGCCGGCTCCTTCTCTCCGTTCCGGTGCTTTTGTTTATCGCTCTGATTATTTTCCTGCTGCTCCAGCTCGCCCCCGGCGACCCTATGGCACAGGTGCCCCTCACAGTGCCCCCCGAAGTCAAACAGAAGATGCGCGAAGCCCTCGGCCTCGGCGCGCCCTGGTATATCCAGTTCTGGAAATGGCTGGTGCAGATGTTCTGGATCGAGCCGATGGTGCTGATCGACTGGCTCACCAATCACAGCGCGCTGCTCGGCTGGCTCCCCGACACCGATCTCTACACAGCCTGCGGCCCTTCTGTTGACGGCCCCTGCGATCTGCGCGTCATCAGCTGGCAGACCCGCTCCCCCGTGATGGACATCATCATCCAGCGGATGCCCCAGACGCTCTGGGTCGTCGGCCTCGCCTATGTGGTCGCCTTCCTGATCGCCATTCCGATCGGCATTTACTCGGCCTACAAACAATACTCCGCCTTTGACCAGGCCGGCACATTCATCACAATGATCGGCTTTTCCGTGCCGCCCTTCTTCACAGGCCCGCTGCTGATCGTGATCTTTTCGGTCTATCTCGGCTGGTTCCCCTCGATCTATGACACAACCCATGTGGTCAACGACTGGGACAGCTTCGTCTATCAACTCAAACAGATGATCATGCCCGTTATGGTCCTTGCGCTTCAGGTCACAGCCCAGATCAGCCGCTTCATGCGCGCCTCGATGCTGGACAACCTCAAGCAGGATTATGTGCGCACCGCCCGCGCCAAGGGCCTGCCGGAGCGCGTCGTGCTGCTCGTTCATGTGCTGCGCAACTCGATGATCGCAGTGGTCACAGTGATCGCCCTCGCCATCCCCGGCATCTTCGGCGGCTCGATCATCACCGAGCGGGTCTTCAAAGTGAACGGCATCGGCGACGCTCTGATCGGGGCGCTCTTTGCCTCCGATATGCCCATGGTTATGACACTCACCTTTATCTTCGCCTTTCTGATTGTCATGGCAAATATCATTGCCGATGTGCTCTATGGCGTGCTTGATCCGAGGATCCGCTATGACTGACCAAATCCAAGCCATCGAGGCGCTTCAGGACAACGCACCGCTCAAGCCGCACCGCTCCCAATGGGGCGAAGTCTGGCTACAGTTCCGCCAGCACAAAGGCGCCATGATCGGCGGCAGCTTTTTGCTGTTCATCACATTGGCCGTGCTCTTTGGCTCGCTGATCTGGCAGGTTGATCCGGGCAAACTCGACATCCGCGCCAAAGATTACCGCCCGATCTATACCGCCCTCTGGGATTCTGAGGCCAAAACCGGCTGGAACCACCCCTTCGGCACCGATCAACTTGGCCGCGACGGTCTCGCCAATATGCTCGCAGGCGGGCGCACCTCGATGGCCGTGGGCTGGGCCGCCATGCTGCTCTCGCTGTTTCTCGGCGCGATGATCGGCGTCATGGCCGGGTATTTCAAGAAATTCGACGGCCCGCTGATGCGCCTGACCGATCTCTTTCTCTCCCTGCCGATCCTGCCGCTTCTGCTGGTGGCGGTGACACTCTTCCGCCAGCCGCTGCGCGCGAACTTTGGCCCCGAAGGCGGGATGTTTATTCTCATTGTCGGGGTGATCGGGATCACCTCGTGGATGCACACCGCGCGGATCGTGCGGGGCGATGTTCTGGCGCTGAAAGAGCGCGAGTTTGTCCTCGCCGCCCGCGCCTCGGGCACAACCTCGCGCGGCATCATCACCCGCCACCTTTTGCCCAATGTGGTCTCCCCGATCGTGGTCTCGGCCACCTTCGGCCTCGCCACCGCCATCATCACGGAAAGCTCGCTCTCCTTTCTCGGGGTCGGCTTCCCCTCCGATTTCCCGACATGGGGCAAAATGCTCGCGGATTCTGTGCCGCGCATGACAGAATACCCCGAGCGGGTCGTGCTGCCGGGGGTTGCGATCTCGCTGACCGTCCTCGCCGTAAACTTCCTCGGCGACGGGCTGCGCGACGCGCTTGACCCCCGGATCCGGGGCCGCTGAGCCGCACCAAAGCCCAAAGCTTAAAATAAAAACGCGCGTCCCGTATCGGGGCGCGCCTTTGGTCTTTTGTTCCACCGCGCCAGCGCGCCCGGAACAACGCCCCAAAGCCCGCCCGCGCACAGAACACCTGCTGTCTCTTATACACATCT
>JAHBAM020000193.1 GCA_018500125.2 Roseobacter sp. | reverse complement strand
GCGCCAGCCGTCAAGCCACTTCTGCAAGCGGCTCTTGCGCGCATCAAAGCCGTCTTCCAGAGCATCAAGCGTCGGATCGACCGTGCGCTCCAAAAACTGCCGCCACATGGCCCGCGCAAAGAAAAACCCGAGCATCAGACAGACAAAGAAAATCACGTTAAACCACGGAAATGGCCGATGGTCCGGCCCGCTGACCGGGCGGATCGTGACCGCATTGGGATAGATCGACAAAAACCGCAGCCGCCAGCCATAATGGGTGATCGACACCCACTGCTCCTTGCCCGCCAGCGCGGCGGCTTCGGCCTCCAGATCGGAACTGTCAAACTTGAAATAGGGCGGATAGACGCCGGTATCCTCGTTGCGATAGACCATAACCTCCTCGCCACCGCGCCAAAGCCCGAAAAACCATGTGTTGACCCGCACCGTGTTGATCAGCCGCAAATCACGCATCTCGCTCTGATCGGCGCCCAAATCTCCCTGATTGTAAAACGGCCGCTGGATCCAGGACAGCCGCTCCAACCGGTCCGATATGCCTGTCACCTTGGCAATATCATGCTGGGGCAGCGTGTAATGGAAATACAGCCCAACCAGCACAAACAAGACCCCGCGTATTACCCGTCTCACATTGCGCATCGCGCATCCTCTCAGTTGATCACATAAATCAGCACAGCCACCGCAAGGGTGGGTATCACATAAACCAGCAGAATCAACTTCCTGCGAAAGCCGTTCTGGTAGCGCTCCAGCCCCTCCATCACAAATCTGTCACGCGAAGTCTGCGCCTGTTCGGCCTTCTCAAGCGCCTCCCAAGCGTCCTCAAGCCGCTCCCGCCTGACAGAGCGCGAATAGATCGAAACAAGCCAATAAAGACCTGTCAGCAGGCCAAACCCAACCACAGCAAACCGAATAAACTGCATCCTATCTCCCTGCCCTGACGCGGCGCCCGCCCTAGCCTGACCCTAGCCTGCCCACAGCATAGGCGCGCAAAAGCTGCGCGACCAGAGCTTTGCCCGCTCATTCATCGCGGCGCCTGTCCAGAAGATAGGCCAGCCCGCCAACCGCAGAAAACAGGATCAGCCCGACCCCGACCGGCAAGGCCGAAAGACCCAGCGCATCAAACCGCGCCCAAGCCTCAAAGCCGAGCAGATCGCCCAAGCTGAGAACCACGGCAAAGGCCACACAAAGCCCGACGATAAAAACCACAGCTTTTCTGATCATGCTTTGGTGCCTCCTGTAGCCTCTTGCGGCCTTCTGTGGCCGCTCAGGGCCATCACAGCGCCAAGACTACGCGATTTTGGCGTGAGGTTCGACACTCTTTTGACCCTGCCCCCAGACCGCAGGCCACGCTCGGGGGGGCAGCCCCCCGGTTCATAAGCCAAAGGGCTTATGAACTCCCCCCGGGATATTTCGGGAAAGAAAAAGGGGGGGCGGCGGTCAGAGCGGGTCGATATCGCCTTGGGCGCGGGTGCTGTGGAAGTCGCGCTCGAAGGCGGCGAAGCGGTCTTGGGCGATGGCGGCGCGCATCCCGGCCATGAGGTCCTGATAATACTGCAGGTTGTGCCATGTGAGCAGCATGGACGAGATGATCTCTTGTGAGCGGAACACATGGTGCAGATAGGCGCGGCTGTAGTTTTTGCAGGCCGGGCAGCTGCAGTTTTCATCAAGCGGGCGCGGGTCGTTCTGGTGACGGGCGTTTTTGATGTTGAGCACGCCGAGGCGGGTAAAGACCTGCCCGGTGCGGCCCGAGCGGGAGGGCAGGACGCAATCCATCATATCAATACCGCGCGCGACCGCGCCGACGATATCGTCGGGCTTGCCCACGCCCATAAGGTAGCGCGGCTTGTCTGTCGGGAGCTGGTCGGGGGCGAACTCAAGGCAGCCGAACATGGCCTCCTGCCCCTCGCCCACCGCGAGGCCGCCAACCGCATAGCCCTCAAAGCCGATCTCTTGCAGGGCCTCGGCGGAGGCTTTGCGCAGGTCTTCTTCGAGACCGCCTTGCTGGATGCCGAAGAGTGCATAGCCGGGGCGCGCGCCAAAGGCATCGCGCGAGCGGCGCGCCCAACGCATGGACAGCTCCATGGATTTGGCAATGTCATCCCGCGTGGCGGGCAGGGCGGGGCATTCGTCAAAACACATGACAATATCGGAGCCGAGCAGGCGCTGGATTTCCATGCTGCGTTCGGGAGAAAGCATATGGCGCGAGCCGTCGATATGGGATTTGAAGGCAACGCCCTCTTCGGTAAGCTTGCGCAGGTCCGCAAGAGACATGACCTGAAAGCCGCCCGAATCGGTGAGAATCGGACGCTCCCAGTTCATGAATTTGTGCAAACCGCCCAGAGCGGCGATGCGCTCGGCGGTGGGGCGCAGCATCAGATGATAGGTGTTGCCAAGGAGGATATCGGCCCCTGTGGCGCGCACGCTTTCGGGCATCATCGCCTTGACGGTGGCGGCGGTTCCGACCGGCATGAAAGCAGGTGTGCGGATGTCGCCCCTCGGGGTGCTGATTGTGCCGGTGCGGGCTTTGCCCGAGGTCGCCGCGAGGGAGAAGGAGAATGCTTGTGTCATAGCTCTGTCTCTTGGCGCAAATAAAGCCGATTGCCAAGAGAGAAGCCGATGCACTTAAGGGCTGGCCCTGTGCGAGAAACTATGCGAAAGGCGGCGCGTTGGTCTTTGAGCCTGATTGCGGTAGGCTCGGCACCAGCCGTTTTCAAACATTGGATTGCAGCGCATGAGTCTTGAGAAGAGTGGTTCTATTTTGTCGTTTGGCTGGGAGGAGTGGGTGGCTTTGCCCCAGCTCGGCTTGCCCGCCATTCAGGCCAAGGTCGACACCGGGGCCAAGACCTCGGCGCTTCATGCCTATGACATCGAGGTCTTCGGGGCCTCTGCCAAGCCCAAGGTGCGCTTTATGGTGCATCCTGTGCCGGGGCGTGAGGATATTGTCTTTGCCTGCTCAGCCGAGATCAAAGACCGCCGCGAAGTCACCTCCTCCAACGGGGAAAGCGAAAACCGCTATGTGATCGAAACCAACCTGCTGGTGAACGGCCACCGCTGGCCGATCGAGATCACCCTGAGCAACCGCGCCACCATGAGCAACCGGATGTTGCTCGGGCGGCAGGCGCTCAAGGATCACATCAGCATTGTGGCGACAGAGCGGTTTTTGCAGCCCGAGCTGAGCTATGATGTCTATCACTCCAAGCGGGTGCGGGAGGCAGCACCCGAGCGGGCGCTGCGTGTGGCTGTTTTGAGCCGCGAGGACAATTACTCGACCCGCCGTCTTGTTCAGGAAGGCGAGAAGCGGGGCCATGTTGTGGAAGTGATCGACACCACGCGCTGTTATATGGCGCTCAATGCGCTGGCCCCCGAGGTGCATTATGACGGCAAGCGACTCGCGCGCTATGACGCGGTGATCCCGCGGATCGGCGCCTCGATCACCTCTTACGGCACAGCCGTGGTGCGCCAGTTCGAAACCATCGGGACGTTTTGTGTCAACTCCTCGGGCGGGATCACGGCGAGCCGTGACAAGCTTCACGCCCATCAGCTGATGGCGCGCCACAAGATCGGGATGCCCAACACCGCCTTTGCCGCCAGCCCCAAGGACACCAATTCGATTGTCGGGCTTGTCGGCACAGCGCCTCTGATTGTGAAGCTGTTGGAAAGCACACAGGGCAAGGGCGTTGTTCTGGCAGAAACCAAAAAGGCGGCAGAATCAGTTATTGATGCCTTTCGCGGGCTGAAGGCCAATTTTCTGGTGCAGAATTTTGTCAAAGAAGCCGCG
>JAHBAM020000260.1 GCA_018500125.2 Roseobacter sp. | reverse complement strand
TGGAGGCGAGTACCGGAATCGAACCGGTGTACACGGATTTGCAATCCGCTGCGTAACCACTCCGCCAACTCGCCGCCTGTGGTTCGTGACGCGGATTAGCCCATTCGCCCCCCCCGCGCAAGGGGCGACGTGCGGCTTTGGATTGAAGGGGCGCAGGGAATGTGTCAGAACCACGTCAGAGATTCTGAACGAACGGGTTCACTTATGACAAATTTTGCCGACAGACGCCGTATGATGGTGGACAATCAGGTGCGTCCTTCCGATGTCACCAAATATCCGATTATCGAAGCCTTGCTGAGTGTGGAGCGCGAGAAATTCGTGCCGCAGGCCCTGCGGGAAGCGGCGTATCTTGGCGAAAACCTTATGGTTTCCAAAGATCGTGTGCTTCTGGAGCCGCGTACATTGGCCAAGATGCTGGATGCGCTGGACATCACATCAGACGAGCTTGTTCTCGATCTGGGCGCAGGCATGGGCTATTCGACAGCGGTGATTGCGCAGATGGCGCAGGCCGTGATTGCGGTTGAGGAAAACGAGGCGCTGGCCGCTGATGCCGAGGCGCTTCTGGCCGAAATCGGCCTTGTCAATGCGGTGGTCGAGCAGGGACCAATCGCCGCAGGCGCGCCCCAGCATGGCCCCTATGACGTGATCACGCTGCAAGGCGCGGTCGAGGTTGTGCCGCAAGCGATCACGGACCAGCTCAAAGAGGGTGGCCGTATGGCGGCTATTTTTGCCGACCGAAATCTCGGGACCGTGCGTATCGGTCTTAAGGTCAATGGCCAGATGAACTGGCAATTTGCCTTCAACGCGGGCGCGCCCGTGATGAAAGGTTTTGAACAGGAAGAGGCCTTTAGCCTCTAGGCCGTCACTGGACGGATCAAGCAATAACGTGGAGTGCGCCCGATGCGGCTTGGAATAGTGAAAAAAGCGTTGCGTGGAGTGGTTGCGGCCTCGGCCCTTATGGCGGGTCTGACGGCAGGAGCGCAAACCGCCGGGGCCGAGACGCTCGCGGATGCCCTTGTCGGGGCCTATAAAAACAGCGGCCTGATCGAGAAAAACCGCGCCGTCTTGCGCGCGGCGGATGAGGATGTCGCGGTGGCGATGTCGGCCCTGCGCCCGATCATCGGCTGGAGCAGCTCTGTCGCCTATGGCTATGTGGACAGTGCGACATTGGGCACCGTCAGCGAGTCTGTGTCTACCACAGTGGGTCTGGCCGCCGAGCTGATGCTCTATGACGGCGGCGCAAACCGTCTGGGCCTTGATATTGCCAAAGAAACCGTCCTCGCCACACGCGAAACCCTCGTGTCTGTCGAGCAGCAGGTTCTGATGTCTGCGGTCGATGCCTATCTTAATGTGCGCCGCGCGACAGAGTTCGTCCGCCTGCGCAAAAACAACCTGCGCGTGATCTCCGAGGAGCTGCGCGCCGCGCGTGACCGGTTCGAAGTGGGCGAAGTCACCCGGACAGATGTTGCGATTGCCGAGGCCCGCCTCGCAGCGACCCGTGCACAGCTGGCCGCCGCCGAAGGCGATCTGGCCCGCGGTGTGGAAAGTTACCGTGCGGTTGTTGGCCGCGCGCCAAGCAATCTGAGCGCGCCCAAAGCGATCAGATCTCCCGCCAAAACGCTCGACAGCGCCAAGGCGCAGGCCATGCGCGCCCACCCCGATCTGAAGCGTGTTCAGCATCAGGTGAGCGCCGCCGAAGCCGGTATTCTCGTGGCCCAGGCGGCCAAAAAGCCGAAGCTCAAACTCACCAGCAGCATCAGCGTTGCGGATGTGGTCGATTCCAGAAACGGAAGCGACAGTGCGAGCTTGGGGGTCACAGCCAGCGCACCGATCTATCAAGGCGGCCGCCTGAGCGCGCTGGAGCGCAAAGCCCGCTCCCAGCGGGACGCGGTGCGTGCCGATCTTCACGTGGCACAGCTCCAGATCGCGCAGACGGTTGGCACAGCCTGGGCGCAGCTTGGTGTCGCGCGCGCGACATCTGCCGCCAGCACAGAGCAAGTGAGCGCCGCCGAAGTGGCCTTCCGGGGTGTGCGCGAAGAAGCCACCCTTGGCGCGCGCACAACGCTGGATGTGCTGGATGCCGAGCAAGAGCTTCTGGACGCCCGCACAAGCCTTTTGTCGGCCCAGATCGACGAGCTGCGCGCAGGGTATTTCCTGCTCTCAACCATGGGGCTTCTCACCGCAGAGAAACTCAATCTCAACGTGCCAAGCTATGATCCTGCGGCCTATTACAATCTGGTCAAATCGGCGCCGACCAACACATCCCAGCAGGGGCAGAAGCTCGATCGCGTGCTGAAATCACTCGGTAAAGAGTAAAATCGTTCATATCTGTTGTGAGAATCCCGGCCGCGCGTTACTATCAGAGCGAGGCAAGAGTGGTATAAAGTTATGTCAGATCCCGTCACGAACGTGGAAATAGAAGACGTGTTATCGTCGATCCGTCGGCTGGTTTCCGAAAGCGGCGGGTCAGCCAGCCGCTCAAGCGCCGAGGCGCAGCAGCCGGCCCCGCGCGCCGAAGCAACCCCAAAGACAGAGGCAGAGACAAAGGCAGAGCGCCCCGCGCCAGCGCCCGCGCCGCAGGCCGCCGCCGGCATGGACAAACTGGTGCTCACACCGGCGCTGCGGATCGCCGAGACAGGCGCCGCCCAACCCGAGGAAGAGGCCGCGCCGCAAGAGCCAGAGGCGCAGACCGCGCCAGCCGAGGCCCCGTCAGACCCACCGCAAGAGCCTGAGACCACTGTTGCGCCGGATGCCGCATCTGATGATGCGCCCGATGCTGGCCCTGTCTCTGAGGGTGATACGCCTGCCGCCGAAAACGACAGCCTCAAGCGCCGCATAGAGCAGCTTGAGGCCGCGGTTTCCACACAGGATGAAAGCTGGGACGAAGACGAGAGCCACGACGACAGCGACAGCGACAGCGCAGAGGCCCTGCCATGGGAAGATCACGACAGCGGCGCGTTGGAGCCTGAGGCGGCGACATATTTTTCGCAAGTCGACGAGGCGGGCGAAACCGAAGCCGAAGATCTGGCCGAAGACCTGACTGAGCAGGCCATAAAGCAGGCCACAGAGCACGCCACAGACCACACCGAAGATCATCCGACAGAGGCCCCCACAGACGCCGCCTCACAGGACAGCGCTGCGCAGGCGGCCTATGATTACCTTGCCGGCGAGGAGACGCTGATCGACGAAGAGGCGCTGCGTGAGATGGTGGCAGAAATCGTGCGTCAAGAGCTGCAAGGCGCTCTGGGCGAGCGG
Source organism: Roseobacter sp. (assembly GCA_018500125.2). Classification (GTDB taxonomy): domain Bacteria; phylum Pseudomonadota; class Alphaproteobacteria; order Rhodobacterales; family Rhodobacteraceae; genus Lentibacter. The sequence continues at coordinate 1,980 of JAHBAM020000260.1, read as the reverse complement.
ATCACCCGCAATGTGCGCAAACTTGTGCGCCGCGAAATTCACCGCGCGTTAATGGCCCAAGAGTTCGACTGACTCAGCCCTGCGCGGCAATCTCTAAAATTTTATCTATATCAAGATGCGTTTCCAGATGTGCCGCCAGCGCGTCCAGAACAGCGTCCACATCCGCATCATAGCTCAGCTTCGAGCTGGCGTCATAGCTCTGCAAAAAGGCCGCGCGGTAGCTGTCGGAGCGAAACAGCCCATGCAAATAACAGCCCTTGATCCGCCCGTTGGCGCTTGCTGCGCCATGCGCTGCGCCCTCCACCGTCAGCCAGCCGCGCGCACAATCTGCGCCGCGCGTCTGCCCGAGGTGGATTTCATAGCCGCTGATCGGCGCGCCCGTGGCCCTGTCGGCGGCCTGCGTCAGCTGCACCCGCTTTTCAGGGTGCATCACAGTCGCCACATCCAGAAGCCCGAGGCCCGCGACAGCGCTGGCTGTGCCTTCCAGCCCCTCCGGATCGGCAATCTCGCGCCCGAGCATCTGGTAGCCCCCGCAAATGCCCAAAACGTGCCCACCGCGGCGGATATGCGCCGCAAGATCAATATCCCAGCCCTGCGCGCGCAAAAAGGCGAGGTCGGCAATCGTGGATTTGCTCCCCGGCAAAATCACAAGCCTTGCATCCGCGGGCAGGGGCTGTCCGGGTGGAACCATCACAAGGCTCACATCAGGCTCGCTGGCCAGCGGGTCAAAATCGTCAAAATTGGCAATCCGCGACAGAAGCGGCACCGCAATCTTGAGCGCGCCGTCGCCGCCCAGCCCGAGTTCTGGCGCGTCTTCTGCCGGCAGGCGGCAAGCCTCAAAAAACCACGGCACAACGCCCATAGACGGCCAGCCGGTAAACGCCTCGGTGGCCTTCAGCCCGTTGTCAAACAGCCGCACATCACCACGAAACTTGTTGATCACAAAGGCTTTGATATGGGCCGCGTCCTCGGGCGGCAAAACAGCCTGCGTGCCCACGATCTGCGCAATCACCCCGCCCTTGTTGATGTCTCCCGCCAAAATCACAGGCACGTTCGCCACCTCGGCAAAGCCCATATTGGCAATATCGCCTGCGCGCAGATTGATTTCGGCAGGGCTGCCCGCGCCCTCGACAATCACCAGATCATACTGCGCTTTGAGGCGCTCAAAGCTCTCCATCACAGGGCCGATCAGGCTCTGCTTTTTCTTGCCAAAGTCGCGCGCCGCCTGCGTTCCCACGCGTTTGCCCTGCACAATCACTTGCGCGCCGGTCTCGCTCTCGGGCTTGAGCAGCACAGGGTTCATATCGGTGTGGGGCAGAAGACGACAGGCCAGCGCCTGAAGCGCCTGCGCCCGGCCGATCTCGCCGCCGTCGTCCGTCACGGCGGCATTGTTTGACATATTCTGCGGCTTGAACGGCGCAACGCTGAGGCCACGGTTGGCCGCCGCGCGGCACAGCCCTGCCACCAGAAGAGACTTGCCCACATCAGAGCCGGTGCCCTGTATCATCACTGCTTTGGTCATCTGCGGTTTCCATATGCCAGACACAAAAAAGGCCCCCGAGGGAGGGCCGATTTTGCAAAAAAGAACGGAGCGATCAGGCGGCTTCGGCCTGTGCAGCAGCGTTCCGGCGCTCGCTTTCTTCGCGCGACAGCGCAACAGAGGTGCGAACCCCTTTGGACACAAAGTCCATCAAACCCGTTACAACGCGTTCGTTCGGGTCAATCCCGGCGCAAGACAGCACTTCACGGCCATCGCGCGAGCGGGCCCAGCGCGCAATTTGCTCGGGGCCGTTGCCATATTTCTTGTCATCGGCGATAGCATCGTCGAGGGCAGCCAGTACCACGGCTGCAAATAGTTTACGCGCACGGTTGCCTTGCTCATTATTGAAGGCCGTGCCGTCAACGAAATCTCTCATGATCCGTCCTTTGTTTTTTGCTCTTGTCTTTTTCGGCGTGAGGCTCGTTATGACCGCTTTATTC
>JAHBAM020000229.1 GCA_018500125.2 Roseobacter sp. | reverse complement strand
GGGGGGTGATATGCGTGCACAACCCGTGCACAATGCGTGCACCGGCTGACTCTGCTTTGGGCCGGCATTAACCTTTGAAAAAAAATATTAACCGTTTGGTAACGGTGCGCAGAGATTGCGCACCCTACGGGCTGTGCGCGTGTTGAGGCGACGAGCGCTCTCGACTTTCAGGGCTGGCGTGATTATCTGGCAGGCATGGCACAAGGTAAGACAAAATCAGACCCGAACTACAAGGTGATCGCCGAGAACCGGCGGGCGCGGTATGATTACGCGATCGAGGATGATCTGGAGTGCGGGATCATGCTTGAGGGGTCGGAAGTGAAGTCGCTCCGCGAGGGCGGCTCCAATATTGCCGAAAGTTATGCGACGGTGGAAGACGGCGAGCTTTGGCTCGTGAACGGCTATATCGCGCCTTACAAACAGGCGCGGCAATTCAAGCATGAAGAGCGCCGCCGCCGCAAACTTCTTGTCTCGCGCAAAGAGCTTTCCAATCTTTGGAGCGCGACCAACCGCAAGGGCATGACCCTTGTGCCGCTGGTGATGTATTTCAACCATCGCGGCATGGTGAAGCTCAAGATCGGGATCGCCAAGGGCAAAAAGAACCACGACAAGCGCGCCACCGACGCCAAGCGCGACTGGAGCCGCCAGAAGCAGCGTCTTTTGCGGCACGGCGACTAGCGGCGACCAGAAGGGCGCGGGGCGCATGGGAAAGCGCTGTGGTATTTCCCATTCTGAAAAATCACCGACCTGACATAGGGTGAGCTTGCGTGAACAGGCCATTGTGGCCTGTGGGTAACGAGTATTCCCTTGGGAGGGGTGACACTATGGAACTGATTATTGGCCTGATTTCAGGCGCAGTGGGCGGCAATGTTGCGGGCGGGGTTTTGAAAAGCCTCAATCAAGGACCGCTGATCAACTCGATCTCCGGCATTGTCGGGGGTGGCATTGGCGGCTCGCTTCTCGGGATGATCGGCGCGCCGGATATGGCGGGGATGGCTGGCGAGGCGGCGGGCCTTGATATTGGCGCGATCATTGGCCAAGTGGCTGGCGGCGGTGTGGGCGGCGGCGTTGTGCTCGCGCTTGTCGGCTTTCTGCGCAAGATGATTGGCAAATAGGCACATCCGAGAGACTTGAGACGGGGCCGGGCGCAGGAGACTGTGCGCGGCCTTGCTCCTTTGGGCCTTGCGCGCTAGAGGTTTGACAGACGTATGATGAGGGCGATGATGGCGCAAGATGATCCCAAGACCTTGGTGAGCACAGAGTGGCTTGCTGCACATTTGAAGAACCCCGATTTGAGGGTTTTGGACGCAACATGGGTTTTGCCACAGGTCGAGCTTGACGCTGTGGCCGGCTATACTGCGGCGCATATTCCGGGCGCGCGGTTTTTTGATATTGATGACATCTCAGATCATCGCTCGGAGCTGCCGCATATGGCGCCGCCTGTCGAGAAATTCATGAGCCGTTTGCGGGCGATGGGCGTGGGCGACGGGCATCAGGTTGTTGTTTATGACCAGATCGGGATCAGCTCGGCGCCGCGGGTCTGGTGGCTTTTCAAGCTGATGGGGCAGGAGAATGTTGCTGTGCTGGATGGCGGCCTGCCCAAATGGGTTGCTGAGGGGCGCAAGACCGAAGATCTCGCGCCGATTGTGCGCGACCGGCATATGACTGTGCGGGTTCAGAACCATCTTGTGAAAGATGTCACGCAGGTTTCTTCGGCGGCCAAGCTCGGCGATTACGAGATTGTGGATGCGCGCTCGCGCGGGCGCTTTGCGGGGCGCGAGCCTGAGCCACGCGCCGGTCTGCGCGGCGGGCATATTCCGAACTCCAAGAATGTGCCGTTTGGCGAGCTTCTGACCGAGGCGGGCACGCTCAAGGCGCCAGAGGCGCTGCGCGCGGAATTCGAGGGCGCCGGGGTGGACCTTGGCAAGCCTGTGATCACCACCTGCGGATCGGGGATTACGGCGGCGGTCCTGTCGCTGGCTTTGGAGCGGATCGGCAAGACCGATCATGCGGTATATGACGGCTCTTGGGCCGAGTGGGGCGCGTTTGGAACGCTGCCTGTTGCAACGGGAGACGCCTGATGTTTGCGAATTTGAAGACCCAGCCTGTGGACAAGATTATGCAGGTGATGGGCAAGTATAGAGCCGATCCGCGACCTGATAAGATCGATCTCGGGGTCGGGGTTTATAAGAACGCGCTGGGCGTGACGCCTGTGATGCGCGCGATCAAGGCGGCCGAGCACAAGCTCTGGGAAGAGCAGGAGACCAAGGCCTATGTCGGGCTTGTTGGCGATCCGGCTTTTGCGGACAGTATGATCAAGCTGGTGCTGGGCGACACTGTGGCGCGCGACCATATTGGCGCGGCGGCGACACCGGGCGGCACCGGCGCTGTGCGGCAGGCGTTTGAGATGATCCGCATGGCCACGCCCGAGGCGCGGGTTTTTGTGAGCAATCCGACCTGGCCGAACCACATCAGCATTCTGGAGTATGTCGGGCTGGAGTCTGTGCCCTATCGCTACTTTGATGCGGCGAGCCGGAGTGTCGATTTTGACGGGATGCTGGCGGATCTTGAGGGGCTGCGCGCCGGCGATGTTGTGCTGTTGCATGGCTGTTGCCACAACCCGACGGGCGCGAACCTGACGCTTGAGCAGTTTCAGCAGGTGATTGATGTGATGAATGCCAAGGGCGCGATCCCGATGGTGGATATTGCCTATCAGGGCTTTGGCGACGGGCTGGAGGAAGACGCGGCGGCCACGCGGCTTGTGGCTTCAAGCGTGCCGGAATGTCTGATTGCGGCGAGCTGCTCCAAGAACTTCGGGATTTACCGCGAGCGCACCGGGCTTTTGATGTGTGTTTCCCAAGACGCCGCCAAGACGCCGCTGACGCAGGAGAACCTCGCCTTTCTCAACCGTCAGAACTACAGCTTTCCGCCCGATCACGGCGCGCGGCTGGTGAGTATGATTTTGACCGATGAGGCGCTGCGCGCCGATTGGATGGCCGAGCTGGAAGAGGTGCGGCTTGGAATGCTCGGGCTGCGCGAGCAGCTTGCGGGCGAGCTGGCGCGGCTGACGAATTCGGACCGTTTCAACTTTTTGCGCGAGCATCGCGGGATGTTTTCGCTTTTGGGCACAAGTGCCGAGATGGTGGAACGGATGCGCGAAAAGAACGGGATTTATATGATCCCTGACAGCCGGATGAATATTGCCGGATTGAACCGCGAGACTGTGCCGCTGTTGGCGAAAGCGATTGTCGAGGCCGGGCTTTAGGCCAAACTTCAGGATCGGATTTTCGCACAGCGAAAACCCGACCGAAGCGAGGGGGCTTTGCCCCCCTGTCTCTTATACACATCT
>JAHBAM020000015.1 GCA_018500125.2 Roseobacter sp. | reverse complement strand
AGATGTGTATAAGAGACAGAGCGGGGCGCGTGGAGAGGGAAAGCGACCTCTGGCCTTGGAGCGGGGCTGCGAGCGCGGCGGCGAGTTTGAGTATCTCGGTCAGGCTCATGCCTGCGGCCTCCGTGACGGCGGGGAAGGGATCATCGCCGCCGCACAATTAGCGGGCCGAACGTATGACAAGCGGACAAGTCATGGCTGCTTGTTGGTCCTTCAATCTGTTCAATTTAACCAGAAAAAAGCAGCCAAGGAAACAAGACAAAGGCAGAATACGCAAGTTGTCAGCCAGTCGAAGACGGTCAGGCGAGATTTTAAGAGGCTGCGGCTCCAGTCAATCAGCGCGCTCAGATAGAGTAGGGCTGATACAAGCAGGCTGTTTTGGCGGAGCAAAGTCGAAGTTTGCACACCGAAAGGGTCGGTCAGTGTCCATACTGTCCAGAGGAGCGCCGCAAGAAGGCCGACGTAGACGTAGGTTTGGGTCTGCTTTTTGACGAGACGGTAGGTAAGCGCAAGAGCGATGAGCATTGGAACCGCATAGAGCAATGCCAGAAAGGCCAAAAAAGCTTAGACCTCGGCTGATAAGGGCGATGCACTGACTAGGCCCATGCCTTCCATGGCGCTTGAAAGTGTCTCTTCGTTGCCCTGTTCCATTCAGCGCAGGGCTTCGATGGGCCCTTCGGCGCGGCCATGGATGAACTGGTCAAGGTAGGGATCACCCGAGCTGTCGAGCTGCGCGACCGGGCCGCTCCATTGGATCACCCCGTCATGGAGCATGGCGATGGTGTCGGCGATGGCGCGCACGGAGCTCATGTCATGGGTGATGGTCATGGCGGTGGCGCCCATTTCGGTGACGATTTCGCGGATGAGTTCGTTGATGACGCCGGACATGATCGGGTCGAGGCCTGTTGTCGGCTCGTCAAAGAAGATGATCTCGGGGTTTGCGGCGATGGCGCGGGCGAGGCCGACGCGCTTTTGCATTCCGCCTGACAGCTCGGAGGGGAAGAGATCGGCGGTTTCGGGCGCAAGACCGACGCGGCGCAGCTTTTCGATGGCCAGCTCACGCGCCTCGGCTTTGGGACGCTTGAGCGCGCCGCGCAGCAGGCGGAAGGCGACATTTTGCCAGACCGGGAGGCTGTCAAACAGCGCGCCGCCCTGAAAGAGCATTCCGAAGCGGGCGAGAAAGGCGTCGCGCTCGCCGGTTGTGACGTCCTGGCCATCGAGGGTGATCTGGCCGCTGTCGGGCGTCACAAGGCCGAGGACCGACTTCAGCAGCACCGATTTGCCTGTGCCCGAGCCGCCGATGATGACCATGGAGGTGCCTTTTTCGACCGTCAGGTTGACGCCTTGCAGCACGGGCTTGGCGCCGAAGGATTTATGAACGTTTGCGAGGGTGATCATGAGGTAAAGAAAGCCTCTGTGAGCAGGTAATTGGCGGCGAGGATCATCACGCTGGCGGCGACCACGGCGGCTTTGGTGGCGCGGCCCACGCCCTGCGCGCCGCGGCCCGAGTGCATCCCGTAGTAGCAGCCCATGGTGGCGATGATGAAGCCGAAGGCGGCGCCTTTGATCAGGCCGGAGGTGACATCCCAGAGTTCGAGGAAATCGACCGTGTTCTTGAGGTAGGCGGCCTCATTGAAGCCAAGGCGCGTGACGCCGACGGCATAACCCCCGAGGATGCCGATGGCGTCGCCCACCGCCACAAGCACCGGCACCGCCAGAGTGGCGGCGAGCACGCGCGGCAGGGTGAGGTATTTCATCGGGTGGGTGGAGAGCGTTGTCAGCGCATCGATCTGCTCGGTGACTTTCATGGTGCCGATTTCGGCGGCGATCGAGCTGGCGACGCGGGCGGCGACCATGAGACCGCCCAGAACGGGGCCGAGCTCGCGCACCATGCCGATGGCGACAATCGAGGGCACCACCTCTTCGGCATTGAAGCGCGCGCCGCCCGAGTAGATCTGAAGCGCCAGCGCGCCGCCTGTGAAGAGCGCGGTCAGCCCGACAACCGGCAGCGAGAGCCAGCCGATCTGCACCAGCGCCGTGAGCAGCTCGCGGCCATAAAACGGCGGGCGAAAGAGATGTGTCACCGTGTCAAAGGCAAAGAGCGCCACACGGCCTGTCGCGGCGAGGGCTGCGAGAACCGCAGCGCCAAGGGCGGCGAGGGGGGACAGAAAACGGCCCATGCGCCTCTATCCGCCCGTATAGCGGCGCGTGTAGCGCGCGCCCAGAGAGGTAAGAATCTCGTATCCGATGGTGCCGGCGGCTGTGGCCAGCGTATCGACACCCTGCTGGCGGCCCAGAAGCGTGAGCGACCTCGGGATCTCGGACAGATGGCTGATGTCGACGGTGATCAGATCCATCGAGACGCGCCCCAAGAGCGCGCAATCGCGCGGGCCTGCGTAGAGCTTGGCCTTGCCCGAGAGGGCGCGGATCAGCCCGTCGGCATAGCCTGCGGCGAGGGTGGCGACGCGCTTGGGCTGGCGGGCGACATAGCCCATATTATAGCCGACACTTTCGCCGGCCTGCACATCGCGCACCTGCACCACGGGCAGATCAAGATAGGCCACCGGCTGCGCCGCTGTATAGGGCGCGCCGCCGTAGAGGCCGACGCCCGGGCGCACCATGTCAAAGTGATACGCGGCCCCGAGCAGGGTGCCGCCTGTGGCGGCGAGCGAGCGGGGCACGTCAAGCCCGTCAGTCATCTCTTTGAACACCCGAAGCTGGAGCGCATTCATGGCCGATTGCGGCTCGTCGGCGCAGGCCAGATGGGACATCAGCAGCTTGGGGCCTTGGGCGAGCACAACATCACGCAGCGCGCCCCATTCGGCCGGCTCCATGCCAAGGCGGTTCATCCCGGTGTCAAGCTGGACGCCAAAGGGCGCTTGCGGCAGGGCCTCGAAGTGTCGCTGGAGCTGTTCGATCGAGTTGAGCAGGGGCACAAGGCCGAGATCGGCGATCATATCGGTGTCGCCGGCCATATGGCCCGAGAAGATATAGATTGTGGGGCCTTCGCCCAGCGTGTGGCGCAGGCTGGCGGCCTCTTCTGTTGTGGCGACAAAGAAGCTGCGCGCGCCGGCTTTGGCCAGAGCGCGGGCCACGGGGCCGGCGCCCAGCCCGTAGGCGTCGGCTTTGACCACCGCGCCGGCCTCGGCCTCTGTGAGGGCTTTCAGGGCGCGCCAGTTTTGCACGAGGGCGTCAAGATCGACTGTGAGGGTTCCGCTTGCCATGGGGGTTTGTCGGCAGAGGGGCCGCCAAGGTCAAGGGGGAAACTGCTGTGGGGTGCGCAAAACAGGGCGTTTGGCGCAGGGTGGCGACGCCCGATTGGGGCGCTGCCCCAAACCCCTGTCTCTTATACACATCT
>JAHBAM020000214.1 GCA_018500125.2 Roseobacter sp. | reverse complement strand
GCGGGCTGCTTGTTCTGGCGGGCAATGACGCCGGCCTTGCCGCCTTCACAGAGCAGGCCGAACCACAAGGCCAGTTCCCTCTCCGGCTGCCCAACCACGCGGCGTTTCACACAGCGCTGCAAGCGCCTGTCGCATTGGCCGCCCAAAACCGCTTTGACCCGACATTTTTCGCCCAGCCCAAACGCCCGATGATCGACGGGCGCGGCGCAATCTGGTGGCCCCATGCCACCGACACAGAGGCGCTCCACCGCTACACGCTCGGCCATCAGGTCACAGCGCCCTATGATTTTGCCAAAGCCATCAGCTGCGCAGCACGCGAATTTGCCCCCGATGTCTTCATTGTCCTCGGCCCCGGCACAACCCTCGGCGGCGCAGTGGCCCAATCGCTCATACAGGCAGGCTGGCTGGGAATGCGCTCAAAACAGGACTTTCAGACCCGCCAATCCGAAACAACCCTGCTCACCGCCATGGGCCGCCCGGACCAACGCCCCCTCGTCACAGGCAACAGCCCCCCGGCAGATGCGATCCGCCCACTCTAGGAGAGCTGTGTGGCGGAGCAACCCCGCGCCGTTGTATGTTGTGACGGGCGCTCCCGGCTCAACAGCCCGCATTTACTCAAATGTGCGCTGAATATTTTCGCTGGTGTCGATCAGAGCCAGCTCAATTATCTTTTTTTATTCGGCAAAGCGGGTTGAGGGCACAGGAACCGATATGGAGTGCAGCTCTCCCGCCCAATCCTGAAAGGCAAACCCTATTGCCGAGACGCCGCAGGCGTGTTCGTCAAGATCATAGGCCAGCCCACATTTTTTGATGTTTTCAAGCTGCTTGAGAAATTCTGCCAAATCCCGCTTCACGCCGTTACGGTCCCATTCGTTGCGGATCAGCTTGATCGCCTCCTGTTGTTCCAGTTTGGCAAGGCAGGCTTTGCCATTGGCTGTTGTGGTCAGGGGAAAGACCTCACCAACCTTGGAAACTGTCATCAGCCGGTGTGATCCGGGCACCTGATCCAGAAACACCATGCCGATGCCGCGCATTACGGCCAGATCGGGTGTCTCCCCTGTCTTCTGGGTTAACTCGGTGAGCAGCAGGCGGCAGTGTTCAACACTATTGTATCGCGCGGCGCCCGCCTGACAGGGCCGCGTCGGAGCGCCTTCAGACCGCGGCTTTTCTGCGTCCCTATCCTTTTTCTTTCCAGAAATATCCCGGGGGTGTGGGGGCTGGCCCCCACATAAACCTGTGTGTGGGGGCTGGCCCCCACATAAACCTACGTTTCAGGGATCAGCCCGCCCAAACCCTGCGCGCGGGGGGCAGCCCGCTCTCACGCGCCGTAAAGCGCGCCCCAGCGCTCGATCAGGTCTTGCTGGAGGCCCTTGGCGCGTCTGTTCCAGCTGCGCGCCCCCTTTGGCCGTTCCCGCTCGCTGCGCGGGATGCGCGCCCGCCGCCCTGCATCGGCAGCAAAAATCGCAAAGCTCAGAACATGGCCCTCGCCCGTCTCTGCATAGCCCGCCAGCGCACTGACAAAATTGAGCGTGCCGGTCTTGGCATAAACCGTGACCGGATGCCCCTTCATCACCCGCCCCTTGGCATCGCGCAGCGCGACAGGCTTCAGGATCGGTGCGATCACGGGCCGCGCCGCGACCAAGGCTTTGGTCATATCTTGCGCCGTGGTGCGCGACGCCTCGCCAAGCCCGGAATGGTCGACAAAAACGCTCGCGCCCATGCCAAGACGCGCCCCCGCCCAACGGCTCATCTCGCGCGCGCTCGCCCTAAGGCTCGCAGGCCGCCCGCTGCGCGCCCCCGTCGCCGCAAGCCCGACCATCTCGGCCATCAGGTTATTGGAATATTTCAGAAACTCCTGACACAGGCTCTTTAAATCCGCGCTCTGCTGGCTCAGCAAAACCGCCTCATCGCCCCGCGCCCGGCCCTTTTGCGGCGCAGGCAGGCGCACCCCCTCGGCCCGCGCCAGCGCGCGCAAGACCTCGCCCGCATAAAGCTCGGGCTGGCGCACCGGAAGCCAGCGTGAGCCGCCCTTGCCCAAGGCCCGCAGCGAAACGCTCCAGCGCTCCTCTTCGCCCTGACGCGCGTAGCTATAGACCGGCGCATCGCGCTGCACGAGGGTCATCGTCGCAAACTGCACAGCCGGGCGGTGGCGCCGCGAGCGCGCCTCCATCGTGGTGGCCCATTTGCCGCCAACCCGCGCCCATTCAAAGTGAACACGGTTATAATTGAGCGCCAGCCCGGAAATCGCAGGGTTATAGCCGACGTGCTCGGGCTGTTCGCGATCGATCTCGTTGAAAGCGGGCAGCGCCGTGCCATCGACAACAAACCGGCCCCGCAGCTCGCGCAGCCCGCTGGCCTTCAGCGCCCGCGCAAACGCGGCCAAACGGTCGGTGTCCAGCGTCGGATCGCCACCCCCCTTGAGGATCAGATCGCCCTGCAAAACCCCGTCCCGGATCGCCGCGGTGGCACAAATCTCGGTGGAAAACCGGTGCGCCCCGCCCAGAACCTCCAGCGCATAAAGCGCCGTCACCGCCTTGGTCACACTCGCGGGCGGCAGCCCCTTGCGCCCGTTGCCACTCTCAAGCACAAGCCCCGTCTGCGCATCCGCCACCGCAAAGCCGACCTCTCCGCCAAGCCCGGCCTGCGCAATCAGCGCCTCCGCACTGGCCACGCTGGCCTCGCTGGCCACGCTGGCCTCGCTGGGCGCGGTGGCCTCACCCGAGGGGCGGCTCCGGGGCCGCAAAGACCGCTCGGGCGCGCGCGCCAAACCCGCCGAAGCCATGGCCGACAGCCCCGCCGTGAGAAAAAACCGCTTGGAAACCATACCCGTCATCGGGCCAGACTAAGCGCAAATCCAGCGCGCAAACAAGCGCTACACAGCGTCGCGCGCGCGAATTTCGCTGGAGGAAATATCGCGCATCGGCACGTTCACAAAACACCAAGCCGGCGCCGCCCGGCGGCCCAGCCCGTGGCTGTCGCGCGCCGCAAGCCGAAACGCGCGGTATATATCCGCCGCCTTCGCGCCGCGCGCCCGCAAGCGCTCCTCGGGGCGCGCCAGAATGCCAAGCGGTACCGCCTCGATAATCCAGCGCCAATCGCGCCATTGGTCAAACTGCGCCAGATTGTCCGCCCCCATCAGCCAGACAAACCGCACCTTGGGATAGACCGCCATCAGCGCCCGCAGGGTCTCGGCGGTATAGCGCGTCCCCGCCCGCGCCTCAAAATCGCTGATCCTCACCCGCGGATGCACCATGACAGCCCGCGCCTGCGCCATCCGCTGCGCCATGGGCGCCGGCCCCTCGGCCTTCAAAGGGTTGCCCGGCGACACAAGCCACCAGACCTCATCAAGGCCAAAGCGCTTGAGCGCCTCGCGCGTAATATGGCTATGCCCCTGATGCGCCGGATCAAACGAGCCGCCCAAAAGCCCGATCACCCGCCCGTCCGGCACATATGGCAAACCCTGTGTCATACGCCCGTTCTCGCCAGCCCGCGCCGCTAAGTCAACTCGCTCAACGCCGTCACGGCGCACAGGGCGCACAGGGCGCTCTTTCTTTTTGCTCAAAATATCCCTCGGTCTCCACGTCGCGAGCGCCAAACTAGCGGATTGCCCCCGCGCCCGCCAAAGGCTATCACCCCTCCCAACATATCCCAGTCAGCGCAAAAGGGTTCCCACATGGCCGCTTATCAATACGTCTACCATATGCAGGGCGTCTCCAAGACCTACCCCGGTGGCAAGAAATGCTTTGAAAACATCCACCTGAACTTCCTCCCCGGCGTCAAAATCGGCGTCGTGGGCGTCAACGGCTCGGGGAAATCGACCCTGATGAAAATCATGGCGGGCCTGGACAAAGACTTTCAGGGCGAAGCCTGGCACGCCGAGGGCGCGCGCGTCGGCTACCTGCCTCAGGAGCCGAAACTTGACGAAACCCTCGATGTGCGCGGCAATGTCATGCTCGGCGTCGCCGCCAAACAAGCCAAGCTCGAGCGCTACAACGAACTGGCGATGAACTATTCCGATGAAACCGCCGAGGAAATGGCCGAGCTGCAAGACCAGATCGACGCCGAAAACCTCTGGGATCTGGACAGCCAGATCGATGTTGCCATGGAAGCCCTGCGCTGCCCGCCCGATGATGCGGCCGTGGCCTCGCTCTCCGGCGGGGAGGCGCGCCGTGTCGCGCTCTGCAAGCTCTTGCTCGAAGCGCCCGATATGCTGCTGCTCGATGAGCCGACAAACCACCTTGACGCCGAAACCATCGCCTGGCTCCAGCAGCACCTGATCGAGTATCAAGGCACCATCCTCTGCGTCACCCACGACCGCTACTTCCTTGATGATATCACAAGCTGGATTCTCGAGCTGGACCGTGGCCGCGGCATCCCCTATGAGGGCAATTACTCCGCATGGCTTGAGCAAAAGGCCAAGCGCCTCTCCCAAGAGGCCAAAGAAGACAAATCCAAGCAAAAGACCCTTGAGCGCGAGCTTGAGTGGATGCGTCAGGGCCAAAAAGCCCGCCAAGCCAAGCAAAAGGCCCGCATCAACGCCTATAACGAGCTGGCCAGCCAGTCGGAGCGCGAAAAAGTCGGCCGCGCCCAGATCATCATTCCCAATGGCCCACGCCTTGGCGGCAAGGTGATCGAGGTCGAGGGGCTGAAAAAAGCGATGGGCGACAAGCTCCTCGTTGAAGGGCTGTCCTTTGCCCTGCCCCCCGGCGGAATCGTGGGCGTGATCGGCCCCAACGGCGCGGGCAAATCGACACTGTTCAAGATGCTCACAGGCCAAGAACAGCCCGACGAAGGCACCGTGACCTATGGCGATACGGTGCAGCTCTCCTATGTCGACCAGTCCCGCGACGATCTGGACGATGGCGCGACCGTTTGGGAGGCCATTTCGGGCGGCAACGACATCATCCAGCTCGGCGACGCCGAGGTCAACTCCCGCGCCTATTGCTCAAGCTTCAACTTCAAGGGCGGCGATCAGCAGAAAAAGCTCAGCCTGCTCTCGGGCGGCGAGCGCAACCGCGTTCACATGGCGCGCTTGCTCAAAGAAGGCGGCAACGTGCTCTTGCTCGACGAACCGACAAACGACCTCGATGTCGAGACCCTGCGCGCGCTCGAAGACGCCCTCACCGACTTTGCCGGCTGCGCCGTGGTCATCTCCCACGACCGCTTCTTCCTTGATCGCATCTGCACCCATATGCTCGCCTTTGAAGGCGAAGCCCATGTCGAGTGGTTTGAAGGCAATTTCGAGGACTACGAAGAAGACAAAAAGCGCCGCCTTGGAGCCGATGCTCTGGAACCGAAGCGCTTGAAGCATAAAAAATTCAGCCGGTAACCGTAGGGTGCGCATTTATTGCGCACCTAAAACTCCACCAAGCCAACCGTAGGCTGCGCATTCACGGCGCACCTCAAACTCCACCAAGCAAACCGTAGGGTGCGCATTCATTGCGCACCTTCAGCTCCCAACAGCGGTGCGCAATAAATGCGCACCCTACGCCACCCAGCGGCCGGCTCTGATATCGCGGTGCACCGTGGAAAACGCCCAATCCTGCGGAGCCTCAACATACCCGTGCTTCACCGGGTTCATGTAGCAGTAGCGCACAGCCTGTGCGTAGTCCTCTGGCCCGCGAATATGGTGCTCCCAAAACCGGCGCTGCCAAACCGCCCGTTCCCGGCGCAAGATATGGCTGGCCCTCTGAGATCCCTTCGGCACCTGCCGCGAAAACCGCGCCTTTATCACGCCCCAGCGCGTTGAAAAGTCGTGGTCTCCCGAGGGCAATGTCCAAACAGCATGAATGTGATCGGGCAACACCACCCAAGCCTCTATGTGAAAGGGGCGCTCCTCTTTGGTCTGCAAAACCGCCGCGCGCAAAAGATCGACCTTCTCGGTCAACAGAGCGGACCCCCGCTCTGCCAAGTTCACCGTGAAAAAAATCGTCGCCCCTGCTGCGCGGGGCCGCGTGTAACTGGACATACATCACTGCTATCCAATCAAGGTTAACACACTCTCAACGCTGTAGGCTGCGCATCCCCTGCGCACCCCCCCACCAATCCTCACCCAACCCAACTCACAATATCCCCGGCGCGCATCGCGCCGCTCTGCCGCTTCTTTTCCTTCCCGCCCTCAAAGCGCACCATCGTCGGGATGCCGCGGATCCCGTAGGCCTGCCCCGCTTTCGGTTCGGCCTCGGTGTTCAGCTTCACAAGCCGCGCGCGGCCCGCCAGCACATCGGCGGCTTTGGCAAATTCCGGTCCCATCATCTTGCACGGCCCACACCACGGCGCCCAGAAATCGACCACAAGAGGCAGCTCGTCGTTGCGGGCGGCCTTTTGCAGCGTGCCAAAATCGACCTCCACAGCCTTGGTCGCCACAAGCTTTGCCCCGCAGGTTCCACATTTGGCCTCCATGAGCCGCTCCTCGGGCACGCGGTTGACCTGCGCGCAGTCAAAACACGTCAGTTTCTTTCCAGCCATCTTGACCTCCACCATATTCAACTTTCAATATACAACAGCCCCCCGCCCAAACAAGAGCACCGCACGCTGCGTTAGCTAATTTTGTCTTAACAAAAACAGAAATCAGCCGGTGCACGCTTTGTGCACGGGTTGTGCACAGATATCACCCCCCTGTTTTGAGCAGGGTTTTGCCCGTTAACCCGACCGCGCGCTGCCCCTCTTGTAACGAATCCCGATCAATGCCATATAGCGCTTGCTACGATCTTCTACTCGACCCCTGTTTTCCGACCAACGGCTCACAGTTCTAGACGACGACGACGTGATAAGCCGGGTTGCTGCACTTTCGCGGGCAACATGATCTAAGGAAAACACTGATGGCTACTGGCACAGTAAAATGGTTCAACTCAACCAAAGGCTTCGGCTTTATCGCTCCCGATGGCGGCTCAAAAGACGTGTTCGTTCACATCTCAGCCGTTGAGCGCGCAGGCCTCACAGGTCTCGCCGACAACCAAAAAGTTAGCTTCGACATCGAAGCAGGCCGCGATGGCCGCGAAGCAGCGTCAAACATCGAATTGATGTAAGCTCTTTGCACAGACCAATGAAAGGCGCATCCCTCGGGGTGCGCCTTTTGCGTTTGGGCCGCCTCTGGCCCGCCTCCAGCCCCCTCTTGCCCGTGTCTTGCCCGTCTTTGCCGACGCCCGATGCTGCGCCCTCTTCCCATCGGCGCAAGCCTCCCCTAGGGTCGCCAAATCATTGAAAAGGAGCGCCCCATGGCCGAGATCACCCGTCACCACAGCAACACCCGCATGAGCCAGATCGTCACCCATGGCGACACGATCTATCTGGCCGGCCAGGTCGGCAGCCCGCAGGCCGATGTCACCCAACAAACCAAAGACTGCCTTGCCCAGATCGACAGCCTTCTGGCCGAAGTCGGCTCGGACAAAACCAAGATCCTGCAATGCACGATCTGGCTCGCCGATATGGCCGATTTCGCCACCATGAACGCCGTCTGGGACGCTTGGGTTCCCCAAGGCCACACCCCCGCGCGCGCCTGTGGCGAGGCCAAGCTCGCCACGCCCGACTACAAAGTCGAGTTCCTGATTACTGCTGCAAAATAAAGCGCTTAGCGCGCGGCCCTGCCAGTTTCCGGCACGGGCCGCGGGCGTCCTGTGTCGTCAATCGCGACATAGGTAAACAGCCCCTCGGTGACTTTTTCGCGCAGCCCCCTGTGCCGGCGCAGCGCCCAGGCCTCAAGCCCGATCGCCATAGAGGTAGTGCCGACACGCTCGATCCAGGCATAGACACACAGCACATCCCCGACCTGCACAGGGCTGATAAACTTCATCGCATCCACCGCCACAGTCGCCACCCGCCCCGCCGCGCGTTCGGCGGCCACGATCCCGCTGGCAATATCCATCTGCGACAGGACCCAGCCGCCAAAAATATCGCCATTCACATTCACATCCGCCGGCATCGCCAGAGTGCGCAATGTCAGATCGCCCTTAGGCTCGATTTTGGTCATGATCCTGTCCCTTTCACGGTCTCGGCCCCAAGCTTAACCGCTTGGTAATCATTGAGCCATAGTCTGCAACAAATTGTGCCCGTCCTTTTCCCAAGTGACGCCACAGTCTCGCCGCTTTGCCGCGCCACACTGGCAGCACAGCTTAACTCAAAGGTCACAAGATGCTCCTCGTCGCCCTCATCTCAGGAAGTTTCATCGGGCTTCTCGCCTCCGTCTTTGCCCATTTCGCGCTCGGGCTTGGGGCTTTGGCGGCGGTCTCGCTCTATCTGGCCTGCGCGCTGGTGCCCACGCTGCTCATGGTCGTGCTGGCCCTCCTGCAAGCGCTGGCGCAGCGCGCCCTTCCGGACCGGCTGCGCGCGGGCTAAACGCGCTCACCGCTCGGGCGCCGCCATATCCGCAAGCTCAAGCACACGCGGCCCGAGCGCCTCGACAATTTTCAAGACACCTTCTTCATTCGGGTGGATCCCGTCCTGCTGCATCCACACCAGCGCCTCGGTTGGCGTCTGCCCCAAAGCGCCCAGAAACTGCGGCTCATAAAGCGTGCCATAGTCCTGCGCCAGCTCTGCATATAGCCCCTCAAACTGCGCCTTATACGCGGCGCCATAATTGCCCGGCGCCTGCATCCCGATCAAAAGCAATGGCAAATCAGCGCCTTGCACCGCCTCGATGATCTTTGCCAAATTTGCTTTGGCCTCGCTCGGGGCCAGCCCGCGCAGCATATCATTGCCCCCCAATGTCACAATCACCGCGCCAATGTCAGGGCTAAGGCTCCAGGCAATCCGCGCCGCACCGCCAGCCGTTGTATCGCCCGACACCCCGCCATTGACCACCGTCACCTCGGCCTCGCGCCGCTCAAGCCAGCGCTGAAGCTGGGGCACAAAGCCGTCCGCCTCCATAAGCCCGTAGCCCTGCGTGAGACTGTCGCCAAAGGCCAGAATGCGCAAAGACCCCGCAAAAGCCCCCTGCGCCCCAAGACAAATCAGCGCAAAAGCCATTGCCGCCTTGCGCATCGCCCGCGCGCCCCCATATGAAAAAGGCAAGTGCTCCAACAGGTTATTTCTCATGACGTCTCCAATTATGCAGCTTTCCCAAGCCGGTCTCTCTCTGTCAGGCAACGCAGGCCCCGTCACCATTCTGTCGGGCATCACCCTCGCCGTAAACCCGTCCGAGACACTCGCCCTCACAGGCCCCTCCGGCTCGGGCAAGTCCTCCCTGCTGATGCTCATGGGCGGGCTTGAGCGCGCGACCAGCGGTCAGGTTAAGGCCCTCGGCCAAGACCTCGGCCAGATGGACGAAGACGCTTTGGCGCAGTTCCGTCTTGCCCATATGGGCATTGTCTTCCAGTCTTTCCACCTCATCGCGACCCTCACCGCGCTGGAAAATGTCGCGCTGCCGCTCGAGCTTGCCGGCGCGCCCGATCCCAAAGGGCAGGCGCGCGCCGGGCTGGACGCTGTCGGGCTGGGCGCGCGCGCCGATCACTTCCCGGCGCAGCTCTCTGGCGGAGAGCAACAGCGCGTCGCCCTCGCCCGCGCTCTGGCCCCCAAGCCCAAGATACTTTTGGCCGACGAGCCGACAGGCAATCTGGACAGTGCCACAGGCGCGGCCGTGGCCGATCTGATCTTTGATCTCTGCGCCGCCGCGGGCACCACGCTGATCTTGGTCACCCATGACACCAGCCTCGCCAAGCGTTGCCGCCGCGTCATCCGCCTCTCTGGCGGTGCCCTACTGGCCGAAGAGGCCGCCGCATGAGCCTCTCCACCTCGCTGCGCCTCGCCCGCGCCGAACTCAAAGGCGGCGCGCGGGGCTTTTATGTCTTTCTGATCTGCCTCGCCCTCGGCGTCGCCGCCATTGCCGCCATCGGCACGATCCGCGCAGCGCTCGAGCGCGGGCTGTCCGAAAATGGCGCTGTGCTTCTGGGCGGCGATGCACAGGTTTCGCTGACCTATCGCTTTGCCAGCCCGCAAGAGCGCGCGGCTCTGGAGGCCCGCGCCACACGGCTCTCCGAAATCGCCGATTTCCGCTCTCTCGCCGCCGTTGGCGACCTGCGCGTGCTCACACAGGTCAAGGCCGTCGATACAGCCTACCCCCTGACGGGCGCCGTCACGCTCGCGCCGGCGATGCCCTTGGCCGAAGCCCTCGCCCCGCGCAACGGCGTTTATGGCCTAGTCATGGATCCCCAGCTGATTGCCCGTCTCGGGCTTGAAATCGGCCAGAGCGTCTCGCTCGGCGAGGCCAGCTTTACCCTGCGCGCCGCCCTGACCCACGAGCCAGACAGCGTTGCCGCCGGCTTCTCTCTTGGTCCCCGCACCCTGCTCTACCGCAGCGCGCTGGACGGCTCGGGCCTGCTCTCCTCCGGCACGCTGTTTGACAGTTCCTACCGGCTCGATCTGCCCGCCGGAACCGACCTTGACGCGCTCGAAGCCGAGCTGCGCCGCGCCCTGCCCGACAGCGGCCTGCGCTGGACAGACGCGCGCAACGCCGCCCCGCAGGCCTCGGCCTTTATCGAACGGCTGGCCGCCTTTCTCGTGCTCGTCGGCTTTTCGGGCCTCGCCATGGGCGGCATTGGGGTCTCGATCGCCGTGGGCGCCTATCTTGCGCGCAAGACCCGCGTCATCGCCACCCTGCGCAGCATCGGCGCCTCGCGCGCCACCATTCTCACAAGCTACGCCGTCCAAATCGCCGTGATGGCCCTGCTCGGCATCGGCCTCGGCCTGCTCCTCGGCGGCGGCGGGCCGCTGCTCCTGGGGCCATGGCTCAGCGCCTTGCTTCCCGTGCCCGCGCAGTTCGGCTTTGCGCCGGAGCCGCTGTTTGAAGCGGCGCTCTATGGCTTGCTCACAGCCGCGATCTTTACGATCCTGCCTCTGGCGCGCAGCGAAACCGTGCGCGCCGCCACGCTCTTTCGGGAAAGTGACGCCGGCGCAGGCGGCTGGCCCCGCTGGCCCTACCTGATCGTGCTGCTCGCCCTCTCTTCAGCCCTGATCGCGGCAGCCGTCTGGTTCTCGGGCAGCGCCCGACTGACCCTATACACAAGCTTCGGCCTCGGCGCCGCGCTGGCCGTGCTGGCGCTCGCCGCGCTGGGCCTGCGCGCCCTCGCCCGCCGCCTGCGCCCACGGGTGAGGCGGCCCATGCACCGCCTCGCGCTGGCGGCCATCGGCGGCGCACGCCCGGAGGCGCTCACAACAGTGCTCTCGCTCGGCCTCGGCCTCGCTGTGCTCTCCACCGTGGGCCAGATAGATGGCAACCTGCGCCGCGCCATCACAGGCGATCTCCCCGAAATCGCCCCGTCGTTTTTCTTCATCGACATCCAGAAAGACCAGATCGGCCCGTTTGAAGCCGCCCTGAGAGACACCCCCGCCGTCAGCCGGATCGAAACAGCGCCCATGCTGCGCGGCATCCTCTCCAAGATCAATGGTATCCCCGCCACAGAGGTCGCCCCCGGACATTGGGTCGTGGAGGGCGACCGCGGCATCACCTACTATGACGCGCTGCCCGAAAACTGGAGCATCCTTGAGGGCGCGCATTGGCCGCTCGGGGCCAACGGCCCGCCCCAAATCAGCTTTGCCGCCGAAGAAGCCGAGGAAATCGGCCTAAAGCTCGGTGATATCCTCACGATCAACATTCTCGGCCGCCCCATTGAAGCCCCGATCACCAGCCTGCGCGACGTGGATTTCTCCACCGCAGGCATCGGCTTTGTCATGGCGCTCAATCCCGGAGCCGTAGCAGGCGCACCGCATAGCTTTATCGCCACAGTCTATGCCGCCCCTGAGGCCGAAGCCGCCATCCTGCGCGATATGTCGCGCGCCTACCCCAATATCACAGGCGTGCCCGTCGGCGAGGCGATTGCGCGGGTCTCTGACGTGCTGGGCGCGCTCGCGGGCGCAACACGCTGGGGTGCCGCCGCCGCCATTCTCGCGGGCTTTGTCGTGCT
>JAHBAM020000014.1 GCA_018500125.2 Roseobacter sp. | reverse complement strand
GTGGGTGGGTGAGCCTTCCCCCACTGCCGCAACCTCTTCTTTCGCGGGGCCCTCGCGCCAGCACCCGGCCGGCCGCCCTGCGCCTGATCGGGCCATCCGTTCCCCCAGCCAAGTGGAGCACCCGCCGCCCGCGGCGCCAGCCGCCCACTCCGGAGGGGGGCCCGCTGGACCCCCCCCCGCGTGAGCTTTTTGCACGGCGGGGGGGGGGTCCGCCACCGCCGCATCATAAGCCGCCTGTGTGGTCGCAAACCCTGCCTTGTAGACGCCGTTGTTCAGGGTGTCATAGATCCGCGCATTCACCTCTTCAATCTCACTGCGCACCGGCTCAGCCCCGTAGTCGTCCCTATTCCCTGTCAGCCCGTCAAACGCAGAGTTCAGCATACGGATGATCTCTGAGCTTTCGTTGCTCACGATCGTCTCGCGCTCTTTGTCCCACAATATCGGCACGGTCACCCGCCCTGATATCTGCGGATCAGCCTTCAGATAAATGTCCCGCGCAAAAGGCAGCCCATAGAGCGTATCACCCGTGGCCCCATGCGCATCTGTCTCAAAAGTCCAGCCCTCCGAGAGCATATCAGGATGCACTGCGGATATGCTGATATGCGCCTCCAGCCCCTTCAGTGCCCGAAAAATCAACGTGCGGTGCGCCCACGGGCAGGCATAGGACACATAGAGATGATACCGCCCGCTCACCGCAGGAAAGCCGCCCTCACCAGTCGGTCCCGCCGCGCCATCAGCCGTGATCCAGTTGCGAAACTTGGCCGTGGTCCGCTCAAACGCACCGCCCGTTGACGTCGTATCATACCAAACATCATGCCATGTGCCGTCTACCAACTGTCCCATCAGGGCCTCCTCGTTTCTGTCTTGCCCCTTCCTAACTGCACTGATCCTGACGATAAACACTCGCTCCCGCGCAGCGCCCCTGCGCTGATGCACAGAGAGAGCGTTACACAGGTGCAACATTTAGCGCTTAGAACGAATTCATTACTTGTTTCTCAACCAAACCGTGCAAATCTATTAGGCACAGGAAAGGCGCACACAATGACTGATTATCTATCCCCCGAGATCGAGGCTGCTCTCAAGGCTGCCCGCAAAGCCGCTATGAAAAAGTCCTCGCGTCTGCGCGTGCAGATGGGCGAGACACAATATCCAATCCTCAAGTTGTGGGACAAAGGCTTTGCGCTTGATGTCTCAGGCGCGCCTAAGCTGCGAGGGCTGGTGGATATTTACGATGGCACCAAACATTTGATGAACGGATTGATCATCGCCACCGAGGCTGAAGGCGATATGATGCACTATGAGTTCAAGCGCGCCACTCAAGCGCAAGACAAAGCCCCGCTGGATTACGAGCGTGACGAAAACGCGCCCGTGGCCCTTATCGGCAAGGCGGCACCCTCACTCCATTGATCACTGCAGATCAGCAAAAGCTTTCTGAAGCCGCTCCACGGCCTGCTCAACATAGGCGCGTGGTGTGGCCAAGTTAAAGCGCATGAAACTCTCCCCACCTGTGCCAAAAGTTGGCCCGTGGTTGGCCGCGATCTTGGCATCTTCCTCGACACGGCGGGTAAACTCTTCACGGCTCATGCCTGTGTCTTCAAAATCAACCCACGCCAGATAGGTTGCCTCAAGCGGCATCGACTTCAGGCCCGGAATGCTGTTGATCCCCGCATCAAATATCTCACGATTCCCGTTGATATAAGCCACAAGCGCATCAACCCACTCCGCACCCTCTGGGCTATAGGCAGCCTCGGCCATCTCAAGCCCAAAAGAGTTTGCCGAAATGCCCAGCGCCATCATCTTCGCGCCAAACTCAGCGCGCAACGTCTCGTTCGGGATAATCACATTCCCCGAATGCCCACCTGCGATATTAAAGGTCTTGGTTGTCGCCGTCATCATAACAAGGCGGTCCTCAATCCCCTCAATATTGGCCATTGCGATATGCTTGGCCTCAGGCATCACAAGATCATGGTGGATTTCATCAGACACCAAAATCAGATCATGCGTCTTGGCAAACTCAGCCACCTGCTTCAACTCAGCCTCACTCCAGACACGTCCGCCAGGGTTATGAGGTGAGCACAGAATAACCATCTTCTCTGAGCCATCCAGCAGCGCATCATAGTTATCAAAGTCCATTTCGTAGCGCCCGTTCTCAAGCACCAAGGGGCATTCAACAACGCGCCGACCATTGGCCTTAATCACCTTGGCAAAAGCATGGTAGACGGGCGTGAAGAGCACGACCCCGTCACCCTTTTCGGTCCATGTGTCCACACAAAGCGCCGTACCATTGACGAGCCCGTGGGTCGTAAAGATCGCAGCGGGATCAACCTCCCAGCCATGACGGGTTTTCATCCACCAGCAGATCGCCGCACGGTATTCTGTATCGCCGCCATAATAGCCGTAAATCCCGTGATCCAGCATCCCCTGCAGCGCGTTCTGCACACAAGCGGGTGGACGAAAATCCATATCTGCAACCCACATGGCGATCCCGTCTTCCGCAGGCACATTATAGAGCTTGTCCATCATGTCCCATTTCGCAGAATGGGTGCCCTTGCGGTCGATAATCTCGTCAAAATTCATGGGGTGCTCTCCAGTGTTGGGCCCGTGGTCGGCCAATGTTTGGCCTGCGCAAAAGCTAGCCGATTAAAAAACGAGTGCAAGGCCATGTTGCACAGCGTGTTGCAGTGCCCCGCCGCATCGCCTAAATGAGCCCTATGAAAAGGCCTATTCTGATACACCCCTGTCTCTTATACACATCT
>JAHBAM020000080.1 GCA_018500125.2 Roseobacter sp. | reverse complement strand
GCACGAAGCGCCTGATCGACGTTATTGTCGCGAACACTAACCTGCATGTGGTTTTCACCACCTTTCTAGTTTGAAGTTGCAAGGATTTGCAGGAAGGTGCCGTATAGCAAAGCCCTTTTGTTTTGTCTAGACTGGTGGCCAGACGGGTGGCTAGACGGGTGGCCCCACTGCGCAGGGCGCGCGAAACAGGAGGCGAGTATGGCCGATTTGAAAGACAGATTGCTTGATGCGGCGCTGGCTCATGTGCCGTTTGACGGCTGGAGCGCTATGAGTTTTGACGCGGCGGTTGCGGATGCGGGGCTTGAGCCTGTGCTCGCGCGGGGGCTGTGTCCGCGCGGCGCGGTTGATCTGGCTGTGGCCTATCACAAGCGCGGCGATGCGCGGATGCTGGCGCGGCTGGCCCAGACCGATCTGGAGGAGATGCGCTATTCTGCGCGGGTGGTGGCGGCGGTCCGCTACCGGCTGGAAGCGGTGGAAGACAAAGAGCTGGTCCGCCGTGGTCTGACGCTGTTTGCGCTGCCGCAGTTTGCGCCCGAGGGCGCGCGGCTGATTTGGGGCACCTGCGATGCGATCTGGGCGGCGCTGGGCGACAGCTCGCAGGATCTCAACTGGTATACAAAGCGCGCCACGCTCTCGGGGGTCTATTCTTCGGCGGTTCTCTATTGGCTTGGCGATGGCAGCGAAGGCCATGAGGCGACATGGGCCTTTCTGGACCGCAGGATTGATGATGTGATGAAGATCGAGAAGGCCAAGCACGCGCTGGGGCAGAACAGGCTTTTGGGCGATATTCTGGGCCGTGTGACAGCGGGGG
Organism: Roseobacter sp.; assembly: GCA_018500125.2. Classification (GTDB taxonomy): domain Bacteria; phylum Pseudomonadota; class Alphaproteobacteria; order Rhodobacterales; family Rhodobacteraceae; genus Lentibacter. The sequence goes on along the minus strand of JAHBAM020000080.1, from coordinate 4,465 downwards.
TTCGCGCGCCAAAAGCTGCGGGCGATATGCCGGGCACCGCAAGTAAGACACCGTAAGCAAAACACCGTAAGCAATACACAAGGACGAGACCGGCGCACAGACCCCGGCGAAGACATAGGACAAGCCCATGAAAGTGATCGAAATAACCGAGGCGGGCGCGCCCGAGGTGCTCAAGCTGGCCGAACGGGAGGTGCCCGAGCCGCGCCATGGCGAAATCCTGATCAAAGTGGCCTATGCCGGGGTCAATCGCCCCGATGCGCTTCAGCGCGCGGGGGCCTATGCGCCCCCCAAGGGCGCGAGCGATCTGCCCGGGCTTGAGGCGAGTGGCGAGGTGGTCGCTCTGGGCGCGGGCGTGAGCCGCTGGGCGGTCGGCGATAAGGTCTGCGCGTTGCTACCCGGTGGCGGTTATGCCGAATATGTCACAACCCCCGCCGCCCATGCGCTGCCTGTGCCGGGGGGCATGAGCCTCAAGCAGGCGGCCTGTTTGCCCGAAACCTTCTTTACCGTCTGGACCAATGTGTTCCAGCGCGGTGGCCTCAAGGCTGGCGAGCGCTTTCTGGTCCATGGCGGCTCGTCGGGAATCGGCACAACCGCAATCCAGCTCGCCAAGGCGTTTGGCGCGCGGGTGTTCACCACGGTGGGCAACGCGGCAAAGGCCGAGGCCTGCCGCGCGCTGGGCGCGGAGCGGGTGATCTCCTATCGCGAGGAAGACTTCGTTGAGGTGCTCAAAGCCGAGGGTGGCGCGCATTTGATCCTTGATATGGTCGGGGGCGACTATATCCCGCGCAATATCCGCGCGCTGGCCGATGATGGCCGCCTCGTGCAGATCGCCTTTCTGAGCGGGCCGAAGGTCGAGCTGAACTTCGCCCAGATCATGGCGCGCCGCCTGACGCTGACCGGAAGCACATTGCGCCCGCAGTCCGATCTGGCCAAATCGCGGATCGCCGAGGAGCTGCGCAAACAGGTCTGGCCGCTGCTCGAGGCTGGCCGGATCGCACCGGTGATGGATCAGGAATTTGCGCTGGCCGAGGCCGCCAAGGCCCATGCCCGCATGGAAAGCAGCACCCATATCGGCAAAATCGTCTTGAAAGTGGCCTAGCCTTTTTTCTTTCTAAAAATATCCTGGGGAGAGCGCGAGAGGGGCAAAGCCCCTCTCGCCAAGGCGACGCGGCGCAGCCGCGGCGCAACCCTGTCTCACCTGATCGGCTCAAACACCGCATCCCTCAAAGCACAGTCCCGCACGACATCCCGCCCGCAGGGCACGGGGGAGAGATCCTTGCCAAGACAAATCCGCGCCTCCTGAATGTGGCCTTTGCGGCAGGTGATGGTGATCATCTCGCGGCTCAAGGCGGGGTTGGCCTTGAGAAATGCGTCCTCGACCACAGAGGCGGGGAGCGTCACGGCTTTGTCGAGCTTGCGAAAGACAGCCGGGCGCACCACGCTGTCATAGGCTTTGCGCGACAGCTCGTAATAGGCGCGGGCCGGCAGGCCCGAGCAGACGCCGTGTTTTTTCCACTGATACCAGGCGAGGCCGGAGGTGCCCATGATGTCGGCCATGGTCCGGGTCAGGCTGCGCGGCGGGTGAGGCTCTGTTGTGGGGCAGAAGGAGGGCCAGCCTTGGTGGTATTGTGGCCAAAGCCCGTGCAGCACCCAGCCATGGCCTTGCCCGATGTTGCATTGAGGTGAGGCCACGGCTGCGCCTTCCAGGGCGCACCAGTTGGGCGACCAGGACAGCGCCATGACATAATAATCAAACACGCCGGCCCGCTCGCCTTTGGCCTGCGCGCCCCCCGCCAGACCGAGAAGCAAGACAAAACCGAGAACACGCAGCACCAACATTCACTCTTTCCTTATGTTTCATGGGCCAGTATACAGCGCGCAAGTTCCCCGACAACGGTAACCTGGGCCTCTCCAAAGGCTCGCCCCTTCAAGGGCACGGGACAGTTGTATGGGACACGTGTTTATTGATGGAGGCACCTATGTCTGACAAACCGATTATGGCAAAAGCCACAGCCGTCTGGCTGGTGGACAACACAACGATCAGCTTCAAGCAAATTGCTGATTTTGTAGGGATGCACGAGCTGGAAGTGCAAGGCATTGCCGATGGTGATGTGGCGGCGGGCGTGAAGGGTTTTGACCCGATTGCCAACAACCAGCTGACCCAAGACGAGATCGACAAGGCCCAGGAGAGCGTGACCCATAAGCTCAAGCTCAAGTTTTACGCCTCTGCCGTGGGCGAGGAAAAACGCCGCGGGCCGCGCTATACCCCCCTGTCCAAGCGTCAGGACCGGCCCGCCTCGATCCTCTGGCTGGTCAAGTTTCACCCCGAGCTGACCGATGGTCAGGTGTCAAAGCTTGTTGGCACAACCAAGCCGACCATTCAGGCGATCCGGGAGCGCACGCATTGGAACATTGCCAATATTGATCCGATCGATCCTGTGGCGCTTGGCCTTTGCAAACAGTCCGAGCTTGATGCTGCCGTGCAAAAAGCAGCGGCCAAGAAAGCGGCGAGCGGTGAAGTCATGTCTGATGACGAGCGCCGCAAGCTTGTCAGCACCGAGCAGAGCCTTGGAATGGACGCAGAGCCGAGAATGCCGACCGCGATTGAAGGTCTTGAGACCTTCACGCTGGGCGGGCATGGCGACGAGGACGAAGACAAGCACGACAGCACGCGTGACGCGGACAGCTTCTTCAACCTGCCCGATGATGACGGTGACGACGAAGACGAGCGCAACTGAGTGTAGCACTTTGCCAACCCCTGCCCTGTCGGGGCGGGGGCTGGCCCGGGGCGCTGGCCCCTGACAGCGCGGTCTGGTTCGGGTCTGCTCTTCCTTGTTCCGCCCTGTCCTGATCCTATCCTGCCTATTTGCCTTGATTTGAAGCCCCAGTGTCGCGCGCCTGTGCAGTGAACCTGTGCTGCGCGGTGCATTGCTGCTTTGGCAGAGGAGCGGCGGCTCGGAGCGGCTGTGGGGAGATGTGTTGGAGCGGACCCTCTCGGGAGGGAGCGATGCGCCACGGTGCGCCGGTCTGGTTTTGCGTCACATTTCTTTGCGTGCGTTGAGGGCGGCTGTGATGGTGCCGTCGTCCAGATAGTCAAGCTCGCCGCCGATCGGCACGCCTTGGGCCAGAGAGGTGAGGCGCACGCGGCCTTGCAGCTGGTCGGCGATGTAATGGGCGGTGGTTTGCCCGTCGATTGTTGCGCCGACGGCGAGGATCACTTCTGTTATGTTTTCGCTGTGAAGCCGGGTGACGAGTTCTGGGATGCGCAGGTCTTCCGGGCCGACGCTGTCAAGGGCCGACAGGGTTCCGCCGAGCACATGGTAGCGCCCTTTGAAGACGCCCGAGCGCTCCATGGCCCAGAGGTCGGCCACATCTTCGACGACGCAGATTTCGCCTGTGGCGCGTTTGGGAGAGCTGCAGATATCGCAGATATCTGTGGTGCCGATATTGCCGCAGCGCAGGCATTCGCGGGCGGTGACGGCGACGCTGTGCATCATATCCGCGAGCGGCATCAGCAGGAGCGCGCGCTTGCGGATGAGATGCAGCACGGCGCGGCGGGCCGAGCGCGGGCCAAGGCCCGGCAGCTTTGCCATCAGCTCGATGAGCGCGTCGATATCGCGGGTGGAGTTGCTCATGGCCGGCTTTCTATTGGGGCGAGGCTGGGGGGCCAGCCCCCCAGACCCCCCGGGATATTTCTGGCAATAAAAAAGGGGAGGGGCGTCAGAATGGCAGTTTCATATCTTTGGGCAGGCCGAGGCTTTCGGTGATGCGGGCCATTTCATCCTGGGCTTTTTCGCTGGCTTTGGTCTGGGCGTCTTTGATTGCGGCGAGGATCAGGTCTTCGACGACTTCTTTTTCGTCGGGATTGAAGATCGACGGGTCGATATCAAGGCCTTTCAGCTCGCCTTTGGCCGAGCAGGTGGCTGTGACGAGGCCGGCGCCGCTCTGGCCTGTGACCATGAGGGTGTGCAGCTCGTCTTGCAGCTCTTCCATTTGCTTTTGCATGGCTTGTGCTTTTTTCATCATGCCCGCCATGTCGCCGAGCTGGCCTAGTCCTTTAAGCATTTCTGTCTCCTTGGGATCGCTGTTGTCTTTAGATAGGCGGCATTTGGGGGCGGGGCAAGCTACCAGCCGAATTCGGACGCCTGTCTGCCGGCCGCGATATGATCGAGGGCGGCGCGGATGTAGGGAATTGTGGTCTTCGGGAGGGCCGATCGGGGCTGCCAGAGGAGGGCGGCGCATTTGTCGGGCTCCATGTTTTGCGGTGTGCCGGCGGCTGCATCGGTTGTGAAGAACAGCGAGACGCGCTCGCTGTCTGATTTGCGGTGCATGATATGGGCGAGCTTCAGCGCCTCGGGGGCGAGGTCGAGGCCGGCTTCTTCGGCGGCTTCGCGCGCCATGGCCTCGCGGAAGGTTTCGCCGGCATCGACATGGCCGGCGACGAGGCCCCAGTGGCCATCCATAT
>JAHBAM020000239.1 GCA_018500125.2 Roseobacter sp. | reverse complement strand
GGCTCGGAGATGTGTATAAGAGACAGCCGCCTGACAGTCCAACAGATTGCGCTGTTTCAAGCGTGGTAAACCGCTCGTTCAACATCCGCTTCGCCTGCCCAAGCTGCAAATGCTGCTGATAGCGCTTGGGAGACACACCCCCCCATGCGGAAAAGCCCCTTTGAAAATGTGCCGTACTCATCTGCATCTCACCCGCCAGAGCCTCAAGCGAAAGCGGCACCTCAGACGCGTCAATCGCCTCCAAAGCACGGCGCATAAGTTGGTAATGATAGCGCCCTTCGGGCTGATCCATCTTCATCATATATCTCCTTAGCTGATACCCTAGCCTCCAGAACGCCCCCCCGCGACCCGTTTCCTGCGCAAATCAATATCTTGCCTGTCGCCCCTCTCGCGGGCATACCTTCCCCATGGCCAAGCAACTCAATTATCAAACGCTCCGAGAGATTTTCACCCGCTTTCACGCAGCAGATCCCGCCCCCGTGGGCGAGCTCGATCATGTGAATGTCTATACCCTTGTCGTCGCCGTGGCGCTCTCCGCCCAAGCCACAGATGTAGGCGTGAACAAAGCCACAAAAGAACTGTTCAAAATTGCCGATACACCTGAAAAAATGCTGGCTCTGGGCGAAGAGGGTCTGATTGAGCACATCAAGACAATCGGCCTCTTCCGTAACAAAGCCAAAAACGTCATCAAGCTCAGCCGTATCTTGGTTGAGGACTATGGCGGCGAAGTCCCCAATTCCCGCGCAGCGCTTGTCTCGCTCCCAGGCGTGGGCCGCAAGACAGCCAATGTCGTGCTGAATATGTGGTGGCGTATGCCTGCGCAGGCCGTTGATACGCATATCTTCCGTGTCGGCAACCGCTCGGGGATTTGCCCTGGCAAAGATGTCGACGCAGTCGAGCGCGCAATCGAAGACAATATACCCGCGGACTTTCAGCTCCACGCACATCACTGGCTTATCCTGCATGGCCGCTACCATTGCAAAGCGCGCAAGCCGCTTTGCGCCACCTGTATCATCCGCGATCTCTGTGAATTTGAGGAAAAGAACCTATGAAAAAGTATCAAGTCGTCGGCATCGGCAACGCAGTCGTTGATGTGATCACCCAATCAACCGACACTTTCCTTGCAGAGATGGGGATCGCAAAAGGCATCATGCAGCTGGTCGAGACTCAGCGCTCAGAAGAGCTCTTTTCTGCAATGGACGAGCGCGTCCAGACTCCGGGCGGCTCGGTTGCCAATACAATCGCAGGCATCGGCAGTCTTGGCCTCGCCACCGGCTTCATAGGCCGCGTGCGCGACGATGAGCTAGGCCACTTCTACGCTGACGCGATGACACGCGAAGGCATCGACTTCGTAAATGCTCCCGTCGCAGGGGGCGAGCTGCCCACCTCACGCTCAATGATTTTTGTTTCCCCCGATGGCGAACGCTCGATGAACACCTATCTCGGTATTTCAGCCGAGCTTGGCCCCGATGACGTTGATGAAAGCGTTGCCGCTGGCGCTGAGGTTGTGTTCCTTGAGGGCTATCTCTTTGACAAAGACAAAGGCAAAGACGCCTTCATCCGTACAGCCCGCGCCTGCCGTGCCGCTGGCGGCAAAGCAGGTATCGCAATTTCCGATCCCTTCTGCGTCGAGCGCCACCGCGCCGATTTCGTCAGCCTCATCGAGAACGAAATGGACTTCGTCGTCGGCAACGAAGCCGAAATTCGCTCGCTCTATCAGGACAATGATCTCGAGGCCGATCTCGCCCGCGTCGCCGCCGCATGTCCGCTTGTCGTCTGCACCCGTTCGGGCGATGGCGTCAGCATCATGCATGAAGGCAAGCGCACCGATATCCCCGTTACAAAGATCGTCCCCGTTGATGCCACAGGCGCAGGCGACCAGTTTGCCGCTGGCTTCCTCTTCGGCCTCGTTTCGGGCCGCGATATGGAAACATGTGGCCGTATGGGCAATGTCTGCGCCGCCGAGGTGATCAGCCACATCGGCCCGCGTCCCGAAGTCGACATGAAGGCGCTGTTCGCCGAGCACGGCCTGCTCTAAAGCCTCACGGGGCTGCAAGCACCAAATCAAGCAGCCCCGCAAACTCTTTGCTGTCCAAAGCATCAAACCGAAGACATAGCGCCCTGATTTTCTCAGCGCGCGCACGGCCCAAAACGGGGTCAGCAAACATATGGAATTTGTCGCGCATCTCGTCTTCGCTCAAAGGCGCGTCCACATCGCCCCTCGCCGAGCGCGGCTCCGCCTCATACCGTGCGCCGTCTTTGGTAATAATCGTCACAGCCGCCCAGCGCTTCTCCACCGAACGCGCCGTCATCTCCGCATCGTCAATAAGTTCTGTCGCTTCACTCACGCGGATGATGTCTTGGTCTGCAAGAACAGCCGCGTCCATCTCACGCGCGCCAAACCCGCCACGCACAATCATCGTCGCAACAGGAAAGGCAATCGAATATGCGAGCTCGTCAATGCTCGCGGGCCTATGTCCCGCCAGCCGCGTGGCATCTGTCTCTTATACACATC
>JAHBAM020000170.1 GCA_018500125.2 Roseobacter sp. | reverse complement strand
AGCGTTAAGCTTTGCCCTGTGAGGGGGGTGCACGCTTTGTGCACGCCCTGTGCACGGTTTTCACCCCCCCCGTTTTGAGCCATCGCAAAAGTCTTAACAGGCCAAAACGCCCGCGAAAGACACTCTTTACCTTTTGCGGCCTCAGAGCGGTTTGCGCCAAAAAAGGCCCGCAGAAGCGGGCCTTTCGGGTCGGGATATGGCGCGGTTTAAAGCTCGGAGGCGTGGGTGATCACTTTGGAGAGGATGCCGTAGTCCATCGCCTCTTTGGTGTCCATCCAGTGGTCACGCTCGATATCTTTCATAACCTTTTCAAGTGCTTGGCCTGTCTGCTCAGAGATGATCCGGGCCAGACGGGCGCGCATGATTTCGATTTGCTCGGCCTGAATGGCAATATCCGTCACCTTGCCGCCCACGCCGCCGGAGGGCTGGTGGATGAGAAAACGGGTGTTGGGCAAACAAACCCGGTCTTCCTTGCCCACGGCCAGGAAAATATGCGTCCCCGCCGAAGCCACCCACCCGGTGCCCACAATCTTCACCCGCGGCTTAATAAACCGGATCACATCATGAATCGAATCGCCCGCTTCGACGTGTCCGCCCTGGCTGTTGAGAAAGAGCGTGATGTCGTCGTCGCTGTCGGCGGCGAGCGCCAAAAGCTGGCTCACAACACGGCTCGCCATCTTCTGGTCAATCGCTTCACAGATCAAGATCTGGCGCGCTTCAAACAGCTTTTGGCCGACATTGCCGCTTTTCTTGTCGTCGTCTTTTTTGTCGTCGTTCTTATCTTGATCGCTCATAATATATCCTGTTTTCAGCGTATTAGGTGATGGCTTGCAGGCGTTCTTTCGACAGCTCGCCCGGCACAATGGTGATTGGAATTTCAAGTGAGCCCGCGTTGCGGGTGAGCTGTGTGACGAGCGGGCCGGGGCCTTTCTTGTCCGAGCTTGCGCCCAGAACCAGCACGCCGATTTCGTCATCGGCTTGCACCTGTTTGAGAATTTCAGAGATCGGTTCGCCCTCGCGAATGACCAGTTCGGGGTCGACGCCCTGACGGTCGCGCATCCACTTTGCAAAGACTTCAAAATGCGCATGGATCCGCTCGCGGGCCTCCTCGCGCATGATGTCGCCAATGCCGATCCAGTGGTTGAACTCCTCCGGCGGAATCACCGCCAAAATCTCGACACCGCCGCCCGACTTGGCCGCGCGCATCGCCGCAAAACGCATCGCATTCAGGCATTCGCGGCTGTCATCCAGCACCACAAGAAACTTCCGCATCTTCAGCCTCCCTCATCGGCCCACATCGCCCCGCAGAATGACGCAACAGCGCCTTCTGTGCAATGGCTCATCCTGCGTTAGATGCGGCCCAATCCCAGTAAAGCTCCCGCGCGCGGCGGGTGATCGGGCCGACTTGATAGCTCGTGTCATCAAAGGCCGTCACGGGCGTGATTTTTGACATATTGCCGGACAAAAAGACCTCATCCGCCTCATGAAAATCTTCAAAGCTGAGCACGGTTTCATGCAGGTTTAGCCCGTCTGCCCTGAGGTTTGACATATGGCGCGCGCGGGTGATCCCGGCGAGAAAGGTGCCGTTGGCGATGGGCGTAAACACCTCGCCATCCTTGACCATAAACACATTGGCCGTGGCCGTTTCGGCGACATTTCCCATAGCGTCCGCAACCAGCGCATTGCCAAAGCCCTTGTTGCGCGCCTCAGAGAGCATTCGGGCGTTGTTGGGGTAAAGGCAGCCCGCCTTGGCGTTGACAACAGCGCTTTCCAGCACAGGGCGGCGAAAGCGGGTGCGTGTCAGTGTCGTGCTCGCGGTGTCTGCGGCAAACGGAATTTCTTCAAGGCAGATGGCAAAGCCGGTCTCTTCGCGGCTCGGCACAATCGCTGTGATATCGCCGCCGATCCCCCAATACATCGGGCGGATATAGACCGCGGCGCCGGCGGCATAGGACTTGAGGCCCTCTTTCACGATAGCGACCATCTCGTCGGCTGCGACCGTCGGCTTGAGCATGAGCGCTTCGGCCGAGCGGTTGACGCGGGCGCAGTGCAAATCAAGATCAGGCATCAAACCGTTGACAAAACGCGCGCCGTCAAAAACCCCGGACCCAAGCCAGGCTCCGTGATCTGCGGCGTTGATAACCGGGGCATTGCCCTCGTGCCAGACGCCGTTGAAATAGGTTTTGATATTGGTTCCGACGGCCATGATGCTTCCTTCTGTTTGGCCCGAGGTTAAAGTGGGCCACAGCGGGGGTAAAGCCTCAAATCGGCCTGCTTGCGCAGCTAGCCGATCTCGTAATAGGCGATCATACGCTCGATATGGCTGCGCCCCATGCGCCCCGAAATCTCGAGCAAATCACGCTCGGTGCCTTTGGTGGCGGCGTCGATTGCGGTCTGGATGTTTGAGGCCGCAAGATCCCATGAGCCTTCTATGCCAGCGGCGACCTCTTGAACGCGCCAGCGAATGAGTCGCCAGAAGGCCGCCTGATGGGCAAAGCAGACGATAGGGTCGGTGATCATATGGGCCAGCGCGTCAATGATCCGGCCATATATGTCGATAAAGGCTTCGGGCGAGCGGTCATCATCAATCAGCAAGCTGTTGTGAACCGACATCAAGTCGAGGATGGTCTTGCGCGGCACGCGCTCCTCTTTGGCCACGCTGATCGCAACATCACAGATCGAGCCATAGGTTTCAAAATGTTTGGGCAGGTCTTCCACTATTAGAACGGTGGTCTGGGTGTGGCCTGACTGTGTTTCCAGAAGCTGGGCATTGGTCAAAACCTGCAAGATATGGCGGATCGGGGTTCGGGAGACACCAAATTCGTCTGCGAGGGCCGTTTCCTTGAGCCACAGGGCTTCGCGCGGATCCGAGAGGCAGATTTTTGTGCGGATCGCTTTCAAAACCTCCGCCTGATGTCCTACCATTCGATGCATTCTATGTGCGTCCCCATGTGTTCCTGCGTATCCGTGTTCTTGTATACGCATGGAAATCACCGGTCCTCAAGAGGAGAGAGGCGACAGATTGAAAATGCGGGCAAAGATACGGGAGCAAATAGGGGGAGTGTGAAGGCTTTACAGTCGAATGCAACCAAAAGTTGCTGGATATGTTTTTGTATTTTTGTATACAAATTAAAAATTGGGCTTTGTAGTATTGTTCACGTTTTAGAAAAAATCTTAGCTAAACGGTTTACATACCCTAATAGTTGTGTGACCATGTATACACGTGCTCAAGGATGCACGAGTTAAGGCTTCGGCAGCGCGATGAGAAATCGCACAGATTTGTTTCAGAGTATCGAACAGGTCGATTATATTGGCTCGGGTTTTTGTTTGAGTGGAGAGTCACGGCCGCATCTTATTTGCGGTCAGGTTGGGCCCTTAACGTCCCCAACGTGGTACCAGCCTAACAGCAAGGTGCGCAAACACCATATTTTGCGGCCGTGACACTTCAAACCAGCGCACGTCTGAGGGCTGGCTTGCCTGGTGGCCCTAAGCACATCTGTGCCAATCAGACCTGACAAGACGCTAGCTGATATGTTCAAGAAATCAAGTGTTTTTGCCTGCTTTCGCAGCCAAATGGCGGGCCGGGCGGGATTTTGGGGCGCTATGTGCCTGTTTTCTGTGCGGTTGCCGACTCCTTAAGCGCCGCAACTTGGCGTTTGGCGCCTTGGCTGATCCCCATCAATAGATCCTGGGTTGTGCCTGATACGGCGGCGTCAGCGAGCATCCCGAGATTGCGCTCGGTCAAGGCCCAAGCGCCGTCTTCGCCCGACATAATATCATGGGCCCGCCAACGGATCATCCGCCACAGCGCAGCCTGAAGCGCAAAGCACAGGATCGGATCGTCGATCGTTCTGGCGAGCGCATCAGTGGTGCGCCCGGACAGATCCAGCATCAAGTCGATAGAGTGGTCTTCCTCGATCTGCATGAGGTTCTTGATCGTCATGAACTCAAGCTTGGTTTGGCGGCTGAGCGGCTTTGTCGAGGCAAAGCGCGCGGCCACTTCGCCCAATTCGCCCATAACCACATGATGGCTGATGCGGTCTTCTTGGCGCAGTGCAAGGCTGTGTGTGCCAACGCCTGCCTGTGTCTCGACGAGCTGGACATGGGCCAGAAGCTGGAGCACCTGACGAATAGGGGTTCGGGAGACGCCAAATTTGGCGGCGAGAGCGTTTTCGGACAAGGCAACCGACTGGCAGGGCGGTTGCTTGCAGATATCCAGCCTGATGGCTTTGAGAATCTTTGCTTGTTGTCCGACAAGTCTGAACATGAATGTGACCCTGTGCTGTTGCGCTCTATCTAGTTGAACACCTGTATACAGGTAAAGCGGCCAAAGTGCAACACTGTAAGAAACTGTAAAGTATACAGAAAATTATTAAATCAATTGGGGGGAAATTTTTTTTGAAAAAAACATTTACAGATCAAATGTGTTTTGGCACACTTGTATACAGGTGCTCATGAAGACACAGACGATCATCGCACAGACCAGACAACACAGACCAGACAAAACGTAACGAATTGATTTTGAGGAATGCCTATGACTGTGACAGCGCAAAAGATTATCAGCCCGAACTTCGGACGCATCTTCCAGGCGCGGAAGGCTTCGTTCTCCTTGTCGGGGGTTGGGT
>JAHBAM020000064.1 GCA_018500125.2 Roseobacter sp. | reverse complement strand
GGTAGGTGCGCTTCATCGCTCCGTCTCCGATTTATAAGGCAGGCGCGCGAGTCGCTCGGATGCCTCGTGAATACTTGAAGCCCGCTCTATAGGGGGCGCTTTAGGGGCTGTCAAACCCGTAGCGTGAGGATTTGGCAGATTTTGCAACAAAAACCTGCGGCCAGCGCTTCACTTTGTTACAGTATCCTGAAATCTCCTCTGTGAAATCACAAAAACAAGCCTATCTGATCAAGGCCGCGTGAGGGCGCGCTCAGGCCCCTTGGGTTTTGCGCCGGGCCTGCGCAAGCTGTGGGCGACAAGCGCTCGGCAGACCGTAAGAGGCAGGCAGGCGGTTCAAGGCGCTCAACAGAAGGCAGGACCATGACAAACCCATCCCACGGCACAGAGAGCAAGGCAGCCTTGGCCGCACGGCTGCTGCCCTTGAGCGGCATTGCTCTGGCGGCGGTCTTGGGCGCGGTTTTCTTGAAGGACTCTCTCAGCTTTGACGCCCTGCGCGAAAATCGCGAGGCCCTGCTGGCCTTTCGCGATTCTTATTATGGCCTGACCGTTGTCAGCTTTGTTATGGCTTATGTCGTGATTGTCGGCTTTTCGCTGCCGGGCGCGACCATCGCCACCCTGACGGGCGGTTTCCTCTTCGCAACCTTTCCCGGCGCGCTGTTCAACGTCATGGGCGCAACGCTTGGCGCGACGCTGATCTTTCTGGCGGCACGATGGGGGCTTGGGGCGCGGTTGGGCGCCAAACTTCAGGAGAGCGACGGCAAGATCAAAGCGATCAAGGATGGTATCACTGAAAATCAGTGGTCGATGCTGTTTTTGATCCGTCTCGTGCCTGCGGTGCCCTTTTTTGTGGCCAATCTGCTGCCCGCCTTTCTTGATGTTCCGCTCAGGCGCTTTGTCATCAGCACCTTTTTCGGGATCATCCCCGGCGCCGTGGTCTATACCTCGGTCGGTGCAGGGCTAGGCGAGGTTTTCGCGCGCGGCGAAAGCCCCGATCTTGGCATTATTTTCGAGCCTCATGTTCTTTTGCCACTGCTCGGCCTCGCCGCTCTTGCCGCCCTTCCTATCGTGCTCAAGATGTTGGGGCGCGGCAAAACTCTTTAAGCCTCGCTTTGAGGCCCCCTTCATTAGGACCCCGTCATGAAACATATCAAAACAGATCTCTTGGTCATTGGCGGCGGCTCGGGCGGCTTGTCTGTTGCGGCGGGTGCCTCCCAGATGGGCGCGCGTGTTGTGCTTCTGGAGGGCCATAAAATGGGCGGTGATTGCCTCAATTATGGCTGTGTCCCGTCAAAAGCGCTTTTGTCTCAGGCCAAGGCAGCCCATGCCAAGGGCCAGCCGACCGCCAAGACCTATTTGGCGGCTCAGGACCATGTGAGAGCCGTGATTGACAGCATTGCGCCACATGATTCTGTGGAGCGCTTTGAAGCGCTTGGCGTGCGTGTGATCGAGGCTTATGGAGAGTTTGTTTCGCCCGAGATCGTCAGTGCGGGCGATTATGAAATCAAGGCGCGCCGGATCGTGATTGCCACCGGTTCAAGCCCGCTTGTGCCGCCGATTCCGGGGCTTGAGAGCGTGCCCTATGACACCAATGAAACCCTTTTCCAGCGTGCCGAGCGCCCCGCTCACCTTCTGATTATTGGCGGCGGGCCGATCGGGCTGGAAATGGCCCAGGCCCACCGCCGCCTTGGCTCTGAGGTGACTGTGATCGAAGGTGCGACAGCTTTGGGCAAGGATGATCCGGAGGCGGCCGGCGTGGTGCTTGAGTGCTTGCGCGCCAAGGGCATCACACTTGCGGAAAACGCCCTCGCCGCCGAAATACGCGGCACAGCCGGCGCGATCGAGATCGAGACCCAAGATGGCCGCATTTTCAAGGGCACGCATTTGCTTGTTGCTGTGGGGCGCAGGGCCAATACAGACAGGCTCAACCTTGAGGCAGCGGGCATCAAAACAACGCGCGGCGGCATCAAAGTGGGCGCAGACCTGAAGACCAGCAATCGGCGCGTCTATGCGATTGGCGATGTGGCGGGCGGGCTGCAATTCACCCATGTTGCGGGCTATCACGCGGGCGTGGTGATCCGTTCGGCCCTGTTTGGCCTTCCTGCAAAGGCCGAGGAGCGTCATATTCCCCGAGCGACCTACACAGCCCCGGAACTGGCTCAAGCCGGCCTGACAGAGGCCGAGGCGCGCGCAGCCCATGGCCGCAAGCTCGAGGTCGTGCGCTTTGAGTTTGCCGGCAATGACCGCGCCATCACCGAGGGCAAAACCGAGGGCTTTATCAAAGTGATGGTCGTCAAGGGCCGCCCTGTCGGCGCGACCATTGTGGGCCATCAAGCCGGCGAGCTGATCTGCACCTGGGCGCTTGCCCTCGCCAATAACATGAAGATGAGCCAGATCGCAGCTATGGTCGCGCCCTACCCCACCATCGCAGAAATCAACAAGCGCATCGCAGGCGCCTATTTCTCTCCGCGCCTCTTTGAGAGTAACATGGTGAAACGAGTGGTGGGCGCAGTTCAGCGTTTCCTGCCGTAAGAGGTTTCACAGCTTATGCTCAACTCCCTGTCAGGGCGCTTTCTGGTATTGACCGTCATCTTCGTGATGCTGGCTGAAATCCTGATTTTTGTGCCCTCGATTGCACGGTTTCGCGAGGATTATTTGCTCAGCCGCCTTGAGCGCGGGCAAATCGCCTCATTGGCCCTGCTTGCGGATGATATGATTGACGCCGATCTTGAGGAGGAGCTTTTGCGCAATGCCGAAGTGTTTAATGTGGTGTTGCGGCGCAACGAGGCGCGCCAGCTGATCCTGTCGTCGCCTATGCCAAAGCCGATCTATGCAACCTATGATCTGCGCAACGCCTCTGCTTTTGTGCTCATCCGCGATGCGACCCGGCGCCTGTTTGATCCGCAAGACCGTGTGATCCGGGTGATCGGCAACCCCGTGCGCGAGGCCGGTTTGCTGATTGAAATCTCGATGGAAACCAAACCGCTGCGCACCGCCATGATAGAATACGGTCTGCGCATCCTGCTTCTGTCGGCGGTGATTTCTGTTTTTACGGCGCTGCTGCTCTTTCTGGCGGTGCGGCTGCTGCTTGTGCGGCCGATCAAACGCGTTGTGGGAGACATACGGGCCTATGCCGACAATCCCGAAGACGCCCATCGTATCATCAAGCCCTCTGCCAGCGTCTCCGAATTGCGTGAGGCCGAAGAAGCGCTGCAAAAGCTGGAAACCCAGCTCACCAGTGCGCTCAAGCAAAAAGAACGCCTCGCCCAGCTTGGCTCTGCTGTTGCAAAAATCAGCCATGATCTGCGCAACATCCTCACCTCAGCACAGCTCTTCACCGACCGTATCGAGATGAGCGAAGATCCGACAGTGAAACGCATGGCGCCTAAACTTGTCGGCTCGATCAGCCGTGCGGTCAACCTGTGTGAAACCACGCTGGCCTTTGGCAAGGCCGAAGAACCTGCGCCGCGGCTCGCCAAAGTCACTCTGAGCGACATTGTGGATGAGGTCTTTGAGGCCGAGCAGCTCACCGGCAGCGGCAAGGAGATCCGCTTTGTCAATGCGCTCCCGCGCGCCTTGACTGTCACAGTTGACAGCGAGCAGATTTACCGCGTTCTCAGCAACCTTGTGCGCAATGCCCGGCAGGCGCTTGAAACTGCGCAGCAAAGCGGCGAAGTGCGCGTCAGCGCCAACACCACCGACGGGCTGGTCGAGATCCGCGTCAGCGATACGGGACCGGGCCTGCCCGAGAAGGCACGCAAACATCTGTTTGAAGCCTTCCATGGCGGCGCGCGCAAAGGCGGCTCGGGCCTTGGGCTGGCCATCGCCGCAGAGCTTGTGCGCGGCCATGGCGCAGAGCTGATCCTTGAACGCTCAGATCAAGACGGCACAAGTTTTTTGATCCGTCTTTGCCCCGAAACATAAGGCGTTTGGCGGCTTACCCCGCCACAAACGACAGCTTGTTCAAAACTATTCCAAAAACCCGCTTGCAAAGCGCGCGCGCAGGCCTTAATCCCTGCCTCCGACGGACCGATAGCTCAGCTGGATAGAGTACCTGACTACGAATCAGGGGGTCGGGGGTTCGAATCCTCCTCGGTCCGCCATTTCCCCAAATCGTAACAGCCCCAAAGACCTAGCGCCAAGCGGGCTATGGCGCATAGCTATTGTCGCGGGCCGGTTTGGGCCAAGAGTGATACTCATGACAGGCTGGGGCTATTGATCAGCCGAGCAAGGAATAGCCTTGAGGCGCAAGCTCTCCAAAGTCCTGTATCACACGCGCCCCTGCTGCCTTGACTGTCTTTGCACCTTCGGGCCATTCACTTTCATATGCGACATAAATAAAGCGCAGATCAAATGTCCTTGCGAGATCGAAATCGAGCTTTGAATCGCCAAAATAAACAGCCCCCGGCATGGCCAGACCCAAGGCGCGCAACTTTTCCATGTTGTGCTCTTTTGTGGCTGGCGAGCCGAAAATATAGTCAAAATCTTTTGCAAGCCCGCGCGCCTCAAAGACCTGACGGACCTCCTCTTCGGCGCCGCCGGTATTGACCGCCAGCGCAACAGAATTTGAGCGCAAGGTTTTCACCAAGGCTTCAAAACCCGGCACAGTTGTGCAAGTTTTCAGCCCCTCAAACACCAGGGTTCCAAACTCCGTGCAGGCCTGTTCTGTAAGCGCCTCCCAATCGGGCGCGCGCCGGACATCGCGAAAGAACCGTGCAAACTTGTGAAAGCGCGAGACGCCGCCCGTGGCGCGATGCCATGCCAGAAATTCGGTAACCTGCGCTGGATCATAGCCTTCCAGAACACGCCCGAATGCGTCGCTTTTCAGACGGTTTGACTGCAAGATCACCCCATCACAGTCAAAAATAACAGCCTGCGGGACGGTCATGGCTTGAGCATCTTTGCGCGCACGCGCTCCAAATCATCGGGCGTATCAACGGCAATTGATGCCCCCGACAATTCGATCATCGTCACATCCCACCCCATTTCAACGAAACGGAGGATTTCGATATCCTCCGCTTCTTCATGGGCGGTTTTTTCTGTGCGGGCTGCAAATGCCTGGAGAGCGGCGCGCGGGAACCCATAAACGCAGATCTGTTTGCGTGAGAAGATAAACTCGTCTGATTTCGTCCCCGGAATGCTGGCACGGCTCATATACATAAGCTGCCCATCTTCCCGGATCACCACTTTCGGAATCGTGCGTGACCGAAATTCATCCTCCTCCGTTATGAAGGCCCACCCGTTGATAATTTTATCCGGGGCTGCAAGCGAGGCCTCGATGATTTTTCGGATGTTGGCAGAGGGCATCATCGGTTCATCGCCCTGAAGGTTGATATAAACGTCACGGGGCAGGGTCTGTGTCAAACTTGCGATCCGGTCAGTGCCGGTTAGGCACGCAACATCGGTCATCACAGCTTGCGCGCCGTATTGGGCGCAGACATCAAATATCTCTTGGCTATCCGTCGCCACATAGACCCGCTCAGCAGGAGCGGCCTCGATCCCTCTTTCCCAAGTGTGAATGATCATCGGCTTGCCCCCTATCTCGAGCAACGGCTTGCGCGCAAGCCGGCTCGACCCGAGACGCGCAGGAATGACTACAGCGTAATCTGTCATGATTTACTCCGAATAAAGGGCGATGTGGGGCACGCTGTAGTGGCTGGCCGTCAGGCTTGCCACCGGCAGCTTGCTTTGCTTTCTGAGCGTGTCGATCAGCGCATCGGTCTGGCGAAAAGCGTTTGATTGACCGTCATAGCCATCGAACCCCGCAAACATCAGTTCGCAGGCCCCCGCGGCTTCTGCCAGCGCCCAAGCATATGACAGCGCCTCTGGCGTCGGGATCGTGCACCCTGTTGAACGGGCCTCAAAACCGTGGTTATCCGACACGCAGACGCCATAATCTGTGATGGACGCGTGAGCTTCCAATTTGGCACAAACGCTTTTTGGCAATGTGTCACGGGCGGTATACAATGGTAAATCACTCCATGCCCGATCACTGAGCAGCGCCATCATGCGCGCGGGGTGAATGCAGACGACACCATCAAAATCAGTCGGGCTTCTGCCTTTGATATGATTGAGGGCCAGTATGATGGCCTTGCGCGCCTTTGCATATGTAACGATTGCATCCCAATGGCGCCCGCCCTGCGGACCGCCAGCGACCAAGATGACGGGGCGGCCTTTCCAACGGTCAGCCACAGTGTCACGCCCCTCCGGCGCAGCCATCAGTGCGGCAAGTGCCCGATCAATATTCGCGGCCCGATAGGATGTTGGCATTTCACCTCCGCTCAGAGCGGCAATCATCACCAGAATATCGAGGGCTTCATAGCGGTTGGAGGACAACATTTGTTGCACATAGCTGGGATGAAGCGCACGCAAGCCCGCCTCATAATAAAAAATATTGGTCCCCCACTGGCACGTCTTTTTCATCTGAGACAGCCAGCCTGTGGCGGCGCGCTGTATATCGAGCAGATTGAAGGCGCGTAGTCCTTTGTGGGTCAGCTCCAGAGACAGATATTCGGTTTGGGTGTTGCCCGCTCCACGCCCCATTCCTGTCACGGTCGCATCGACCCATGTGGCCCCGGCCTCGATCGCGGCCAGAGAATTGGCGACCCCGAGGCCAATGTTGTCATGGCCATGAAACCCGATTGGCTTTGAGGAGGCCGCGCGGAAGAGCTTTACGATGCGCGTGACATCTGTTGGTGTCAGGTTGCCGAGGCTGTCTGCAAAATAGAGCGCCTCAAAGGGTTTGAAACGTGCCTCTATGTCCTCCACCAAAGCTGTGATCCGCGTATTATCTGCCTGACTGATCTGCATGACATTAAGCCCGACATCATAGCCCGCGGCCTTGAGCCATTCGACCAATTTATCGCATTCGGCGACCTGACCAATATGCGCAGCGATGCGCACGAGGCTGATTGCGCTGTCTTTCTCGCGCACAAAAGCAGCCTTCAGATCTTGCTCCCAAGTCGCGGACAGGTAATCGGAGGCATTGATCATGACCGCGAATTGAACGCCCTCGGGCAGATGCAGCTTTTTGAGCAATGACTCACGTGTATAGGCGAAAGGCCCCAAGAACTCGGCCTTGGGCGTGAACCGAAATCCGATTTCGATAATATCGACACCACCGCGTGCCAGATTGTCGATATAATCCTGGGCCTCTTCTAGCGAAAAATCCCAATTG
The DNA here is from genome assembly GCA_018500125.2 of Roseobacter sp. Classification (GTDB taxonomy): domain Bacteria; phylum Pseudomonadota; class Alphaproteobacteria; order Rhodobacterales; family Rhodobacteraceae; genus Lentibacter. The sequence goes on along the minus strand of JAHBAM020000064.1, from coordinate 7,003 downwards.
TTATAATAACCGCCGTCGCGCAGCGTGCAGTCCAATAGCTTAAGTGAGGGCAAATCTTGTTTTTTCATACTGTATACTCGTTAACTTACTTGTAAAAATGGCCCATCAAGACAGGCCCAAACCGGCTAAAAACCGACTGTAATCTACGCTCCAAACCTTGAGAGCATTCGAGCGGGACTATCGGTATTGAGAGCCTTTTCGCGCTATTTTTCAGCGGGCATCAAAAGGCATCCTCCATAGTTATACTCTTTGCTCTCACACCTTAGGATTTCCGGGCAACAATCCAAAATCCTTATTTCCTTGGAGACAATAGAGGCCTCATTTCAAACTATCAACACCACTATCCATTAAAGGGGCCTTAACAACGGAGCAGAGGGCATTCATCGGAAATCCAAGGCCAGCTTGGCACTTGAGGCGCTAGAAAGTTGTCGTTTATTTTGCAGGCGGTGCAGCGCCACATTCAGTTTACTCTAACCCGGTTTTGTCTTAGGCAAAGAGATCACATGGGTTTTGTGACTTGCGGTTAGGTGGCTCTTAACGGTTCGTGAGTATGAAGGTAAATTTAGGTATAGGGTAAGGCCGTTGGCATGAATGAAACTGTGGAGATTGCTGGACCCGCGCAGATGAAGCCCCGACATTATCGGGTCATTGTCTCTTTTCTGGTCATTGTTATTGCGCCGATGCTGATGTCGGCGGTCTATCTCTGGGGCTTCGCAAGGGATCAGTATATTTCGAGTATGTCTTTCTCTGTCCGCACCGAGAGTCTGCAGTCTGCTACAGATTTGCTTGGCGGGCTGTCCTCGATCACGGGGAGCAGCTCAAGTGATGTGGATATTCTCACGCAATATATCGCCAGTGGCGATCTGGTGCGCCTTCTTGAGGAGGACATAGACTTGAGGCGCGTTTTTTCGGCGCAATGGCCGAGTGATTTTCTGTTTGCCTTTGACCCCTCCGGGCAGTTTGAAGACTTGCTCGACTATTGGAACAGCCATGTCCTCACCCAGTCCGAGAACGGGATCGTCACGCTTTCAGTCCGCAGTTACGACCCCGTGGCCTCAAACCGGATCACCCTCGCAATCTATGAGGCAAACCGGCAGCTGATCAACCGTCTGTCAGACGAGGCGCATGAGGATGCGACCCGATTTAGCCGGGACGAGCTTGAAACCGCGGAAAACCGCCTCGCGGCGGCGCGCAAAGCCATGACCAGTTTCCGCCTCGAAGCCCAGATCATTGACCCGAACGCTACTCTTGAAGCGCAAATGCGGATTTTGACACAGCTACAGGTGCAGCAGGCCGAGAGCTTTATTCAGCGCGACCTGCTCACACGGACCTCCGGGCTGGACGACCCCCGTGTGAGCGAGGTGAACCGCAAGATTGACGCGCTTCAGGCGCAGATTGATATCGAAAAAAACAAGTTCGGTTACGGCGGCCAAGGGCCTGGCGGGGCAGATTATGCCACCCTGTTTGCGACTTATGAGAGATTGGCCTCCGATTTGCTGTTCTCTGAGGAGGCCTATCGCTCGTCGCTGCTGGCTTATAATGCGTCATTGGCAGAAGCCAAACGGAAGGCCCGCTATCTCGTTGCCCATGTGAAGCCGACCATCGCCGAGAAGAGCACCTATCCGCAGCGCCCGATAAAACTCTTTATTGTGGTTTTGTTTGTGACGTTGCTCTGGTCGGTTGGTCTTTTGATTTATTACAGCATCCGGGACCGCCGGTGAGCCATGATTGTGTGTGAAAACGTCTGGAAAACCTATCGGACGCGCGGCGAGGAAAAGACTGTTGCCCGCGGGATCAATGCTGTTTTTCCGACAGGGGTGTCTGTTGCCCTGCTGGGGCGCAATGGCGCGGGGAAGTCGACCTTGATGAACCTCATTGCCGGCAACCAGAAGCCGACACAGGGGCGGATCTGGAGTGACGGGACAATCTCATGGCCGGTCGGCTTTGCCGGGTCTTTTCATGGCGAGCTAACAGGCGCGCAGAACGTGCGGTTTATCTCGCGGGTCTATGGCGTGGACACCGATATGCTCAGCGATTTTGTGGAAGAGTTCGCAGAGCTTGGCCAACATTATCATATGCCGTTTCGAACCTACTCTTCAGGCATGAGATCGCGGCTCGCGTTTGGCGTTTCGATGGGAATCCGCTTTGATACATACCTCGTTGACGAAGTCACAAGCGTCGGCGACGAACGGTTCAAAGTCAAAGCCAACGATGTGTTCCAGCGGCGGATTGGCGCCTCCGGTGCCATTGTTGTGTCGCATTCGATGGGGGTTATCCGCCAGATGTGCAGCAAGGCCGCAGTTCTCGAAAACGGATCGCTGACACTCTATGACAATGTCGAAGATGCAATCTCCCATCACATGGAGAATATGAAGCGATGAGCTCCCCTTCAGAAAACGATTTGCTCGAACAAGACGGGCTGCGCGCACGCAAATTCCGCACCGGACGCACTGTTTTTGCCTTGATCATGCGCGAGATGTCGACAAGCTACGGGCGCTCGCCCGGCGGCTATGCTTGGGCCATCATCGAGCCTGTGCTCGCGCTGACAGTCCTGACCACCATCTTCTCCTTTGTCATGCGCTCTCCTCCGCTGGGAGACAGCTTTCCGCTGTTTTATGCGACAGGCTATCTGCCATTCATGTTGTTCAACGACATCGCAAACAAAACCGCAACCTCGCTAAACTATTCCCGCAGTTTGTTAAGATATCCGGCAGTGACTTTCATAGACGCGCTGATTGCACGCGGCTTTTTGCACCTGCTCACCCATGTGCTGGTTGGCTATATCATGTTCTTCGGTATGTTCGTCGTGCTGAACCTCAAGATCAGCCCCGACTATACGCAGATCGCTCTGGCCTATCTTATGGGCGGGGTGCTGGGCTTTGGCGTTGGCTGCATAAATTGCTATGTGATGATGACGTTTCCGGTTTGGGAGCGGATATGGCAGATCCTGACACGGCCTCTGATCTTTATATCGGGGATGTTTATCCCCTATGACGCCATGCCCGAAATGGCTCAGGATATCCTGTGGTGGAACCCGCTGATCCATGTTGTCGGATTTTTGCGCAAGGGAATGTATGCCCCCTCCTACGAAGGGGCGTATTTGTCGGCGGTTTTCCCATTCGTCCTCTCGCTCGCGCTGATGGCTCTGGGCATTTTGCTGCTGTGGCGCAATCATCAAAACCTGTTGGAGGGCTGAACACAACGCACCCCAGCGCCCATCCCGATCTGGGGGGACACGGCGGGCTTGAGACTTTGCCTGCCAAGACAGGCATAGGACTGAAACTCTCTTGTTTGTCGTGCATTTTCTTCGTTTGTTTTATACAAGTTTCTGATCACCGAGTTGCCCAAGTAAGAGTTGCCTGAAGATGAAAACAACACATATCCAAACCCATGAGTCGCCCTTCACGACAGGGGAGGTGCAGGCCGGCGTTCTGGACTTTCCGCGCGACGGGGACCTGCAGCTTGAGAAAAATATCATGTTTGCCGGTTGGGTCTTGCGCGCAAAGGAAGACGGCGCGCCGCTCCAGTTGCGCCTTGAGACGGATCAGGGAGATCACACCCTAGAGCTGAACACCGATCGCCCAGATGTGATCTCGGCGGTGTTGAAGAAAGACAGCGACGCCCGCCTGTGCTGTGGCTTTCGGATGAGTGTACCAAGCTTCCAGGAGGGCCAGCTTTATATTGTGACCAAAGGCGAGAAAACACTCTGGCGCACTATTCGTTGCAAGGCAGAGCCAGATAGCGTCACCATAGAAACATATAACCGCGCGATTGAGGCGCTGGTTCAGGCCTGCGAAGGCCAGGGGCAGCTTGATCACAGGCTGGCCAAACACCTCAAAAAGCGATCAGTGCCCCAACTTGATGCCATTTTGGCCAATGGGATTGCCTTCACCAATTTTGCCGCACTACAGAGCAGCATATCGCCGTCTGAGCGTGTTTTCTTTAGTGCTTTCAAAAACGCCCTGACCAACCCGAACTCGCTGTTGGACTGGATACAGACAGCAACGCAGGAAGGGCACATCGCTGTGCCCCATCCGTTTTGCGAGGGGCAGGCCCGTTCGTCTTTCAGTGTTGATATTGACCAGCGCACGAACCTTCTCTTTTTTTCCGGCCCCTGCGAGCCGTTCATCATATTTCAACACGTGACGTTTGCCGACGCCGTGTTCTTTCCCAAACGCGAGATAGCCCTTCTTATTCAGCATATTCCAGAGCCAGCAACTCTTCGGGCCATTGCCGAGGGCTTACATTGGGTTGCGGCTCAGAAGCGCCGCGCAATCCCTTCAAAGAGAGTCTTTGGCGGCGGCATCTCGGGCTTTGGTCGCCCCTATCATTTCTTCTATGATATTGTTCCCGCTTTCGAGCTTCTGGATGAGGCAAATCTGCTGGGCAGCATACCCAAAATCTACTGCTCCGCAGGTTCGTTTTTTATCAATCTGCCAGATGCGTTTAACGACCCGCCAGCCCTTGAGACAGCAGAGCCGAAGGCATTGAGACAAAGGGTCTTGAGCCATGGCGAGTTCCATTGCCATCTTGGCCTTCCATACTCGCGCCTAGATCAAGACTTGAATGAAAAAGTCAACAAGCGCGTGCGCGCAACGGCATTGGAAAAACACCCGCAGCCGGAGACCAAAAAAACCGCAAGGCACCTCAAATTATGGTGGGGCATTATAGGGCAAAAACGAAGCTGGCTAGAGCAGGAAGAGGGCACAGCCTATATACTCGACACCCTGCTTGAGGAATGGCCTGATCTGGAAGTTGTCTTTGATGGCTGGACCAGTCCAATTGATCCAAACGGAGCGGATGCACGAGAGATCGAGACTGACCAATCTATCGTCTCAAGGATCATATCGCAGATGAAACACCCTGTGAAAGCCAGCTCGGTAATCGGCAAGTCTTCACTGGAGAAAGTCGCGATCGGGGCGAGTTGTGATGCCTTCGTTGCCAATTATGCAACGGGATCAATGCATATTTCCCGTTTTGCAAGCCGGCCGGGCGTATTACACCTCAACACAAAGCTCCCAAAACACCAGCACATACACTACCGAGCCGTAACCGTGCCAGCCGCTCTCACAGAAGATGCTCTGGCAGATGCCGATAAGCGCGCAGACTTTATCAGCTACAGCATTGATCCTGATACGATCTTGCTGCTCTTGCGCAGCGTCATAGAAACGCATAACCGTTGAGCCGGATGTGGGCACCTTCGGATAATCCGTTTCAGATAGCGCCCCTGTTTCCCGCTCGATGCCATCCCGCCCTCAACCAGCTTGTCCGCTGCAGGGTATTGGTCATCGGATACAGCTCTTTGTTGCGCTCAACGACATAGCGATACAACGCGATATCCGCCGCATGGTTTTCTGCCAGAAACGCACGGAGTTCTGCGCTTTCAAAGACGGAGGGGTCGAAATGATACTTGCTGACATTTTTCCGAATTCGACCGTTCTCGGCCCGCCCTGTCATCTGATATATCAGATGAGAGAATTGACCCTCTGTCGCAACCATCTCATAAGCTTTCAAGCCCTCCGTAAACTCGGCATTGGTTAAGGTCTTGGAATGTGAACTCAATACAATTCGCGATTGCTGGTTCAAAAACAGCCTTGAAAAAGCCTTGAGCTGAGTGATGACTTGAGAGGGGCTGGTGTTGTCTGACTTACGGATGGACTCAGATATCTCTTTTATGTGGTCAGGGTGCCCTTCGTAAAAGCGGCCGCGACGATGATAAATTTCGATCAACCAATTATAATGAGAGATCAATTGCTTGATGGGGTCTCGCAGAAGCGTAAACGGGAGAACCGGACGCGACGACTGTGCGCGAATGCGAGCAAGCATCTTGGAAAAGGGCACATGACCAGAAACCCAGTCTAGCTCCAAGAGCTTTGCAGCCGTTATCGTGCTGTCATCAATCCAGGCTTCAACATGGGATGCGCCGCGAGCACCCGAGCGTTTGAGATAGGCATTTACGGTCGACCCTGTTGTTTTGGGCACGTGAATAAAAACGATCAGGGGCGCGGATGCTTTCTCCGTCAAATCAAACCACTCATAAATGCTGCTTTCCTCCACCCGATCAATGTGCTTCCGCCAAACGGGCGTTCCATCAGGATTTGTTGTAATTGATCTGCTTCAACAGTTTCCAATAAACGTGAAATCCGTTGTATGTCATAGACGTTAAACATTCCACGATACATACCATCAAGCTTAACAATTGGCAGACCAAGATAGAGCAACGAACTTGCGTTTTGATGAATCTGGCTTCCGTTCATAAACACCTGGGCCATTACAGAAACAATACTGTCGTCAAAAATGTTCGAGTTCGTATATTCATCACTCTTAACGTGACGGAAAATATACTTTTTCAAAGTTATTACGTCATGAATGACGTGCTCTTCGTTAACCGCTTCAAGTTCAACATTAACTTGAAAATCAGTGTTTGATGATGAATCCACCATATTGACAGGATACAAGAAGCGTTCGTGTAAAAATTCAACAAGAGAATTGGCGCTGAAGCGCTCCCAATCTGTCAAATCAGACGTTCGGCTATTGCTAACAACAAAGTTCAAGAGTGCAGGATCCTCATTTAACTTCCTCAGAAAAAACGAAGAGCAATAAAGTGCACGAAATTGGGTTGGTGACGAAATACATTTTTTCAGTGTTTTTGACAGCTTCATTTCGCCGCGTTTGATCACGCGGGGGCGCACATCGGTTAAACGATAGTTTTTCCAATATTTCTGGAATATCGGTTTTTTCAAAACAGACTGCGACATCGCAATGCAAAACGACCCGAGGTGATATTCTATCTCGTAATTCTCGGTCGAGCCGAGCACCTCAATTTCGGATGTCATCATATCGTTCAGAAACTTCGGCATACGCTCGGCAGAAAAGAAAACACTGTCGTTGATCATAAGCAGGCGCGGGCAGCTCTCCTGCCAGTTGTTTTTAAAGATGTGCAAAAAGCCCGTCTTGTAGCTCCCGAAGTCGCGGCCAAAGTTGGGGCGTTCGATATAGCAAT
>JAHBAM020000037.1 GCA_018500125.2 Roseobacter sp. | reverse complement strand
TTTCAGCCCCTCACGGGTGAGCTTGGCGTCTTTTGCGCTGACAAAGCGGCTGAGCGGGCGCACCTGCAAGGGAAAGCCGCGAAAGCGCTCGGCAAAGCTCTTGTAATGCTGGCGCGCCAGCAGCGTTGTCGGCGCGATCACGGCGACTTGCGCGCCCTGCATCGCGGCAATAAAGGCCGCGCGCATCGCCACTTCGGTTTTGCCAAAGCCCACATCGCCGCAAACCAGCCGGTCCATCGGCTGGCCCGATCCAAGATCGCCCAACACATCTGCGATTGCGCTGAGCTGATCATCGGTCTCCTGATAGGGAAAGCGGGTGGCGAACTCTTCCCAGGCGTGGGGCATCGGCTCCATAATCGGCGCGCGACGCAACGCGCGCTCGGCGGCCACGCGGATCAGCTTGTCGGCCATCTCGCGAATGCGCTCTTTGAGACGGGCCTTCTTGGACTGCCACGCGCCGCCGCCCAGACGGTCGAGCAAGCCCTCCTCATGGCCATAGCGGCTCAACAGTTCTATGTTTTCAACAGGCAGGTAGAGCGTTGAATTTTCGGCATATTCGAGCTTGAGGCACTCATGCGCCGCGCCCAGAGCGGTGACAACTTCCAGCCCGTGATAGCGCCCGACGCCGTGATCGACATGAACGATCAAATCGCCCGCCGACAGGCTCTGGGCCTCGGTGAGGAAATTCTCTGCCTTGCGCTTGCTCTTGGGGGCGCGGATCAGCCGGTCGCCCAACACATCCTGTTCGGCAATCACCAGCAGATCAGGCGTTTCAAAGCCCTGCTCCAGCGGCCAGACCGCAAGATGCAGCCCGCGCTTGCCAATGCGGCGCGCCTCTTTCACGCTGACCGCGCCCGACAGGCCCTCATCTTGGAGCAGCCCCTCGATCCGCTCGCGCGCGCCCTCGGAGTAACTGGCCAAGAGCACGGGCTTTTCGCCCATCTTGGCCTCGATATGGTCTTTCAACACGCCGAAAAGATTGCTGTTTTCAAGCTGGCGCTCGGGGGCAAAGTTGCGCCCGATCCGCCCGCCGGCATCTATCACACCGGCGCCGGTGGGCTGGGGCAATGCCACGAGCTTGAGCGCGCGCAAGGGCGCCGTCGCGCCCGCCCAGGCCGCATCGTTCAGATATAGCTGCTCTGCCGGAACCGGCTTGTAAACCGTATCCATCCGCCCGCGCGCGGCGAGCGCGATCTTGCGGGTTTCATATTGGTCGACAATGCTGTCCCACCGCGCCGCGCGCTTGGCGTCCAGCCCCTCATCCAGCGTCAGGCTGGCGCCCGGCACATAGTCAAACAGCGTCTCAAGGCGCGCATGGAAAAACGGCAGCCAGTGTTCGATCCCGGCGTGTTTGCGCCCGGCCGACACCGCCTCATAGAGCGGATCATCCGTGCCGGCCGCGCCGAATTCGAGGCGGTAGTTCTGGCGGAACCGGGTGATCGCGGCCTCTTCAAGCAAGACCTCGGAGACCGGCGCCAGCTCGACACCGCCGAGGGTTTCGGTGGTGCGCTGCGTGGCCGCATCAAAGCGGCGCACCCCGTCAAGCACATCGCCGAAAAAGTCGAGCCGCACAGGCCCGCCATCGCCGGGCGCGAAGATATCAATGATCCCGCCGCGAATGGCATAATCGCCCGGTTCGGTGACGGTCGGGCTTTGGGAAAACCCCATGCGCACCAGAAAGTTGCGCAGCGCCTCCTCGTTGACCCTCTCCCCGACCCGCGCCTTGAACGCCGCCTGCCGCAAGACCTCGCGCGCCGGAACATACTGCATCGCCGCGCTCAACGTGGTCAGCAGGATATAGCGCTGCGGCATCTCATGGACGAGCGCCGCCAAAGTGGCCATCCGCGCCGCCGAAATGTCGGGGTTGGGCGACACCCGGTCATAAGGCAGACAGTCCCAGCCGGGAAAGTCAAACACCGGCAGATCGGGCGCAAAAAACTGCAGACTCGCGCGCAGCGCCGCCAGCCGCTTGTCATCGCGCGCAATATGCACAACCGCGCCCGCCTTTTCGGCCTCCGCCACCAAAAGCTGCGCATCAAAACCCTCAGGCGCACCGCTCACGGTGATATGCTCTCTCCCTGCCATGCCCATGCCTCAGCCAAGCACACCATAGGTCAGGTTCTGATACATCCCCCAAAGCGCCGTCACAAAGATCGAGATCATCCCGATGACCTGGGTGATCATACGCTGGCGCAGCATCAGCCGGTGCAGCCGCTCCCCGACCGCGTCTTCCTCGCGAATGAGCCGCGCCGTCGACAGCGACAAAGCCCCGATCAGCGACATCGGAAACCCGAGCAAAAACAACGCCTGCGCAAATTCATAGCCATAGCCAAAGCCCAAAAGCCCCAGCATGGTCAGGAAAAAACAGGCAAATCCCAAAAGCCACAGCCCCGACACGCTGCCAATATGCAGCAAACGGTTGGTGTTGATCCGTACAATATCCAACAGGTCGTCCTCATATTGCCCGCCATCGCGCTGTGCCCGCAAGACCATGTCCCAAGGCACCCCCAAAACCCAATGCGAGGTCGTCGACCACATGACAGCGAGGGCAATCCAGAACCAAAGATTGCTAAACGAACGCATATCAATCAGCTCAAAAACCGTAGAATACCAGTCCAAGGCCCGCGCCCCTCACATTGTTTGGCCCCTCATAGCGCGCGTTTCGCGCAATTCCAAC
>JAHBAM020000217.1 GCA_018500125.2 Roseobacter sp. | reverse complement strand
TTGTTGGCGTCTTTTGACGTGAGAAAAGACACAATTTTTAAGCGTGCGACACTCTTTACAGAGTTCCGTTTTGTAATTTTTTCCCCAAAAATTATAATGGCGCGGGGTGTTTTTAATGATTGGGGTTTTCCATGTATGGTGTTGTTCTTTGGAGTGATCCGGCCGAACAAAAAGCTGTGATCTGGTGTGAAGACCATGGCGATCTGGCCTATTATGGCGGTTCTGCCACATCGCTCTTTGACGGGCCGGTCCTTGACGCGGGCGATTTGATCGAGTTTCAGCTTCTGGAAAGTGCCACAATGCGCCTTGTGCGCAATCCCGAGTTGATCGCCGAGCAGCACGCGCCCGCGATTGCCGAGCGCCTGAAAGCCAGCACAGACCCCGCAGCGCTGCCACAGGGGGCACAGCCTGCACAGCCCAAAAGCCCACAGCAACGCAGCGCAAGTGTTTGTAATATATTGAAATTTCCAGAGCTGCGCACGGCGTAAGCCATGTCAGCGTAACGCTCGTTTGAGACAAAGAGCGCTACGCTTTGGCCAAGCCATGGCGCAGGCGAGATGCCCGCGCAGCTCTGAGGTGCGGCTCTGTGGTGCGGCGCTGTCTAGTGCCGCACTTTTCCGCGCGCCAGAGCTGCCACGCCTGTGCGCGCCACTTCGGATAGCCCAAGAGGGCGCATCAACTCGCTGAAGGCGTCGATTTTTTCCGGCGTGCCGGTGATTTCGAAAACAAAGCTCTCCAGCGTGCTGTCCACAACATTGGCGCGGAAAATATCTGCAAGCCGCATCGCCTCGACGCGCCGCTCGCCTGAGCCTTCCACCTTGAGCAAGGCGAGTTCGCGCTCGACGGCTGCGCCTTCCACGGTCAGATCGTGAACCTCATGCACCGGCACAATCCGCCCGAGCTGCGCTTTGATTTGCTCAATCACCTGCGGTGTGCCCGTGGTCACAATGGTGATCCGCGAGCGATGCCCCTCATGGTCGATCTCGGCGACCGTGAGGCTTTCGATGTTGTAGCCGCGCCCCGAGAACAACCCGATCACGCGGGCCAGAACGCCGGCTTCGTTGTCCACAACCACGGCCAGAGTGTGCGATTCGACATGGTCGCTGAAGGTCGGGCGCAGGTTGTAAGCCGAGTGTTTGTTAGAGCCTTTTTTGATCTTGAGAGCAGACATGGTGCTTCCTTCTTTCGCTGGATCTGCGCGGCTCAAACGAGCACTGCGCCGCTTGTTCCGATTGCGTCTTTTGTGCTGGCTTGCCCAAGGAGCATCTTGTTGTGCGGCTCGCCCGACGGGATCATCGGGAAGCAGTTTTCGTGCTTCTCAACAAGGCAGTCGAGAATAACAGGGCCGTCATAAGCGATCATTTCCTTGATCGCTTCATCAAGGTCTTCAGGGTTATCAACCCGAATGCCTTTCGCGCCAAAGGCTTCTGCGAGCTTCACGAAATCGGGCAGCGCCTCGCTCCAGGAGTGGGAATAGCGCTCGCCATGCAGCAGCTCCTGCCACTGGCGAACCATGCCAAGCCGTTCATTATTCAGGATAAATTGCTTCACGGGCAAGCGGAACTGGATCGCTGTGCCCATCTCCTGCATATTCATCAACCAGCTCGCCTCGCCAGCGACATTGATAACCAAGCTGTCGGGATGTGCCATCTGCACACCGATCGAGGCAGGAAAACCATAGCCCATGGTGCCAAGACCACCGGAGGTCATCCAGCGGTTCGGATCTTCAAAGCCGAGGTATTGCGCCGCCCACATCTGGTGTTGGCCAACTTCGGTGCAGATATAGCGGTCATGATCTTTGGTGAGCGCCTCAAGGCGGGCCAGCGCGTGCTGCGGCTTGATGACTGCGCCTTTCTGCTCGAACTTGAGGCAGTCAACCTTGCGCCAGTCCTCGATTTTACCCCACCATTTCTGAAGCGCAGGGCTGTTTGTCTTGCGCCCGCGCGCCTTCCAGACCTTGAGAATGTCTTCCAGAACGTGCCCGACATCTCCGACAATCGGAATGTCAACGCGGATGACTTTGTTGATCGAGGAGGGGTCAATGTCGATATGTGCTTTTTGGGAATGCGGGCTGAACGCATCGAGGCGACCGGTGATGCGGTCGTCAAAGCGCGCCCCGATGTTGATCATCAGATCACAGCCGTGCATCGCCATATTGGCCTCATAAAGCCCGTGCATTCCGAGCATACCGAGCCATTTGTCGCCCGAAGCAGGATAGGCGCCAAGGCCCATCAGCGTCGAGGTGATCGGAAAGCCGGTCGCCTCGACAAGTTCGCGCAAAAGCTGGCTGGCTGCCGGGCCGGAATTGATCACGCCGCCGCCAGTGTAAAAGATGGGCTTTTCGGCCTTTTCGATCGCATCGACCAGCTCCTCAATCGAGGCCATATCGCCTTTCACAGGCGGCTGGTAACGGCTCACTTTGGCTTTTTGTTTGGGCGTGTATTCGCCCGAGGCGAACTGCACATCTTTGGGAATATCAATCAGCACAGGGCCGGGGCGGCCCGAGGTTGCTACATGAAAGGCTTCATGGATTGTCGCCGAGAGCGAGGCGGTGTCTTGCACAAGCCAGTTGTGTTTGGTGCAAGGGCGGGTGATGCCGACGGTATCGGCCTCCTGAAACGCGTCGGTCCCGATCATAAATGTCGGGACCTGGCCCGTCAGAACAACAATCGGAATAGAATCAAGCAAAGCGTCTGTCAGACCTGTGACAGCATTGGTCGCGCCGGGGCCGGACGTCACGAGCACAACGCCCGGCTTGCCCGTAGAGCGGGCATAGCCCTCGGCGGCGTGCACAGCGCCTTGTTCGTGGCGCACAAGAACGTGGCGAATACCGTTTTGTTGGAAGACTTCGTCATAGATTGGCAAGACAGCCCCACCAGGGTAGCCGAACACGACCTCCACGCCCTGATCCTTCAGGCATTCTACGATCATTTTTGCGCCGGTCATTTGACGTGACATATCCAAGCTCCATTCCATCTTCGTTATACGCATAAAAAAGCCCCCGATTTTCGGGGGCGCATGGGGTTACCTAAGGGTGTCCGTTACCGGCCCATGCGCCATTTCTTCACGATGACCACTAGCTCTACCATGCTGGGTGCCTTTTGCTGCGTTTGCGAGACATTAGAAGTGCTGTCTCGGGGCGTCAACCGCCAAAACCTGAATAATCGAACCCTGAGGGCAGGTTTTTTGTTCAATAGTTGCGCATTGCCCTCTGTTTTTGACAGAAAATCGAAAAAGGGCGGCAATGGGCCGCATCTGGCGCGAGCTGATCGCCTCAGTGGCGGCGCCCATCTCTGCGCTCGCTCAGGGCTTGAGGCGGTGGGCTGGCAGATCGGGGAGAGAAATATTGGCGACCTGCTCGGCAATCGGAGCGGTGGACAAAGGGTGGGTGTCCGCCTCATGGTCAGAGGCCTGACCAATCGCGCGCCACTCGTTTTGCTTGTAAATTTCCAGAGCGGCAAAATTGGCTTTATAGCCCATCTTCGGGCTGCCGGGGACCCAATATCCGAGATAGACATAGGGCAAATCGCCAGAAAGGGCGATCTCGACATGATCCAGAATGATATATGTCCCGAGCGAGTGCTTTTCATAATCCGGATCAAAAAACGAATAGACCATGGAAAGCCCGTCTTTGAGGACGTCTGTCAGACAGACGGCCACAAGTTTTTTGGTGTCTGTGTCGACATATTCAATCACCCGCGAGCGGATCGGGGTTTCTTCGATCATGGCGGCAAATTCGAAGACATCCATATCGGCCATGCCGCCATCCGAATGTCGGCTGTCAAGATAGCGCCGGAACAGCTCGTATTGGTCTTCTGTGGCCCAAGGCGCGCTGACGTGGCGTTCAAGGCGCTGGTTGCGTTTCAGAACGCGCTTTTGGCTCTTGCTCGGCTGGAAGTCGGCTGTGATGATCCGCGCTGACAAACAGGCGGCGCAATCGGCACAAGAGGGCCGATAAAGGACATTCTGAGAGCGGCGAAACCCCTGACGGGACAAGCCGTCATTGAGCTGTTGGGCGGTTTCGCCCTGAAGCGATGTAAACAGCTTGCGCTCCATCCTGTCTGCCAGATAGGGGCAAGGCTGGGGGGCTGTTACGTAAAATTGGGGCGCAAGCGGCAAAGTGTGTCGCATTTACCAGTGTCCTGTCTGATCTGTGTAAACGATAACAACGAGTTGAAAATTCGCCAACAATTGAATCTGGTTACGCTTAATTAAGTGGGCCACCACACAGCAAGCCCCAGAAAGCCGAAAATACGACATGAAGACCGAAAGTGCAAAAGGCGTTCTCGCAATGATCCTGGCCTGCCTAATATGGGGGTTCTCGCCGTTGTATTATAAGGTGCTCTCCCATATCCCGCCGATCGAAATTCTGGCGCATCGCACCATCTGGTCTTTCGTGATCTTTGCTGTGATATTGGCAGGACAGGGCCGTCTTCAGGCATTATTTCTTTTGTTTTCAACCTGTAAGAGCGGGTTTGTTGTCGGTTTGGCGGCGATTATGATTTCGCTCAACTGGTTTGCTTTCATTTTTTCCATTCAGGCCGGCTATGCTGTCGAGGCCGCTCTTGGCTATTATATTTTCCCTCTCGTGGCTGTTGTGATCGGGCGTGTTGTCTTTGGCGAGGCGCTGACGCGTTTGCAGTGGGGCGCTGTGGGTCTGGCTGCTGTCGCGGTGGCGCTTCTCACCTATGGGCTTGGTGTTGCGCCTTGGATTGCATTGGTGGTGGCGGGATCGTTTGGCCTTTATGGCTTGGTTAAAAAACGGCTGACCGCGGGGCCGGTTGTCTCGGTGACGGGGGAGGTTGCTGTGCTTGTGCCGGTTGCGATTGCTGTTCTGGCGGTTGTGCATATGCGCGGGGAGGGGCACTTTGGGACAGCGGCCTGGGAAAACACCATGCTTGTTTTCTCTGGCGCCCTGACGGCGACGCCGCTGATTTTATTTTCTTATGCCACACAACGTAACAGGCTCTCGACCGTCGGGGTGCTTCAATACATCAACCCGACCGCCCAGTTTTTCTGTGCTGTTGTCATTTTTGGCGAGCCTTTCGGGTTTTGGCATGGGCTTGCTTTTGCGCTGATCTGGGCGGGTTTGGCGCTTTATTCGGTCTCGAGCCTGTCTCAGGAAAAGGCGCGCCGCAAATGAGCGCTCGCTTCGTTTACGTTTGAGCAAACCGTGAACAGCTTTTTGAGGCTCGGGTCGGCAAAGCCTTCCTTGATCACGTGATCAATCAGAGCAATCAGAGGGCCCCAGTAGTTTTCGACATTGAGCAAAAGAATAGGCTTTTGATGCAGCTCGAGCTGCGCCCAGGTCAGGACTTCAAAGAATTCATCCAGAGAGCCTGCGCCGCCGGGCAAGACAACAATGGCTTGGGCATTCATGAACATCACTTTTTTGCGTTCGTGCATATTTTCAGTGATAATAAACTCTGTCAGATCGGTTTTTCCGACTTCTTTTTGCATGAGGTGGGTCGGGATAACGCCAAATGTTTTGCCGCCCGCTGTTTGGGCGCTGCGCGCGACGGCGCCCATGAGGCCGATATCGCCCGCCCCGTAGACCAGCCGCCAGCCGTCTTGCGCCAAGGCCGTTCCAAGCGCATTGGCGGCCTCAAGATAGGCGGCAGACCCGCCCTCTCGTGATCCACAATAGACACAGACAGAGCGGTTTTGCATGGCGGCCTCACTTTTAAGAGTTTGTTTACGGACTTGTTTTGACCACTCTTACCCATCTTGCTATGGTCGCTCAACCCGCTGCACGGGCGGTATGGAATATTGGGGACCTCCATGAGCAAACTATCAGGTTTTATGGCGAGTAACGGGGCCGCGTTGGCCGCAACTGTGGCTGTGGTTTTGGGGCTGACGGGGATTGGTTTTGTCTATAAAAACAAGGCTATAGAAGTGCAGCCCGAGCCAAAGCTAGAGCTTGTTATCAAGCCCAAAGATCAGCCCCAGCCCGAGGCCAAAGCGCAAGACGGGGCTGTGTCTGCGGCCGCTTCAGATGAGCTTGCGCCGCGGTTTGAT
Source organism: Roseobacter sp. (assembly GCA_018500125.2). Taxonomy (GTDB): domain Bacteria; phylum Pseudomonadota; class Alphaproteobacteria; order Rhodobacterales; family Rhodobacteraceae; genus Lentibacter. The sequence goes on along the minus strand of JAHBAM020000217.1, from coordinate 17,383 downwards.
GTGGCGCGGGTTGAGCCGGATGGGCAGACCTTGATTGCGGGGGCGGCTTTGCCCGGAGAGATTGTGGAGGTGTTGCTGGACGGGGTGCTGCTGCTCGAAGTGCAGGCGGGCACGACCGGCGAATTTGTTGCTTTTGCTGAGCTTTTGGCCGATACGGACGCCCGTGTCCTGAGCCTGAGAGGCAAAACCAGCGGGCAGGAAAGCCAGAATACGATCATTATTGCCCCGCTTCAGGCCAAAAAAAGCGATGGGGCAGAGTATGTGGCAGACAGTATGGCAGACAGTGTGGCACCCGAAGAGACAGCAGAGGCGCCTGTGGCGGTTCTGTTGGCGGGGGAGGATGGCGTCACCGTGCTACAGGCCGCCGCTGCGCCGGATGTGATGAGCCAGGTCGCGCTGGACACGATCAGCTATTCTGACAGTGGCGAGGTGCAGCTTTCGGGCCGCGCGGCCACGGACGGCTTTGTGCGGGTCTATCTCGACAACCGTCCGATCAAAACCGACCGTATCGAGGCCAATGGCCAGTGGCGCTCAGATCTGCCTGATGTGGAAACCGGGGTCTATACGCTGCGCGTTGATGAGGTTGATGCCTCAGGGCAGGTGACGAGCCGTGTTGAGACGCCGTTCAAGCGGGAAGAGCCGGACAATCTTGTGCGGCAAGGCGGCGTAACGCTTGTGACGGTTCAGCCCGGCGCAACGCTTTGGGCAATCGCGCGGGACAGATACGGCAAGGGCCAGCTCTATGTTCAGCTTTATGAAGCCAACAAAGACCAGATCCGCGACCCCGATCTCATTTTTCCCGGTCAAGTCTTTGATATTCCCGAGTGAGCACGGCTGGCAATCGGCTTGAAAGGGGATTATCTCTGCGCCGTTACGGGCGAGAGGTAGGGTCTAATGAGCAGTGATGTCCAAAAACAAGAGCGCGCCTCCGGCTGGCGCACGATCAAACGTGTAACCCCCTATCTTTGGCCCGAGGGGGAAAGCTGGGTCAAACGCCGGGTCTCGATTGCCATGGCGGCGCTGCTGCTCTCAAAGCTGATTGCGGTTTATACCCCTGTTCTTTACCGCGACGCTGTCAATGCGCTCTCCGGAGAGGGGCTGTCTGATCTTATGCTGGGCGCTGTTGGCCTGACCGTTGCTTATGGGATGGCGCGGATTTTCTCGGCCGGCTTTCAGCAGCTCAGAGACGGGGTGTTTGCGGCTGTGGCACAGAGGGCTTTGCGCCAACTTGCGCTGGAAACCTTCACCCATATTCACCGGCTGTCGATGCGCTATCACATCACGCGCAAGACCGGCGGATTGAGCCGGATCATCGAGCGCGGGGTGAAAGGCGTAGATTTCTTGCTGCGGTTTTTGCTGTTTTCTGTCGGGCCGCTCATTCTTGAACTGGCGCTTGTGGCGGGGATCTTCTTTTTCTTGTTTGATGTCTGGTATCTTGCCGTCGTGGTCGGCACCATTTCGCTTTATGTCTGGTTCACCTTCACGGTGACGGAATGGCGGGTGAAGCTGCGGCGCGAGATGAATGATCGGGATACGGACGCCAATCAAAAGGCGATTGATAGCCTGCTCAATTTTGAAACAGTCAAATATTTTGGTGCGGAACGGCGCGAGGGGCAGCGCTATGATGCGGCGATGGCGGGCTATGAATCTGCTGCGATCAAGACGGCGTCCTCGCTGGCTTTTCTGAACTTCGGACAAGCGTTTTTGATCACGCTGGGTTTGATCGCGGTGATGGTCATGGCGGCGCTCGGTGTTGAGCGCGGCGAATTGACGGTGGGCGACTTTGTGATGGTCAACGCCTATATGATTCAGATCACCCTGCCTTTGAACTTCTTGGGAACGGTTTACCGCGAGATCCGCCAAAGTCTTGTCGATATGGGCGAGATGTTTGACTTGCTGGGCCAGCCCGCCGAAATCCAAGACAGCGCGACCGCCAAAGACATCACAGTGACAGGTGGCACGGTTGTGCTCGACAATGTGACTTTCGGATATGATGCGGCCCGCCCGATCTTGAAGGGGGTGAGCCTCAAGGTTGAGGCGGGGGCGACTGTTGCGATTGTCGGGCCGTCCGGCTCGGGCAAGTCCACGATCGGGCGGCTGCTGTTTCGCTTTTACGATGTGTCCCGAGGCTGTGTCACGATTGACGGGCAGGATGTGCGCGATGTCACGCAAGACAGCTTGCATGGTGTGATCGGCGTGGTGCCCCAAGATACGGTCCTGTTTAACGACACGATCCGTTATAATATCGCTTATGGACGTGACGGCGCGACAGAGGACGAGATTGTCGCCGCCGCAAAGGCCGCACAAATCCATGATTTCATCTCCGCTTTGCCCAAGGGCTATGACACCGCGGTCGGGGAGCGCGGGCTGAAGCTGTCGGGCGGCGAAAAGCAGCGGGTCGGGATTGCGCGGACCTTGCTGAAGGATCCGCCTGTCTTGTTGCTGGATGAGGCCACATCGGCCTTGGATACAGAGACCGAACGCGAGATCCAGTCGGCGCTGAGACGGGCCGGCGAGGGGCGCACGGTGATTACCATTGCCCACCGTTTGTCCACCATTGCCGATGCGGATCTGATTGTTGTTCTGGAAGACGGCGAAGTCGCCGAGCAGGGCACCCATGAGGCACTGCTGCGGCGCAAGGGGCGGTATGCCAGCCTCTGGGCGCGCCAGAGCAGTGACGAGGACGCCGCCTAAGGCAGCGCCCCTTTATTCTGCGGCTTTGACGCCGCTGTTGTCGCTGTCGTCACTGTTGTCGCTCTGGTCTGTGGCCTCTGCTGCGGGGGCGCGCGAGGGCTGTTGATCGGCGCTCTGTGGCAGCTCGGTGAGCCTGTCCCAGATTATTTCCGGCGGGGCGATCCGGCGGGCTGCTGTTTGCAGCGCCATATCGCGCGCGACGCGGCTGGCGCTTCCCAGAGAGAGCGCGGCGAGGGCGCGGGCGGTCCAGCTCAGATATGTCGAGATCCAGACCCGCAGGGCGAGCATGGAGGGCGTAAAGACGAGGGTGAGCACGGTTGCAATACCAAGGCCGAAGACAACCGCTGTTGCGAGTTGTTTCCACCAGAGCGCTGTCGGGCTGTCGATCGAATATCCGCCATTGATAAAATCAAGGCTCAGCCCGAACATCATCGGCGCAAGGCCCGCCATGGTTGTGATGGTGGTGAGCAGAACGGGGCGGATACGGTCTTCGGCTGTGCGCACGATCGCCTCGACGCGCGGCATATAGGAGGAATACTCCTGATAGGTATCAATCAGAACAATATTGTTGTTCACAACAATTCCGGCCAGTGCGACAATCCCTGTGCCTGTCATAATGATCGAGAAGGTCTGGCCCATCACCAGCATCCCGATGAGCACGCCGGCGGTGGAGAGAATAACCGCCAGAAGCACAAGAACAGAGTTGTAAAGGCTGTTGAACTGGGCGAGCAGGATGATGAACATCAGGCCCAGAGCGCCCATAAAGGCCGAGCTGAGAAAGGCCTGGCTTTCGGCTTCGTCTTCCTGATCGCCGGTCCATTCCCAACTCACGCCGTCGGGCAGCGGGGTTTCTGTGAGCCAGTCCGTCAGGGCTTCGATCCGGTTTGCCGGGGTCAGGGGGAGGGCCACGAAGCCCTCACGCTTGCTTTGGTCCTGTAGGGCGCTGTTTTCGGCCCAGTTTGATGCCGCGACCAGCCGGGTTTCGCCTGTCTCGGCGTTGGTCAGCAGCATGGTGGCGCTCGCGACGCCGGCTTTGACATCGAAATATCGCATCTGGTCGGCACGATTGATTTCGGCGAGTTTGGCGACAGGCTTGCGTGTCAGGAAGTTGGACAAGGGGATTAGCCCGTCTTGGGTGCGCAGCTTGAGGGTGTCCAGCGTGCTCAAAACGCGGTCTTGCTCGGGCAGGCGGACCCGGATCTCGATTTCTTCATCCGAGCTGTCCACGCGCATGGTATCGAGCAGAATGCCACGGGTGACGAGCTGGATCATGCCGCCGATGGTCTGGACATCGGCCCCGTAGCGGCCGGCTTCCTGAACGTCGACATCCAGCTGCCAGTCGATGCCGGGGAGGGGGAGCGTATCTTCTTGCAGGGTGAGGCCGGCTGTGGCGTCAAATTTCTCGCGCACGAGAGAGGTGGCGCGGATCAGGCTGTCCCAGTCATCCGATTTCAGCCGCAGATGAACCGGTTTGGCAGAGGCCGGCCCGCGCGAGGCGGCGAGAATTTCGATTTTGGTTCCGGGGAGGGCTGACAGCTGTGTTGTCAGCTCATCCAAGACGAGATCGCCGTCAAGGTCGGGGCGATCGCGGCGGTCTTCCCAGGGGATCGTTTCAAACTGGATTTGGCCGATCGTATCCTTGGGAGGCTGTGCGCCGCCTGTGTTGGTGTTGAGGCCGCTGTCTCCTGCAAAGGAAAAGGCATTGTCGACTCCGGGGTGGGCGAGGACAATTTGCTCGGCGCGTTTGATGAGATTGTCTTTCTGCTCCAGCGACAGGTTGCCTCTGGCGCGGACATAGACAATGGCCATTTCTGGCTCGGATTCGACAAAAAATTCGGTGCCGTTGTTGTTGGCTCCGTAATATCCGAAGACCGACATGACAAAGAAAAACACAGCCGCCACAGAGACAACAGGCATAACCGGATTGCCTGTGATCAAATGGATGAACTGGCCGAAATATGTCCGACGGCGCCCTGCAACGACGGCTTTTTTACGCCAGGTGATCTGTGCCGCGCCCAGAGTGACCGAAGCGGCAAAGCAGCCCAGCATAAAGAGGACAACGCCGGGCAGGAGCGACATCACCCCGTCAAAAACAGGTTCACCGCCAAAGAGGTAGCCGGGGTTGAGCGTTTGCATGGCGCCCAGAAACACGATGTAGAGCGAGGGGGCCACCAAGGCGGCGCGCAGCCACCAAGGCGCTGCCGCGCGCAGCTGATCGGAGGTGCGCCCGAACAGGCGGCTCATGCGGCCCGTAACGCCGCCCATCACCGGAAGATAGATCAGCGCCACAACCAAAGAGGCCGAGAGAACGAAAATCAGCGTGACAGGCAGCATCCCCATGAATTGCCCCGGCACACCGGGCCAGAACAGCATGGGCAGGAAGGCGCAGAGGGTTGTGGCTGTGGAGCTGACGACCGGCCAGAACATCCGCTTGGCGGCTTCGACATAGGCGTGCATCGGGCCTGTGCCTTCGGAAATCCGCTTGTCGGCATATTCAACAACAACAATGGCACCATCTACCAGCATCCCCACGGCCAGAATGAGACCGAACATCACGATGTTGGAAATCGTCACCCCCATCAGCGCCAGCAGCGCAAAGCAGAGCAGAAAAGACGTCGGGATCGCAAAGCCGACCAGCAAGGCTGGGCGCACGCCCAGAGCGGCGAGAATAACAATCATGACCAGCGCAATCGCGGTCAGAACCGAGCCTTCGAGCTGGGAGATCATCGAGCCAACAACGCGGGACTGGTCATTGGAGGTGCCGACATAAACTGCAGATTGCAATTCTGGCGGCCACTCTGCGTTGGCGTCTTTGACAACGGCTTTGACGGCATCGGCCATATCCAGAAGATTGAAGCCTTTGCGTTTGACAACCTGAAGCGCCACCGTGGTTTCGCCATTGAACCGCGCCGTGCCGAGCCTGTCTTCAAAGGTCAGCCGTATTTCGGCCAGATCGCCCAAGGTCACGATCCGGTCGCCGTTGACCTTGACGGGGAGGTTATAGACATCGGTCGGCTCATCAAAACTTGACGGAATTTTGACCGCAAAGGCGCCTGTGGCGCTTTCGACTTCGCCGGCGGCGATCAACTGGTTGTTGTTGCGCACAACGCTGATCAGCTCGCCCGCGGTCACATTGTAGGCTTCCAGCTTGAGCGGGTCGATCAGCACTTCGAGCATCTCGTCGCGCTTGCCTGCAATGCCCGCTTCAAGCACCGCATCCAGACTCTCGATTTTGTCTTTGAGGTCTTCGGCCACGCGCGACATCGTGCGCTCTGGCACATCGCCGGTCAGATTGATGATCAGGACCGGAAACTCCGAAAAGTTGATTTCGTTGATCGAGTATTTCTCGGCCCCGTCCGGAAAGGCGGCTTCGGCGGCGTTCATGGCCTCGCGCACATCGGCCATGACGGCTGATTTGTCCCATCCGAATTCGAACTCGAGGAAGACCCCGGCATAGTTTTCTGCCGCGGTGGCCGACATCGACTTCAAGCCGTCCAGATCGGCCATTTCGGTTTCGATGACTTTGACAAGCAGGGTCTCGCTGTCGCTGGCCGAGATGCCGGGGAAGGGCACGGATACGAACAGCCCCGGAATTTGAATGTCAGGCTCGCCCTCTTTGGGCAGATTGGCGTAAGCAAAGCCGCCGACCAGCAAAGACAGGACGATAAACGCCAGAATCATCCGCGCGCGGGATGCGGCCCAGTCAACCAAACCTGTCATTGTGCTATGTCCTGATAATCTGCTGCCACGGGCACACCATCGACCACATATTCCTGACCGATGATGATAATATCGACGTCTTCGGGCAGACCGGTCAGCCAGACGCCCTTGATGTCATCGCGCAGGAGCGTGACCTCTTGAAACACGGCGTTGCTCTTTTCGTCAACCAGCCGCACGCCCAAGAGGCCGCTGTCGTTGAGCGTCAGGGCCGATTGGGGGACAAGATGGGCGGTGCGCCCTTCGGCTCCGATCAGGATTTCGGCGGTTTGGCCGTCGCGAATGCTCAGGTCCGGGTTTGGAACTTCGATTTCGACGCGAAAGGTCCGGGTGAGCGGATCGGCGCTGCGGCCCAGAAAGCTGACCGTTCCGCTGAGCACTTGGCCTGTTGTCAGGCGACCGCCCGCCTTGGCCCCGACCTTGACGCGATTGACCTGTGCTTCGGGCACAAAGCCGACCAGTTTGATCGGGTCAAGCTGGATCACGGTGGCGCAGGCGCCGCCCGGCTGGATGAGCGCGCCCAGCTCGGCTGTGTCGCTTTCCAGAAGCCCCTTGAAGGGGGCTTTGATCTCCAGTCGCGACAGTTCTTTCAGCGAGGCGGCCACGTTGGCTTGGGCAGATTCGATGGCGGCATCCACCGCCAGCATTCCGGATTGCGCCGTTTTGAGGGCCGCTTCGGCAGATTTGACCGCGGCCTCCGCGCCCCGAATGGCCGCTGCCGCGCTGGCAACGCGCGAATCCGAGGCAAAGCCGCCCTTGGAGAGCTTGCGGGCGGCGTTGTCGTTGATCTGGGCTTCCTCAAGCTGTGCTTTGGCCTGTTCGAGCTGCGCTTCGGCGCGCGGGATTTGGGCTTCGGTCTGTGGAATGCGAGAGCGTGTTTCGGCGAGACGCGCCTCGGCTTCGGCGAGGCTTGAGCGGCGTGTGCCGGCATCGAGCTGGCAGAGAATTTCGCCGGCTTGGACAAATGTGCCTTTGCGCAAAGGCTCCGAAACCACCAATCCCGATGTTTCTGAGCGCACATCTACATCGCGGGCCGCTTCTGTCTGGCCGCGCAGTATGATGGCGCTGTCTATTTCCTGAGCTGTGGAGCGCATGGCGATGACTCCGACGCGCTGGCGCGTGGCCTCGTCGTTTTCGGCTGAGAGGGCCGGTTGGACCTCTGCTTCGCGCGTGGCGTCGCTGCCTTTTGCAAAGCTCAGAAGGGCCTCCCGCTCGGCGACGAGAAAGAAGAGAAAGACTGTGACCAGAATAGCCGTGAGAAGGGGGACCAACCGCATTGCGCGCCTCTTTGTTAGGTATCGGGCTATCATATCAAGCCGTTTGGGCGGGTATACGAACCCAGAGTTTGAATAGATCAGTTTTGCTAAACTGTCCAGTTCAGTTTGGCGCGGGATGCGGCGCACTCGGGCGCGCTGGCGCGGAAGATATCGGCTCTGTGACGGCAGGTCTTGGCACTGGGCAGCCAAGGCTGTAAGAGGAGCAAAAGCAAGAGGGCCAAGGCGTGAGCGATACCGACAGTTTTATTGAGGAAGTGACCGAAGAAGTTCGTCGTGACAGGCTTTTTGCCTGGATGAAGCGCTACGGCTGGATCGCCGTTTGTGCCGTGCTGATTGTTGTTGGGGGTGCGGCGTTCAACGAATATCGCAAAGCCAAGCTCACGGCGCAGACACAGGCGTTCGGCGATGCTATTTTGAGCGCTTTGGAGAATGACGAGCCTGCGGCGCGTGTTGCGGCTTTGGCCTCGGCAAAGGCCAGTGGCGCGGGGGCGCAGTCGCTTTTGGGGCTGCTGACCTCCAAAGAACAGATCGAAGCGGGCGATCTGGACGGCGCCAAGCAAACGCTCAAGGCGGTTTCAGACGACAGTGAGGCACCGATCATTTACCGTCAGGTTGCCAGCTTCAAGCTTTTGTCTTTGCAGGCAGAGGATCTGGACCTGACAGAGCGTCAGGCGGGCTATGAGGCTTTGATTGGCGGCAATCCGAACCTTCAAATCCTGGCTGAGGAGCAGCTTGCTCTGATTTTGATCGAGCAGGGCAACACCGAAGAAGCGATTGCGGCCTTGTCACGCATCGTTCAGACTGAGCAGGCCTCGGGCGGGTTGCGCCGCCGGGCGAGCCAGCTCATTGTTGCGCTTGGGGGCACTGTTCCGGACGTGACAGACACGCCGGGCGAGTAATGGGCTTAGAGGCCTTGAAAAAAGGCCGGAGGGTGAACGCGATGAAGAAACATTTGCCGAGATTAGGATCTGTCGCTTTATGTGCCGCGTGTTTGCTGGCGTTGACGGGCTGTGAAGAACCGGAAACCATTTTGGCGGGCAAGCGGGAAAACCTGCGCGCCGAGGAAAGCGACTCAAGCCTTGTGGTGCGTGATCCGCTTGCGCAGAACCGCAGTGCGCCCGTCGCGTTGGCTGCCGAGCAGACCAACACCGCCTGGCTTCAGCGCCACAACAGCCCGCAGACCCGAATCCAGCACCCGGCCTACAGCGGCGCGATTGTGCCGGTTTGGAATGTGGATATCGGCGCGGGTGACAGCCGCTTTGGGCGGATCACCTCCGAGCCTGTGGTCTATGACGGCAAGCTGTTCACGCTGGATTCTGAGGCGCGCGTCAGTGCCACGACAACCTCGGGCAATGCCGTTTGGAGCGTGAGCCTTGTGCCCGAGAGAGACGCGGGCCGCGATGCGACGGGCGGCGGGATTGCCGCGTCAGAGGGTGTGGTTTTTGTGACCTCGGGGTTTGGAACCGTGACAGCGCTCAACGCCGACAGCGGCGCACAGCTCTGGCAGCAAAAGTTGCAAGCCGCCGGCACAGGGATGCCGACCGTGCGCGACGGGATCGTCTATTTGGTGGCGGGGGATGCGACCGCTTGGGCGCTCAGCGCCGAGACCGGGCGTGTCTTGTGGCAGTTGGGGTCAACTGCGGATAAAAACAACATTCTGGGCGGCGCGGCCCCTGCTGTTTCGGACAGTCTCGCGGTGTTTTCCTTTGGGTCCAATGAATTGCAGGCGGCCTTCAAACAAGGCGGATTGCGGGTCTGGGACACGGTGATTTCTGGCCAGCGGCGCGGGTTTACCCGCAGTCGGATCAGCGATATCACCGGCGATCCTGTTATCGCGGGCGGGCGCATTTTCGCGGGCACGCACTCTGGCCGGATGGTTGCGCTGGATGTGGAGAGCGGCGCGCGCCTCTGGACCGCAGAAGAAGGCCCGATGAGCCCGGTCTGGGTTGTCGGGGAGGCGGTTTTTCTGGTCTCTGATGCAAACGAGCTTGTCCGGCTGGATGCAAACACCGGCGAGAGGGTTTGGGGCGTAAAGCTGCCATTTTTCACCAAGGAACGCCCCAAGCGTCAGGCCACTGTCTTTGCACATTATGGCCCCGTGCTTGCAGGAGGGCGCTTATATGTGGCCTCCAATGATGGTCTGATCCGCGCCTTTGATCCGACAAACGGCGCGCTGCTTCACACCGGCGAAATCCCCGGTGGGGCCACAACAAGCCCGGTTTTTGCCGGGGGGATGATGTTTGTTGTGAGCGGCAAGGGTCAACTTTTCGCTTTCCGTTGATCTGAAACTCGGATAGGTGCGGCTTTCCGCGACTGGAGCGCTTTTAGAATGAGCTTTACTTTGGCCATAGTTGGCCGTCCCAATGTTGGCAAATCAACCCTTTTCAACCGTCTGGTTGGGAAACGGCTTGCTTTGGTGGATGATCAGCCCGGTGTGACGCGCGATTTGCGCGAAGGAGAGGCCAAGCTCGGCGATCTCAAGTTTACCGTGATTGACACCGCCGGATTGGAAGATGCGACTGATGACTCGCTTCAGGGCCGGATGCGCCGGCTCACCGAGCGCGCGGTTGAAATGGCTGATGCCTGCCTGTTCATGATCGATGCGCGCGCCGGCGTCACCCCGACCGATGAAGTCTTTGCCGACATTCTGCGCCGCAAAGGCTCGCCTGTGTTTGTCGCGGCCAACAAGGCCGAGGGCATGGCGGCGGATGCGGGCGTGATGGAGGCTTATGGTTTGGGCCTTGGCGATCCTATTCGGCTCTCTGCGGAGCATGGCGAGGGCCTCAACGAGCTTTATTCGGCGCTTATGCCGCTTGCGGATCAATATGAGGAGCGCGCCAAAGAGGATGCGCCCGAGGTTGATGTGAGCGTTCATGAGGACGAGGACGCGCCCGACCATACTCCGACCGTCAAGAAACCGCTCCAGATTGCTGTGGTGGGCCGGCCCAATGCGGGCAAGTCGACGCTGATCAACAAAATTCTCGGCGAAGACCGTCTTCTCACCGGGCCTGAGGCCGGTATCACGCGGGATGCGATCTCGCTGACACTGGAGTGGTCTGGAACGCCTGTCAGAATATTTGACACCGCCGGAATGCGCAAGAAAGCCAAGGTTCAGGACAAGCTTGAAAAGCTCTCTGTTTCGGATGGCTTGCGGGCGGTGAAATTTGCCGAGGTTGTGGTTGTTTTGCTCGACGCGGCCATTCCGTTTGAACAACAGGATTTGCGCATTGCCGATCTTGCGGAGCGGGAAGGGCGGGCTGTTGTTGTTGCGGTCAACAAATGGGATGTTGAGGACGACAAGCAAGACAAGCTCAAAGAGCTGAAAGAAGCCTTCACGCGGTTGCTTCCTCAATTGCGGGGCGCGCCTCTGATCACGGTCTCTGCCAAAACCGGACGCGGGCTTGAGCGGCTGCATGATGCGGTGCGCAAAGCACATGATGTCTGGAACAAACGGATCACGACAGCGCATTTGAACCGCTGGCTGGACGGTATGGTGCAGGCCCATCCGCCGCCCGCACCACAGGGCAAGCGCATCAAGCTGCGGTATATGACCCAAGCCAAAACGCGCCCGCCCGGATTTATTGTGATGTGTTCACATCCCGACAAAATGCCGGCGGCATACTCGCGCTATCTTGTGAACGGGTTGCGCGAGGATTTTGATATGCCGGGCACGCCGATCCGTCTGACCATGCGGGGGCAAAGCGACAAGAACCCTTACAAAGGGCGCAAGAAAGCTGCGCCGTCAAAGCTGCGCAAACACACGCAAGGCCGCAAAAAAGACTAGGCTCTCAGGGATTTGAGTAGGCCAATCAGCAGATAGCTTATGCCGAGCGCGCAGAGCGCTATCACGGCTGTGTTCAGCGGCTCCAAATTGCTGATGGCGACCCCGACCAAGGCCCAGATCATGGCGAGCGGGTAGGCGCACGCGCCGGGCAAGGCCTTTTGCATGGCAACGGCGATGAAGAGCGCGATAAAAAGCCCGATATAGGCGGCATTTTCGGCGCTGGTGTAGCCATAGCCTGCCAAGAGCAGGCCGATAGAGACGCTTGAAGCGGCTGTGAGCCAGCCGGCATAAGCGCCGATTGGCTCTCTTTGCCACCAGATGTCCTGATCACCGGCCCTGACATAGGCGGCGAGCGCGGCGATGAGCATGATCCAGATCTGCAGGGTGGCCCAGATGACGGAGATTTGGGCGATGGCGATCCAGGAGGTGCCCACTGCGAGGCTGAGGAGCAATGCGGGCCGTGCGGCGGCCCATCCGGCATCGGTATTGCGTTTGAACAGGCCAAAGCCTGTGCCCGCGATCAGCCAGAGGTAGAGCAGCCCCCAAATCGAGAAGGCATAGCCCGCAGGCTGGATGGGAGGATCGATTTGGGGCACCGGGAACTGGCTCGGCTCAAACCCGTTAAATCCCGCTGTGAACAGGGGCGAAACGGCAAAAAGAACCGCGGCTGCGAAGGTCGCGTTGGCAAAATGTTTTTTCATAAGCTCAGCTTAGGCGCTCGGCCGTGTTGGTTCAAGACAGCGAGCCGTCGCAGTTCATTACGCTTTTGCCGCCAAGATAGGGCGTCAGCACATCGGGCAGCTTGACCGAGCCGTCTTCTCTTTGACCGTTCTCCAGCACAGCGATCAAGGCGCGGCCAACGGCCAGCCCCGATCCGTTCAGCGTGTGGACATATTGCGGCTTGCCGCCGTCGGCGGGCTTGAAACGGGCCTGCATCCGGCGGGCCTGAAAATCGCCACAGACCGAAACCGAGCTGATCTCGCGGTATTTGCCCTGACCGGGCAGCCAGACTTCGATGTCATGGGTTTTGGTTGCGCCAAAGCCGATGTCGCCTGTGCAAAGCACAACGGTGCGATAGGGCAGGCCGAGCTTCTCCAGAATGCCCTCGGCACAGCGCGTCATACGGTTGTGCTCTTCAAGGCTGGTGTCGGGATGGGAGATCGAGACCATTTCGACTTTTTCAAACTGGTGCTGGCGCAGCATTCCTGAGGTGTCACGCCCGGCGCTTCCGGCTTCGGAGCGGAAACACTGCGTATGGGCCACGAAGCGGCGGGGCAGGCTGCTTTCGTCAACCGTCAGCCCGTTGACGATATTGGTCAGCGTGACTTCGGCGGTCGGCACGAGCCACCAGCCATTTGTGGTTTGATAGCTGTCCTCGCCAAACTTGGGCAGTTGACCTGTGCCATACATCATCTCTTCTTTGACAAGCACCGGGGTCCATGTTTCGGTCAGGCCGTTTTCCTCGATATGGGTGTCGAGCATGAACTGTGCCAAAGCACGGTGAAGCCGCGCCACGGAGCCTGAGAGCACAACAAAGCGGCTGCCCGAGAGTTTGGCGGCCGTCTCAAAGTCCATACCCGCTTTGACGCAGTCAAGTTCGTAATGCTCGCGCGCTGCGAACCCCAGCTCTTTGGGCGTGCCCCAGCTGTGAACCTCTGTGTTATCGGCTTCATCGGCCCCATCGGGGACATCGGCGTGGAGCAAATTGGGCAGGGCCGAGAGCCTTTCTGTGAGCGCGGCGTCAAGCGCTTTGGCTTCGGCCTGCATTGTGGCGACGGCCGCCTTTTGGGCGGAGACTTCATCACGCAGGCTCTCAAACAAGGCTGTGTCGCCCGAGGCTTTGGCGGCGCCGATGTCTTTTGCGGCTTTGTTTTGCGCAGCCTGTGCCGTTTCGGCGGCCAGAATCTTTCTGCGGCGCTCTTCGTCGAGTTTCAGGATTTGATCTGAGACAGGCGCAAGCCCTCGGCGCGCCATTGCGGCGTCAAAGTCGCTCGGGTTTTCACGGATCACGCGAATATCATGCATCTCACTTGTCCTTTTGAAGAATGAGTCTTGTTGCCGCCTTATGACCGATTTTGCGGGCGAAGGTAAACGGGTGATTGCAGGCGGGGGCTAATCGCCTTTGCCCATTGCAAACAATCGATATCAGGCATAGGTAGGTCACGATTTAAAGGGGCTTTGCCCTCAACCAGACCACGACGGGGGCCTATATGAGACCTGGTGACTTGCTGATGTTGGCCGCGATTTTCGCGATTATGTATTTCCTGCTGATCCGACCACAGCAGAAGAAGATGAAAGAGCATCAACAGATGATCGAAAACATCCGCCGCGGTGATCAGGTGATCACACAGGGCGGGATTGTTGGAAAAGTTGTCAAGGTGCGCGACGATGGCGAACTTGAAGTCGAGATTGCGGATGCTGTGAAAGTGCGTGTGATCAAAGGCACGGTTGCGCAGGTTTTGAACAAAACAGAACCGGCCAAAGCGTAAACTTTTCCCAAGCACTCAAACGACACGAGGCGGAGTCCGAATGCTTCAGATTGATAGATGGAAACGGGTTCTTATCTGGCTCGTGGTGGCTGCTGGTGTATTGCTTGCTTTGCCCAACGGGTTTTATACGCGCGTTGAAACCCACAATGACGCTGTAAAGGCGATGGAAGCGGGCGGCGTTGCGCCCGGCTTGGAGGAGCAGGTCGCGCTTTGGCCCAGCTTTTTGCCCTCCGGTCTGGTGAATTTGGGGCTGGATCTGCGCGGCGGGGCGCATTTGCTTGCCGAGGTGCAGGTGCAAGACGTCTATGCGGCCCGTATCAAAGGCAGCTGGCCCGAAATCCGCGATTTGCTGCGGGAAGAACGCGCGGTTGTCGGAACTGTGCGCTTGCAAAAAAGCGCGAGCGACGAGCTGCGCATCAAGCTGTCAAAGCCGGAGCAGCTTCAAAACGCGGCCAGCCTGATCAGGGGGCTTGCCCGCCCTGTGTCGGGCATAGCCGCAGCAGGGGCCAGCGACATTGAGGTCAGTGTCGAGGGTGAGGTGATTGTTGTGCGCCTGTCGGAGGCGGAAAAGCTTGCCACCGATGAGCGCACGGTGCGGCAATCTCTTGAGATTATCCGCCGCCGGATTGACGAGGTCGGAACCCGCGAACCGACCATCCAGCGGCAGGGGGGCGACCGTATTCTCATTCAGGTTCCGGGCCTTGGAAGTGCTGCGGAGCTGAAAGCCATCATCGGAACCACCGCGCAGCTGACGTTTCATTCTGTTGTCAGCCGGGCGAGCAGCGCAGACGCGCCCGCCGGTGCGGGAAACTATGTGCTTCCGTCTCTGGATGAAGAGGGGGTTTATTATGTGCTTGAGGAGGCCTCTGTTGTGTCTGGCGAGGATCTTGTCGATGCGCAGCCCGACTTTGACCAGAACGGCCGGCCTGCTGTGTCCTTCCGCTTCAACACCTCAGGCGCGCGGCGCTTTGGCGATTATACCGCCGAGAACATAGGCTCGCCCTTTGCGATCGTGCTCGACAAGGAAGTGATTTCGGCGCCGGTGATCCAAAGCCATATCGCGGGCGGCTCCGGGATTATCACGGGGAATTTCTCGCTTGAAGAGAGCACCAATCTGGCGGTCTTGCTGCGTGCGGGGGCTTTGCCTGCGGGGCTTGAGTTCCTTGAGGAGCGCACAATCGGCCCGGAGCTGGGCGCGGACAGCATCGAGGCGGGCAAGCTGGCCTGTATTGTGGCGTTTATTGGCGTGCTGGTCTTTATGGTGCTGAGCTATGGCACATTCGGGATTTTTGCCAATATTGCCCTTGTTTTCAACGTGATCCTGATTTTCGGATTGCTGTCTATGCTGGGCGCGACGCTCACACTTCCCGGCATCGCCGGCATCGTCTTGACGATCGGTATGGCGGTTGATGCCAATGTGCTGGTGTTTGAGCGCATTCGTGAAGAACTGAAGTCGGCAAAAGGCCCGGCGCGGGCGATTGACCTTGGCTATGAAAAGGCGCTGTCTGCGATTGTCGACGCCAATATCACAACCTTCATCACCGCCGTTATTCTCTATGCGGTCGGCTCTGGCCCGGTGCGGGGCTTTGCCATTACCCTCGGGCTTGGCATTCTGACATCGGTTTTCACCGCTATTTTTGTCACGCGGCTGATTGTTGTGATCTGGTTTGAGCGCCGTAAACCCAAAACGATTGAGGTCTGAGCTATGCGATTGAGACTTGTTCCGGCAGAAACGAAATGGGATTTTTTCGAGCGCTACAAGCTTTGGCTCGGGATTTCGGCGTTCATGATGGTTGTGGCTTTTGCGAGCTTTGCCTTGCAGGGGCTGAACTACGGGATCGACTTTAGAGGCGGCACAACCATCCGCACAGACAGCCGTATGGAAATCGATATTGCCGGATACCGGAGCGCTATCGAGCCTTTGCAGCTTGGCGATATCACCATCACCGAAGTGTTTGATCCGAGCTTCGGGGCAGATAAAAACGTCGCGATGATCCGGATTCAGGCGCAGGACGGCGAAGAGGCTGTGACATCTGCGGTGATTGAGGCCGTGGAGAAAGCGCTTCAGGCGCAAGCACCGGACATTACGTTCAGTTCGGTGGAAAGTGTCGGGCCAAAAGTGTCAGGCGAGCTGATCCAGACGGCGATTATTGCTGTTGTTTTGGCGATTGGCGCTGTTCTGATCTATATCTGGCTGAGATTTGAGTGGCAGTTCGCGGTCGGGGCGGTTGTGGCTTTGGTGCATGATGTTTTGCTGACCATCGGGATTTTCTCGGAGCTGCAAATTCGCTTTGACTTGGCGATCATTGCGGCGCTGCTGACGATTGTCGGATATTCGCTCAATGATACGGTTGTTGTCTTTGACCGGGTGCGCGAAAACCTGCGCAAATACAAACAGAAGCCGTTGAAAGAGGTGATGAATATCTCGATCAATGAAACCCTCAGCCGCACCATGATGACATCGGTGACCACGCTTCTCGCGCTGATTGCTTTGTTTGTGCTGGGCGGTGATGTGATCCGCGGGTTTGTCTTTGCCATGATCTGGGGTGTGATTGTGGGCACGTATAGCTCGATTTTTGTCGCCTCTACGATTTTGCTCTGGCTTGGCGTCAAGCGGGACTGGAGCAAACCCAGCGACACCACGGGAAATCAATTCGCAAATGTGGATGCCTGATCTGCTCCGTCAGGCCGTCGCGCAAGACGGCCTGGGCTGGTTGTTGGCGGTGGTCTTTCTGGCAGGGATGGTGCGCGGGTTTTCCGGCTTTGGAACGGCTATGATTTTCATTCCGTTTGCCAGCAAACACTTGGAGCCTGTCACGGTTCTGATTGCGCTGACGGTGATGGATATTTTCGGCCCTTTGCCAAATTTGCCCCGCTCTTGGCGTGATGGCGAGCCAGCCAGCGTTGCGCGGCTTGGGCTGGCCACGCTTTTGGCGCTGCCATTGGGGGTTTATCTTCTGCTGGCTGTGCCGACAGATGTCTTTCGATATGCGGTATCTGTCATGGCGATTGTGGTGCCGGTGTCCTTGCTTGCGGGGCTTCGCTACCGGGGGGAGCTGACATCTGGTGTTTTATATGCCGGCGGAGCCGTTGCGGGCCTGACGGGCGGGGCTGTCGGATTGCCGGGGCCTCCTGTCATTATGCTGTTTGCGGCCAGCACCAAGGCTGTGAGTGTGATCCGCGCAAATATCATGATGTATCTGTTTGTGTTTGATATTTTTCTGCTGACCTGGTTGGGGCTGAAAGGCCAGCTTGAGGCGTTTCCGATCGTTCTGGGGCTGTTGTTTTTTCTACCCTGCGTTGCGGGAAATATTGTGGGCGCAGCTATTTTTGACCCGAGACGCGAAAGGCTGTATCGGGGGATAGCCTATGCTGTGATTTTCACGGCGGCGCTGACCTCTTTACCTCTATGGGATTGAACC
>JAHBAM020000171.1 GCA_018500125.2 Roseobacter sp. | reverse complement strand
GAAAAGAGACGGGGCCATCAGTTTTTGGCCCGGCCGTTTTTGCCGCGCAATAATGCGGCCAAGGCCAAGATGCGGCATCTGCCCATCCAGAACAATAGGGCGCCCCTCCACAAACAAATCCTTCCCCCGCGTCGGCCCCGCCAGCAAAAGCGCGGCGGCGTCCCAGCTGCCCGCGCTTTCAATGCCGCGCCGATCCCAAACCGCAATATCGGCGCGCTTGCCCGGCGCAATCTGCCCGCAGTCGTCGCGCCCGAGCACTTGCGCACCGCCGCGCGTGGCAATCTCGAGCGCCTCGCGCGCGCTCATCGCGTCCGCCCCGCGCGCGACCCGCTGCAAAAGCATTCCCTGACGCGCCTCCAAAATCATCTGCCCCGTGTCATTGCTCGCCGAGCCATCGACCCCGAGGCCCACTTTGACACCCGCGTCGCGCATCTCCCGCACAGGGGCGATTCCAGAGCCAAGCCGGCAGTTGGAACACGGGCAATGCGCAACGCCTGTCCCCGAACGGGCAAATAAATCAATCTCTTGCCCGTCCAGCTTCACGCAATGCGCGTGCCAGACATCCGGCCCCGTCCAGCCCAGATCTTGCGCATACTGGCCGGGGCGGCAGCCAAATTTCTCAAGACTATAGGCGACATCCTCGTCATTCTCGGCCAGATGGGTGTGCAACATCACGCCCTTGTCCCGCGCCAGAAGGGCCGCATCCCGCATCAGCTCACGGCTGACAGAAAACGGCGAACACGGCGCAACCCCGACCCGCACCATCGCCCCCTCGCGTGCATCATGATGCGCATCAATCACACGGATGCAATCTTCCAGAATATCGGCTTCGCGCTCGACCAGACTGTCGGGCGGCAAGCCACCATCGCTCTCGCCAATGCTCATCGCCCCGCGCGTCGGGTGAAACCTGAGGCCGACGTCCGCAGCCGCGGCAATGGTATCATCAAGCCGCGCGCCGTTCGGGTAAAGATAGAGATGGTCCGAGCTCATGGTGCAGCCCGTCAAAGCCAGCTCCGCCAGCCCGACTTGTGCACTCACAAACATCTCCTCGGGGCCAAACCTCGCCCAGATCGGATAGAGCGTCTGAAGCCAGCCGAACAAAAGCGCATCCTGCCCGCCGGGCACGGCGCGGGTCAGGCTCTGGTAGAGATGGTGATGGGTGTTCACAAGCCCCGGCGTGACAACACAGCCCGCCGCCTGAAGCACCTCGCCCGATGTCTCAAGCCCGTGCCCGACCGCCGCAATCGTCCCGCCGCGGATCAGAATATCTGCGCCGCGCAACTCCTCGCGCCCGTCGTTCATTGTCAGAATATGGTCCGCACCGCGGATAAGCGTTTCCCGGATAGATGTTTCGCGCATAAAGCCCCTCTTTCAGGTGCCCCCTCATCTGCTCAAAACAGGGCGCGCTGGAAAAGGGCCAAGAAGCGCGTGGCCCCAGATTAGCGCAAACCGCGCCTCAAGAAAAGCGCGACAGGATCTCAAGCGCCGCCGCGTGTTGGGTCTCGCCCGCCGCCGCAAGAACGCGCCCGCCCTCATGCGCCGGGCCGCCCTGCCAGTCGGTGACAATCCCGCCCGCCGCCTCAATCAGCCCGATCGGCGCGCAGATGTCATAATTTGACAGCCCCGCCTCGATCACAAGGTCGATATGCCCGGCGGCCAACAGCGCATAGGCATAGCAATCCATCCCAAAGCGCGTCAGCTTGACCTGCCCTGCCACCGCCTCAAAGCCGGCCCGCTCCTCTGGGCTGCCAACTTCTGGGAAGGTCGTAAACAAAATCGCCTCCTCAAGCGCCCGCGCGCCGCGCACGCGCAACGGTCTGTTGCCCAGCGGCCCCGTCATCTGCGCCGCCCCGAAGCCGCCCCAGAACCGCTCGCCAACATAGGGCTGATCAATCATCCCAAAAATCGCGCCGCTTCCATCACAGAGCGAGATCAGCACGCCCCAGGTCGGCGTTCCCGCCAGAAATCCGCGCGTCCCGTCAATCGGATCCAGCACCCAGGTCAGCCCCGAGCGCCCCGCCTGCGCGCCAAACTCCTCGCCCACAATAGCATCCTCGGGCCGCATCTCGGCCAAGACCTTGCGCATCGCCTGCTCTGCCAGACGGTCGGCTTCGGTCACCGGGTCAAACCCTTCGGCGAGCTTGTTGTCAGCGCTCAAATCGGCGCTGCGAAAAAAAGGCAGCACACTGCTGCGCGCCGCCTCCGCCAGCGCGTGCGCTGTGGTGACGATCTCTTCCATATCATGCTGCATCCTGCGCGCCCCCATGCCGCGTCTTTCAGAAAACCGGTCGCGGCTCCCTCAAAATACACTCGCCGCAATATGACGCCGCTTCAGCGCACAAAGCAAGCCCTGCCAGTGGGTTAGGCCACGTCGCTCAAGACGCGGGCCAGATCAAACAGCCGTTTGCGCTGGTTTTCAGGGATCGCATAGTAAGACCGGATCAGCTCCATTGCCTCTCTGTCGCCCATCAGATCAGGGGGCAAACGATCCTGCGTTTCGGCGCTCGCAGGCACAACATCCAGGCCCTCAAAGAAGAAAGACACAGCCACATCCAGAACTTCGGAAATGTCCCAAAGCCGTGAGGCGCTGATACGGTTCGCGCCCGTCTCGTATTTCTGGATCTGCTGAAACTTGATCCCGACTTTCTCGGCCAGTTGCTGTTGTGTCATACCCACCAGCCAGCGGCGATGCCGGACTCGCTTACCTACATGAACGTCGACAGGATGCGCCATTTTTTTCTCCTAAATTCACACTCGTACACGTTAAACGCCAAAATTTCGGATCGTTCGGCCGCCTCAAAGCCGCGCGGCCTTGGCAGGGATACCCAATTGCGCCGAAAAAACAAACACCAATTCTTGGTCGTCACTGTGTCCATAGCGCCCAGACTACCGTGTAAAGATAAATAAATCCTTTCGCACACGTATTACGCGTTTTCCCTCCTCCGTTGTCAAGCATCCGCCCCAAAAGCCGCCTTTCTGCGCCGATTTGCGCTCATTTTTCGTTTATTTACAGCCACAAGGCTTTCCCCCGCGGAAGCCGCACTATAGGCTGGAAAAGCCCCCGAATTCGCGCCAAACTGGCCAAAACCAAGCCAAAGGACCCCCTCTCATGAGCCAAAAGACAATGCGTGCCTTACGTTGCATGACCAAAGGTCAACTTCCCGTGCTGCAAGAGATTTCCCGGCCAGATCCGGCCAAAGGCGAGCTGCGCATCAAGGTTTCAGCCTGCGGTTTAAACTTTGCCGATTTGCTCATGGTCCAAGGCAGCTATCAGGACACGCCGCCCTACCCTTTCACCATGGGCATGGAAGTGTCGGGTGTGGTCGATGCTTTGGGCGAAGGCGTGAGCGGCCCGCCCCCCGGAACCCCTGTGATGGTTTTTGGCGGTCAGGGCGGTCTGGCCGACTACGCCTGCTTTGACGCCGCCCGCGTCAGCCCCCTGCCCGAGGGCGTCGATATGCAAGAGGCCGCCGCCCTTCAGGTGGCCTATGGCACCAGCCATGTCGCACTTGGCTACAAGGCCGGGCTCAAAGCGGGCGAAACCCTTCTTGTGCTCGGCGCAGCGGGCGGGGTTGGCCTCACAGCCGTCGAAATCGGCAAGCTCATGGGCGCAACCGTGATCGCCTGCGCGCGCGGCGCCGACAAACTGGCCGTCGCCCGCGCCGCCGGGGCCGATCATCTGATCGACACCGAAACAGACGATTTGCGCGACGCCGTGCGCGCGCTCGGCGGCGCCGATGTGGTCTATGATCCGGTCGGGGGCGAGCTGTTCAAAGCCGCCCTGCGCGCCTGCAACCCGGAGGCCCGCCTTCTGACCATCGGCTATGCCTCGGGCGATGTGCCCCAAATTCCGGCCAATATCCTGCTGGTCAAAAACCTCACAGTCATGGGCTTTTACTGGGGCGGCTACCTCGCCTTTGCCCCCTCGGTTGTCACAGAGAGCCTCGCGGAGCTGGTGCGCTGGCACGCCGCCGGCAAGATCAAACCCCATGTCAGCCATGCGCTGCCGCTCGATCAGGCCACAGAGGGCATGGAGCTTTTGCGGGCCCGCAAATCCACGGGCAAAGTCGTGATCACGCTCTAGGCGGCCTGAGCCCTGATCGCTCCAAAGCCCGCCTCAATCAGCCCTCGAAAATGCGCCAGCACATCCGTCATCCCGCCGCTGGCCTGATAGAGATTGACCTTCTGCAGCGGCAGATCGGGCAGCTTGTGGCCGCGCGGCAGCGGTGCAAGCCCGGCAATTTCCTGCCCCCTCAGCAGCGCAAAGACTGCCAGATCCGCTCCCACCATAGCGGTTACGCTTGCGTCCGCCTCCGTATCAACCACCATGTCCCAGCCCAGCCCGGCCGCATCCAGCGCGCGGGTCACCTGCGGGCGAAACACACAGGTGCGCGCATAGGCAATCGGCACGGGCCGTTTCTGAAACGCCTGCCCGCCCTCGCGCCCATACCAGACAAGCGGCAGCTCGGCCAAGGTTTCGCCGCCTTCCTTCAGCTGCGTTTCCGTCGTCAGGATGATATCAAGCTCGCCTCTGGCAAAACTCCCATGCAAACCTGAGGTAAAGCCTGTCTCAAGCTGGACTTTCACACGCGGAAAGGCCCGCGCAAAGCTCTGGAGCACCTGTGGAATGACAGGATAGACCAGATCATGCGGCACACCAAAGCGCAGAACCCCCTCAAAGCCGGGATGCATAAGCCGCGTGACCGCCTCGTCATTCAGATCCACCAGTTTGCGCGCATAGCCCAAGAGCTGCTCGCCCGCCGCCGTCGGGACAAGCTTGCGCCCCACACGGTCAAAGAGATCAAACCCCAGCAGCTCTTCCAAGCGCTTTATCTGCATCGAAACCGCAGATTGCGTGAGGTTGAGCACCCCGGCTGCCCGCGTCACCCCACCGTTATCAACCACAGCCACAAACGAGCGCAGCACCGCAACATCCATGTTTCGCATTTCACCCCCAGCACCACAAACCGTGATGATTACCCTCAATAACATTCATTTTCATTATGCTTTAATGGTCGCTAGATATCAACAGGATTGATCAAAGCGCCAAACGCATCACTGAAAGGACAAGTCATGAACAGCACAACAGACAGCCGGCATATTTGCGCGCCCTCCGCGGCCTCAAAAGGCCCGCTTCGCAGGCTCGTTGAGATGTGGGATCTGGCGCAAAGCCGCCGTGCTCTGGCCCAGCTTACTGCGGCCCAGCGCCGCGATGTCGGGCTGACACGCGCGCAAGCCGAAACAGAGGCAAAGCGCCCAGTTTGGGACGTGCCACAGAACTGGCGTCGATAAATCACGCAAAGCCTGACAAAATCGCTCTCGGTAATGCTTGAAAAAGCCGCCCGCCTCACCGATATTCACCCAGAGGGCTTTGTGAACAGGCAGAGCCACATAACGCCTATGCAACTTCGGAGGCTTTAACATGGCAGAATACAACACGGTCCAGTCCGGCGCACGCCCCCAGGACGCCGCGATCGACCAGGGGCTTCGCGCCCATATGAACAAGGTCTACGGCCTCATGTCGGCCGCGCTCCTTGCGACCTTTGCTTTGGCCTATATCGTGGCCCAAAGCCCTAGCGCACAGCAAGTGCTGCTCGTGCCGCCAATCGTCTACGCGGTGATTTTCGGCCCGCTGGCCTTCGTCCTTGTCGCAGGCTTTGCCTTCGAGCGCCTCAGCGTCGCCGCAATCAATATGATTTTCTGGGCCTATGCCGCGCTGACAGGCGTGTCGCTCTCGGTGATCTTCATCATGTTCTCGATGTCCAGCGTGATCATGGGGCTGCTCTATACGGCGATTGCCTTCCTCGGCCTCAGCCTCACAGGCTACCTCACCAAGCGCAACCTCGGCCCCATCGGTCAGGTCGCCACAATGATGGCCTGGGGCATTGTCGCCATCGCCCTGTTCAGCGCCTTCACAGGTGGCATGGGAGCCGCCGGCGCATGGTGGATGAACCTCGCGATCCTCGGCGTCTTCGCCGTGCTCACAGCAACATCGACACAGGACATCAAGAACACCTACCTCGGCGCACGCTACCAAGGCGGTCAAGATGCCGAGCTGTTCCTTGAAAAAGCCGCCATCATCGGCGCGCTGCAACTCTACATCAGCTTCATCGCGATGTTCCGCTCGATCATGTTCCTCTTCATGCCGCGCGACT
>JAHBAM020000152.1 GCA_018500125.2 Roseobacter sp. | reverse complement strand
AGATGTGTATAAGAGACAGCCCATCGCCGCAAGCGCCGGCGCCTGCCCGAGCGCCAGCAATACCGGCTCGGCAAACAGAAAGAACGGCATCACCGCAACGCCGAACATGATCGAAGCCCAAAGCCCCATCCGCGTCACCCGCCGCGCCTGCCGCTCATCGCCCGCGCCCTCCGCCGAGGCAACCTTTGGCATCACCGCCCAGGCAAAGCCCGACCCGAAAATGAAAAACACAAAGAACATCGTCCCCGCCAGGACCTGAGCCGCCAATGCATCCACATCATACCAGCCCAGCATCAGCGTATCGATCAGCGTGATCATCATCTGCGCCACATGGCTGCCCACAAGCGGCAGCCCAAGCACGAGATAGGCCTTGATATGATCACGCGTTGTCTGGGTCATCCCCAAGACCTACGCCGCGCGGCGCGGCGGGGCAAGCGCTCTGCCGCATTTGCCGCCTGTGACGCAGATGTTAAGATTTCCTCACACCAGCGCAGGCTGCATTGACTAATTTTCCCTTAACACAGCCCCGCATCAGGCGGTGCACGCTTTGTGCACGGGGTGTGCACAGATATCACCCCCCCAGAATCACCCCGCCAAGCGCCCGTTAACCCGGCCCACCGCAGCGGTCAGAAAATCTTAACAAAGCGTCAGGCAGAGCAATTGCGATTGTCTTGCGCGCGCCTTTAGGTTTTAGAGGCGGCGCGGCGCAACCCGGAAGGCCATCCCGATATGTCACACACCCCACCTCCGCTTGAGCCGCGCCCCATACGGCTCGCAAAACGCGCCCTGCTCGTGGTGTTCGGCCCGATCTATTTTCTCGCAATCGGCTTTGTGCCACTGCTCTGCGCGCACCGCGCAGGCTTTCGCGGCTGGTATTGGCGCCGCGTCAAACGCGCCTGCGCCCGCCTTCTGTCACTGCTCAGCATCCGCGTCGAGATATCGCCAGAAGACAAGACCACACTGGCCCATGACGAAAACAGCCTGATCGTGATCAACCACCGCAGCCACCTTGACGGCTTCACCCTGATGGAGGCCATCCCCGATCGCAAATGGTTTACCTTTGCCGCCAAAAAAGAGCTGTGCGAAGCCGCCCTGCTGCGCACAGGCTTCAAGGGCGCCGGCCTTGTCGAGATCGACCGCAAGAGCGGCAAAATCGCGATGGACACCCTGACGAGCGCCGTTAGGGCCATGCCCGCGCGCCGCTCTGTTGTGCTCTTTCCCGAAGGCACGCGCGTCACATCCGCAGCGCTCGGCCCCTTCAAAGCCGGCGCCATCGTCGTCGCCCGCGCCACAGGCCGCAGCATCCGCCCGATCCTGATCACAGGCTCCGACACCCTCCTCCCCCGCGGCCGTATCCTGCCCAAAAGCGGGGTCATTTCTCTCAAGGTTCTACCGCCGTTTCACTGCGATCTGTCGCTCTCTGTAGAGGCCGATCTCGCCCGGCTGCACGCCCTTATGTCAGAGGCGTTCGAGCGCGCATCTCAAGGCTCGCGAAAGGCTTCGCGCGACTTGTAAAGCGGCTTGAGCAAATAGGTCAAAACCGTCTTCGCCCCCGTGTGCAGCTCCACATTGGCCTGCATTCCGGGGCGGATTTCAATCCGGCTCTGGCGCGCGTTGAGCTGGCCCATATCGACTTTCACAGTCACTTTATAATGCGCCGAAGCCTCCGGATCGCGGGCGTTCTCGTCTTTGAACGTATCCGCCGAAATCACATCAACCTTGCCCTTGAGAGAGCCATAAATCGTGTAATCATAAGCAGATAGCTTGACAGTCGCCTCCTGCCCGCGGCGGATGTTGGCGATGTTTTTGGGCTTCACCCGCGCCTCGACAAACAGCTCCTCATCCAGCGGAATGATCTGCAATATCTCCTCGCCGGGGCGCACAACCCCGCCAATCGTGGTCACAGACAGCCCGTTGACGATCCCGCGCAAAGGCGCGCGCAGCGTGGTGCGGCTCAGTTGGTCCTGCCCCGATTTCAAGCCCTGCTTGAGCGTTGCAATTTCCTTGAGCGTGTCCGAATAGGCCTCGGCCCGCGCCAGCCCGGTTTTCGTGACGATCTCGTCATACCGGATCTTGGCATCGGCATAGGCTTTGCGGGCGCGGGTCACTTCGATCAGCGCCACAATCTTTTTCTTGAGCAAATCCTCCATCAGCCGCTTTTCCTGCTCGGCCTGCGCCAGCACTTGCCGCGCCCCCTCGCGCGCCGTGGCATATTCGGTCTGGCGCGCCACCAAGAGCGCGCGCTCGGAGGCCACAATCTCGGGGCTGCGCAGCTGCAAGGCGTCTGGCACCCCGAAGTCCTGTAGCCCCTCAAGCTCGGCCTCAAGCCGCAAACGGCGAATATCCAGCGCAATGATCTGGTCTTGCAGATCATCAACCGAAGATTGGAACTGCGTCCCGCGCAGCCGCGCCAAAACATCGCCCTCCGCCACAACCTGCCCTTCCTTGACAAGCAGCTCGGCCAGAATACCGCCTTCAAGGTTTTGGATGATCTGAGGCCGCGAGGATGAAATCATCTCGCCATCGGCGCGCACGATTTCATCCACCCAAGCGAATGCGGCCCATAAAAGAAAGAGAAAAACTGTGGCCGCACAGAGCCAGATGGTCAGGCTCGGCCCCCGCATCCGAAGGCTGAGTTGAGCTGCCAGATTGGGCGATGATGTCGCGCTCATGCGGCTCCGCCTCCTGCGTCCTTGTTGAGATGGGCCAAGACCTGATCGCGCGGCCCGTCCACAGCCATTCGCCCGTTTTGCAAAATCAGGGTCCGCGTGGTCAGCTGCAAAATTGGCACCCGATGTGTCGCAATCACAGCCGTGCGCCCGGCCAGCCAGCTTTGCAAACGGTCCACAAGGACTTTCTCAAGTGTCTGGTCAAGCGCCGCCGTTGGCTCGTCCAGCAGGCAGATTTTGGGGTTTTGCAGCCAGAGCCGCGCCCAACCG
>JAHBAM020000124.1 GCA_018500125.2 Roseobacter sp. | reverse complement strand
AGATGTGTATAAGAGACAGGATCAGAGGGGATCAGGAGGGTGTCAGGGGCCGGGGCGGCGGGGCGCGCCAGCGGCCCGCCGCCCCGGCCCCCGGGCGATGCACAACGTGCAGCGCAACCCGGGTCCGGGCCATGCGCCTTATATCAAAGACAGCGCCACAACCGCGATCAACAGCCCCGCACCAAGCTCAAGCCCCGCCGCGAGCCAGCGCGCAGAGACGCTCCCGCCGAGCGCCCCAAAGGCGCTTTCGCGCATCACGACCGACAGCACAGCCACGATCACGGTCACACTCGCCGTGCCGACCCCCATGACAAAGGCCCCCGCGATCCCGACCCAGTCGATCCCGAGCCGCCATGTCAGGATCAGAAGAAACAGCGCGCCTGTGCAGGGGCGGATTGCGACCGCGCCGATCACCATCAGCGCATCGCGCAGGCTGTGCACGGCCTCTGCCGCTTCAAGGCTTGGGCCATGGGCATGGCCGCAGCCACAGAGGCTCTCGGGCGGCGTGCGAGGGGGGCGCTCTTGCCCGAAGATGGCGAGTTTGCGCGCCCCGCGCAGCGCGAGCCAGAGGCCGACAAGGGCAATCGCAGCATAAGAGGCCGGCGCGAGCCAGTCTTCGGCCAGACCGGTCATCGCCTCGCGTGTGAGGCCAAGCAGAAAAACCCCCGAATAGACCAAGACCACCGCCGCCGCCGCCTGTCCAAGGCTCGAGAGCACCGCGAGCGACGAGAGCCGCACCATGGGCACACGCCGGGCCGCGCCATAGCCACCGATGATCAGCTTGCCGTGGCCCGGGCCTGCCGCGTGAAAAAAGCCATAGGCAAAACACAGCCCCATGAGGCCCCAAAACGCGCCGCTTTCGCCGGCTTTGAGCGCGCGCAAGAGGCCCGCCATGGCGGTTTGCACTGAACGCTGGCCCTCTGCGGCCCAGCCCGCGAGCGCAGCGGCCCCGCCCAGCCCCCAAAGCCAGACCGCGAGCGCCGCCAGCGCCGCGAGGGTCAGGATCAGGAGGCTGCTGCGCATCGGATCATAATCTCATCGGCAAAGTCCTCGCCGACTTCGGGGTAGTCCGCGTCCGGATCATCCACAGCATCGCCCATCAGCTCAAACACCTTTTGAGACGCGGCGCTGACATCGGCTTTGAGGACCCGAGCCTCACAGCCTGCGGGCAAATCGACCCCGAGGCCGAGGTCATAGGCGGTATAATAGGTTGGATCAAAGGCCTTGAGGCTGAAGGCCGGCGCCGGCGGTGTGAGGGCGCGATAATGGCGCGAAACGATCTCGCCTTTTTCCAGACGGGTGCCGCGGCGTTCGGGCGGGCCAAGGCTCAGCGCCCCTTTGGCTGTCTTGGCGTAGAGGTCGCCGTTAAAGCCCTCGACCCAGTTCAGGTCAAACCCGTCAAGCACTTGCAGTTCTGCGGCGGTGAGCCGGCCGTCAAAATCCGCGTCCAGCTCCATATCTTCCAGCACCAGAAGCGAATAGAGCGCATCATAGCGCCAGGTGATCTCGACGCCCTCAACCAGTCCGCTCTCGCCGCGCAGAAGCTTCAGCCCCGTGGCGACAAATATATGCGGATGCGCCGCAAGCGGGGGCGCCGCGAGGGCGGCGACGAGAAGCGCGGCGGCAAGACGCGACGGTCTCGTCAGGGGGCGCATCAAGGAGCGCATCAGTGGTGACATCCGGTTTTCCTTGCGCCTTTTGGGCACGTCTTATGGGGCAAAAATAACGCCCAAGGCTTAAGGTGCAATCGGAGCGCTCGCAATGGGGCCGGCGCAGGCTTGGCAAGAAAGCGCCCGTTTGCCTGCTGGCGCGGGGGCTGCAGGGGTGCGCAGGGATGCACAGGGGGCGCACAGCAGGGCAGACCAGCGCGGCGCAAGCCCGGTTTCAAAGGCAGGTTTAGGGGGGAGGTTTGTGATTTTATTGCCCTTAAAATTAACCAAACTTTAATCTTTAATCATTGTAGAATTTACAGCGCCCTCAGACTGTGCCAGAGTTTGGGCGTTAAGGTGCCGACCACAAGGCGCGCAAACAGAAGGCGATTTACGTTGGTGAGTTTTGATTTTTCTTTGTTTCGTGAGAACCTTCTGTCTCACATGAAATCCAAAAACCTGAAGGCAGCCCAGCTTTCCAAAATGGCCGGGCTTAACCCGCGCGCTGTCAAAGACATCGAGGAAGAGCGGATCAAAAACCCTCGGATCCAGACTGTTCTGGCGCTGGAGGCCGCCATGGAGCTGCCGTTTGGCAAACTCCTTGGCAAATCCGTCGACATGATTGACGGCGAGCTTCTCAGCCTTCTTGGAGAGCTTGACGAAGCAACCCAGAAACAGCTTCTGATGACTCTTCAATCTCTGTCGGCGAAGAAAACCCATTCTCTTTGAGCTTTAGCAGAAAATTCAAACGGATTTCCGGGGTGGTTTGTGCGAGCAACTCCTGAAAGAAATTCGGCTCGGCTGATCCCTCGGCGGAGCGGGGGGTGCTGTCTTGAACGGTATGTGAAAAATTTGACATTTGCCTGTCTTTCTTAGTGTTCGATCACAGTATCGAAACGACTAACTTGCTAATGTCCCCGAAGACTTAATCGCTTAAGCTGACTCCAAGATCAACAATTACTTCGCAAATTGCTCAAAAAACTTGCGATTTTCCGCGTTTCTTTGGCAGGTTTGCCCCTGCGCTTTGACTGCTTGCCGGTGGGGTTTGGTAAGGGTGCCCCACCCCCAGTGGTGATTGTTTGTGTTTTTTTACACATACAATATTTGGGCCCTCATCTCAACAGATTTTCAGTGATTTAACACAGCTCTC
>JAHBAM020000077.1 GCA_018500125.2 Roseobacter sp. | reverse complement strand
GCGCCGCGGCCCCCGAGCTGCTCAGCCCGAGGGATGTGCCGCGGCGCAAGCCCGGCTCCGAGAAGGGCCGCATCGCGCTTTTGCACGCGGTGGCGCATATCGAGCTGAATGCGGTCGATCTGCACTGGGATATTATTGCGCGGTTCAGCCATGTGCCGTTTCCGCTCGGGTATTATGACGACTGGGTCAAGGCGGGCGATGAAGAGGCCAAACATTTCAATCTTGTCAGCGATTGTCTGGAAGCCCTTGGCAGCCATTATGGCGCCCTGCCCGCCCATGCGGGAATGTGGCGCGCCGCGCAGGACACGGCCGAGGACTTGAGGGGGCGGCTCGCGGTTGTGCCGATGGTGCTGGAGGCGCGCGGGCTGGATGTGACGCCGGGGATGATCGAGATTTTCCGCAAGGCGGGGCTAGAGGAGGCTGTGGCGGCGCTTGAGATCATTTATGGCGAGGAAGTCGGCCATGTGGCCTATGGCTCCAAATGGTTCCATTTTCTCTGCGGGCGCGACGGCATCGACCCCAAGCCCGAGTTCCACCGGCTTGTGAAACATTACTTTCACAGCCAGCTCAAGCCGCCCTTCAACGAGGAAAAGCGCGCCGAAGCGGGTCTGCCGCCCGATTTTTACTGGCCTCTGGCCGAGCAAACGCCAGCAAAACAGCGCTGAGCGGGGCGGCGCAATCGGCGGTATTTCGCCGTTATGCCCATGTTTCCAATATGATGCAGCCCGACGCGGCCAAAAAACTTGCACCCCTGTGAGCGGGGCGCTAATCCCTTTGGAGATGGCTGCCTCGGGGATGGGCTGTCAGACTGCGGCTGCGCTCGCCTCTTGAGCCAATCGCACTTGATATAAACGGCCAAGGAACTCCGCGTTGCGCACACAGCTTGCTATCCGTATCGACTCGTTTCTGGAGCATTACTTTCCGGAACGCCGCGTCTTTCTGAGATCAGACAAAGACACCCGCTTTATCCGTCTGCGCCCTCTGGTGCAGCTGTTTGCCTTCAGCGGGGCGGCGCTTGTTGTGGCCTGGTCGATCGTGGCGACCGCGATCTTGCTGATGGACAGCATCGGGGCGGGCAATTTCCGCGAGCAGGCCAAGCGGGACCAGCAGACCTATCAAAGCCGGCTCAATTTTATCTCGGTGCAGCGCGATGCGCGGGCCGAGGAGGCGCTTGCGGCGCAGGAGCGGTTCAACTCGGCTTTGCAGCAGATTTCCAAGATGCAATCGGAGCTTCTGGCCTCTGAGACCCGCCGTCGCGAGATGGAAACCGGAATCGAGATCATCCAGAACACGCTGCGCGCGGCGATGAACGAGCGCGACACAGCGCGCGAGCAGCTTGCCACACTCACCCAAGCGCAGGAGAGCGGTGGCGCAGTGCAGATGGCCGGATTGAGCGCCAACAGCAACGCGCTTGGCCTGATCACACAGGCGCTCGCCGAAACCGCAGCCGAGCGCGACAAGGTCGTGGCCGACGCCCAATCCGCGCTCGATCAGGCGGCGGAAATGGAGGAGCGCATTGCGCTCATGAAAGACCAGAACGACCAGATTTTTCGCCAGCTTGAAGAGGCGATGACCGTTTCTGTCAAGCCGCTGGACCGGATGTTTCGGGCCGCAGGTATGAACACCGACAGCCTGCTCAAGCAGGTGCGCCGCGGCTATTCGGGCCAGGGCGGCGCGCTGACGCCCCTGTCGTTCTCGACCCGTGGCGAGGAGCCGTCTTCGGCCGAGCGCCGCGCCAACCGGATCATCAGCGAGCTGGACCGGCTCAATCTTTACCGTCTTGCCGCCTCAAAAGCGCCTTTTGCCAAGCCGGTTCAGACCGGCTATCGCTTTACCTCTGCCTTCGGCTACCGCCGCGACCCCAAGACAGGCGGGCGGCGTCTTCATAAGGGCGTCGATTTTGCCGGGCCTGTGGGCACACCGCTTTATGCGACTGCCGACGGCATCGTCACCCATGCGGGCTGGAGCTCGGGGTATGGGCGTCTGGTGAAGATCCAGCACGAGTTTGGCATTGAAACGCGCTATGCCCACCAGAACCGAATTCGGGTGAAAGTTGGACAAAGGGTATCGCGCGGACAGAGAATTGGTGATATGGGAGCATCTGGACGGGTGACCGGCCCCCATTTGCACTATGAAGTTCGAGTGGGCGGAAAAGCCGTAAACCCAATGATCTATATCAAGGCAGCTAACGATGTTTTCTAAAAGCAAAATCAACGAACCCGGCCCCAAAGCCGACAGCACAACCCCCGCTTCAGGCGCTGACAAGGGGGCACCTGCTGCACCTGCCAAGCCAGCCGGTCCTGGCGGAAGCGAGTTCAAGGCCTCACCACCCAAGGCCAAGCCCCCCGCCTCTGTTTTGTCCTCCGATCTTCATGTGACAGGCAATCTGCGCACAACCGGCGACATTCAGATCGAAGGCACGATCGAGGGCGACATTCGCGCCCATCTTCTGACCGTGGGCGAAGGCGCGACTGTGAAGGGCGAAGTGATTGCCGATGATGTTGTTGTGAACGGCCGCGTTGTGGGCCGTGTGCGCGGCCTGAAGGTGCGTCTCACCTCCACCGCCCGCGTCGAAGGCGATATCATTCACAAGACCATCGCGATCGAGAGTGGCGCGCATTTTGAAGGCTCGGTGCAGCGTCAGGATGATCCGCTCAACTCGGGCGCAAAAGGCAGCGCCGCAGCGTCGGCCGCCGCACCCAAAGACGCCTCCTAAGCGCCGGTCAAGATAATGAAGGAAACACGGGCATTGCAGGAGACTGTGGTGCCCGTTTCTTTTGTGGCCTCTGACAAGCGCCATTTGGTCCTGATCGCGGCCATTCTGGCCTCGGCTCTGGGGTTTATTGACGGATCTGTCTTGGCGATCGCCCTGCCCGCCATACGCGAGAGCCTTGGCGCGGGGCTGGCCGAGGCGCAGTGGATTTACAGCGGCTATATGCTCATGCTGAGCGCCTTTGTTCTGACCGGGGGCGCATTGGGCGACAGGCTTGGCCTCGGGCGCAGCTTTGCGGGCGGGATTGCGGGGTTTGTGGCGGCCTCTGTTCTCTGTGCTCTGGCGCAAACCCCTGATCAGATGATTGTGGCACGGGTGCTTCAGGGGCTGGGCGCGGCGGTGATGGTGCCGGGGTCTTTGGCCGCAATCACCCGCGCTTATCCACGGGCCGAGCGCGGCGCGGCCATCGGGCTTTGGGCGGCAAGCTCCTCGCTCACCACAGCGCTTGGGCCGCTCTTGGGCGGCGTCTTCCTGAGCTATGGTGGTGCTGAGGCCTGGCGCTTTATCTTTGCGATCAACCTGCCTTTGGGCGCGCTGGCGATCTGGCTGATTGTGGCCCATACCCGCGACACGCAGAGAGACGCCACGACCAAAATTGACTTTACGGGCGGCGCGCTGGCCTCTGCTGCGCTCTTTTTCATTGCCTTTGCCTTTACGCAGGCAGAGCCGCGTTACGGGCTTCTGGGCGCGGCTGTCTTTGGGGTCTTTCTGTGGCATGAGGCGCGCTGCCCTGCCCCTATGATTGATATTAAACTGTTTAGGGTGCGCGACTTTTCGGCTGTGAACCTTGCCACGCTTTTGATGTGGATGGGGTTTCAGGGGGTATTGTTTTATCTGCCGATGACGCTGATTGCGGGCTGGGAGCAAGACGCGCTGATCACCTCGCTGACCTTTGCGCCTATGGCGCTTTTTATCGCGCTTTTGTCCCCGCGTATGGGGCGGCTGGCCGACCGTATCGGGCCAAAGCCGCTGATTGCGGCGGGAGCGGGTGTAACCGCGTTTGGCTTTCTGGCCTTGAGTGTCGCCATTGTCTCGGAGCAGTTTTTTCTGGGCATTCTGCCCGCCACCTCACTGGTCGGGCTGGGGCTTGGGCTGGCTGTTGCGCCACTGACCACAGCTGTGGTCAATTCTGTGCCTGACGACAGCGCGGGCACGGCCTCAGGCGTCAACAATGCCGCGGCGCGTGTGGCGGGGCTGATGGGCGTTGCGACGCTGGGGTTGCTCGCCGAGGCGGGCTATCGGGCGGCGGGGGGCCAAGACAG
>JAHBAM020000131.1 GCA_018500125.2 Roseobacter sp. | reverse complement strand
CGGGGCGCTTGTGCTGCGGGGGCCGGGGCGGCTGTGGCTGTTGAGGCGGCTGCGGCGGCCGCTTTCATGACATCTTCTTTCATGATCCGTCCGTCTTTTCCTGTGCCGGCAACGGCGTTGGCGTCGAGGCCTTTTTCGGCCATCATTTTCTCGGCTGAGGGCGCGTTTTTGGCGCCGGCTGTGGCGGCTGCGGGGGCAGCGGCAGCAGGCGCAGCAGCCGCGGCGGCAGGAGCGGGGGCTGCGGCGGCGCTTGCGCCTTCGCCGGCGCTGATCACGCCGAGCTTTGCGCTGGCATCCACAGTTGCGCCTTCGGCGGCGCTGATCTCGGTGAGCACACCGGCGGCGGGGCTTGGCACTTCGACGCTGACCTTGTCTGTCTCAAGTTCACAGAGCATCTCGTCTTGGGCCACAGTGTCACCGACCTGTTTGAACCAAGTTGAAACTGTCGCCTCTGTGACGCTTTCGCCAAGGGTTGGCACCATGACATCGACAGCAGCAGCAGAGGCGGCTGCGGCGGGCGCGGCGGCTTTGGGGGCTGCGGCGGCGGCTTCGCCTGCAGTGATCGTGGCGAGGAGCGCATCCACGCCGACGGTCTGGCCTTCGGCGGCGACGATCTCGCCCAGAGTGCCGGCGGCAGGGGCCGGGACTTCGACTGTCACCTTGTCGGTTTCAAGCTCACAGAGCATTTCATCGGCGGCCACGGCATCGCCGGGCTTTTTGAACCATGTGGCGACTGTGGCTTCGGTGACGGATTCACCCAGTGTAGGAACGCGAACTTCGGTCATGGGTTATTTCCCTTTTTTCAATGTGAGCGCATCGTCAACGAGTGCGGCTTGTTGTGCTTTATGGGTCGAGGCGAGGCCCGTGGCGGGCGAGGCGCTCGCAGGGCGGCCGGCGTATTGCGGGCGGCCATGCTTGGCTTTGATGCGCCCGAGGACCCATTCGATATTTGGCTCGATGAAGGTCCAGGCGCCTTGGTTCTTCGGTTCTTCCTGACACCAGACCACCTCGGCATTCTTGAAGCGTGACAGCTCCTTGACGACGGATTGGGCGGGGAAAGGATAGAACTGTTCGACACGCATCAGATAGATGTCGTCAATGCCGCGCGCGTCGCGCTCTTCGAGCAGGTCGTAATAGACTTTGCCCGAGCACATGACGACCCGTTTGATCTTGTCGTCGCTGGCGAGCACCGTCTCGGAGTTGCCATATTGGGCGTCGTCCCAGAGGATGCGGTGGAAGCTTGAGCCTGTGGTGAACTCTTCGGTCTTGGAGACGGCGAGTTTGTGGCGCAGCAGCGACTTGGGCGTCATCAGGATCAGCGGCTTGCGGAAGGTGCGGTGCAGCTGGCGGCGCAGGATGTGGAAATAGTTGGCCGGTGTCGTGCAATTGGCCACGATCCAGTTGTCCTGTCCGCATTGCTGCAAGAACCTCTCAAGACGGGCCGAGCTGTGCTCGGGGCCTTGGCCTTCAAAGCCGTGGGGCAAAAGCACGGTGAGGCCCGACATCCGCAGCCATTTGCTTTCGCCTGAGGAGATAAACTGGTCAAACATGATCTGCGCGCCATTGGCAAAATCGCCAAACTGGGCCTCCCAGAGGGTGAGCGCGTTCGGCTCGGCCAGCGAGTAGCCATATTCAAAGCCAAGCACCGCATATTCCGAAAGCATCGAGTCGATGACTTCATATTGGGCCTGACCTGCGCGGATCGAGTTGAGCGGGTAATAGCGCTCTTCGGTGTCCTGATTGAGGATACCCGAGTGGCGCTGGGAGAAGGTGCCGCGGGTCGCGTCCTGCCCCGACAGGCGCACAGGGTAGCCCTCTGACAGAAGCGAGCCAAAGGCCAGCGCTTCGCCTGTGGCCCAGTCAAAGCCCTCGCCGGTTTCAAACATCTGCGCCTTGCTTTCCAGCAGACGGGCGACGGTCTTGTGAAGCGGCAGGCCGGCGGGCACTGTGCTGAGTGCGCGGCCGATCTCGGCAAAGGTCTCCGGCGCAATCGCGGTTTCGCCGCGCTGATACTCTTCCTTGTCGCGGTTGAGATGGGACCACTTGCCATCCAGCCAGTCGGCTTTGTTGGGCTTATAGTCCTTGCCGGCCTCAAACTCCTCGCCCAGATGGGCCTGGAAGGCGGCTTTCATATCTTCGATCTCGCCCTCGGGGATAAGCCCGTCGCGCACCAGCGTCTCTGTATAGAGGCTGAGCGTGGTCTTTTGTTTCTTGATCTTTTTATACATCACAGGGTTGGTGAACATCGGCTCATCGCCTTCGTTGTGACCAAACCTGCGGTAGCAGAAAATATCGAGCACCACGTCTTTGCCGAACTTCTGGCGGAACTCTGTGGCGACTTTGGCGGCATGGACCACGGCCTCGGGGTCGTCGCCATTGACGTGGAAAATCGGCGCTTCGACCATCAGAGCGATGTCGGTCGGATAGGGCGAGGAGCGCGAGAAATGCGGCGCGGTGGTGAAGCCGATCTGGTTGTTGACCACGATGTGCATGGTGCCGCCGGTGCGGTGGCCCTTGAGGCCGGAGAGGCCGAGGCCCTCGGCCACAACGCCCTGACCTGCGAAGGCCGCATCGCCATGCAGCAAAATCGCCATGACCTGCTTGCGCTCGGTGTCGCCGAGCTGGTCCTGCTTGGCGCGGACCTTGCCGAGCACAACAGGGTTGACCGCCTCAAGATGCGAGGGGTTGGCCGTGAGCGAGAGATGCACGGAATTGCCGTCAAAGCTGCGGTCCGAGCTTGCGCCAAGGTGATATTTTACATCGCCCGAGCCGTCGACCTCTTCGGGTTTGAAGCTGCCGCCCTGAAACTCGTTGAAGATCGCGCGGTAGGGCTTGCTCATCACATTGGCGAGCACATTGAGCCGGCCACGGTGGGGCATCCCGATGACCATTTCGCGGATCCCGAGGGCGCCGCCGCGTTTGATGATCTGTTCCATCGCCGGAATGAGGCTTTCGCCGCCATCAAGGCCAAACCGCTTGGTGCCCATGTATTTGACATGGAGGAATTTCTCAAAGCCTTCGGCCTCGACCATCTTGTTGAGGATCGCTTTGCGGCCTTCGCGGGTGAACTTGATTTCCTTGTCATAGCCCTCGATACGTTCTTTCAGCCAGCCCGCTTCTTCGGGGTTGGAAATATGCATATATTGCAGCGCGAAGGTGCCACAGTAGGTGCGGCGCACGATATCAAGGATCTGGCGCATATTGGCAAAATCAAGGCCCAGCACCTTATCAATAAAGATCGGCCGGTCCATATCGGCCTCGGTGAAGCCGTAAGACTTCGGGTCAAGCTCTGGGTGGGGCTTGTTTTCGACCAGCCCGAGCGGATCGAGATTGGCGATGAGATGGCCGCGGATCCGGTAGGCGCGGATGATCATCAGCGCGCGGATGCTGTCGAGCACGGCTTGGCGCACGGTGGCGTTGGAGGCATCAACCCCCGCCTTGGTCGCGCCGGCCTCGATCTTTTTGGTGGCGGCTTTGACTTCGCTCTCTTCCCATTCGCCGGTGAGCGCTTGCGTCAGCTCGTCGTGGGGCACAGGTGGCCAGTCGGCGCGCGCCCAGCTCGGGCCTGTGGCCTCGGCTTTCACATCAAGCTCGGCATCTCCGAGAGCGCCAAAGAAGCTGCGCCACGCCTCGTCAACCGAGTTGGGATCGGCGGCGTATTGGCCGTAAAGCTGCTCCAGATACTCGGCATTGTGGCCTTGCATGAAGGAGGAGGCGTGAAACTGGTCGTTGGAAGACTGGTCGGTCATGATGCACCTATGCGTTCGAGCGTTTGGTCTGCGCGTTTCTGGCTCGTGGCGTGTGGAAGGCAGCGGCACCTGATGCGCCGCTGCCTCTGTCTTGGTTTAGGTTCCGATCGCTTCAATCACGGCCTCGCCCAGCGTGGCGGGGCTGTCTGCGACGATGATGCCGGCTTTGCGCATGGCTTCGATCTTGTCTTCCGCGCCACCTTTGCCGCCGGCGACAATCGCGCCTGCGTGGCCCATACGGCGGCCGGGAGGGGCTGTGCGGCCCGCGATAAAGCCCGCAGTCGGCTTCCAGCGGCCCTTTTTCTTCTGGGCGGCAAGGAATTCGGCTGCTTCTTCTTCGGCGGAGCCGCCGATTTCGCCGATCATGATCATGCTGTGGGTTTCGTCATCATCAAGGAACATATTGAGCACATCAATGTGCTCTGTGCCTTTGATCGGATCACCGCCGATGCCCACAGCCGAGGACTGGCCGAGGCCGAGGTCTGTTGTCTGCTTGACCGCCTCATAGGTGAGCGTGCCCGAGCGCGAAACCACGCCGCAGGAGCCGCGCATATGGATATGACCCGGCATGATGCCGATTTTGCAGGCGCCGGGCGTGATCACGCCGGGGCAGTTTGGCCCGATCAGACGGCTCTTGGAGCCTTCCAGCGCGCGCTGCACGCGCATCATGTCGAGCACAGGGATGCCCTCGGTGATGCACACGATCAGCGGCATTTCAGCGTCAATCGCCTCAAGAATGGAGTCTGCCGCAAAGGGGGGCGGCACGTAGATCACCGAGGCATTGGCCTCTGTGACGTGCATCGCCTCATGCACGGAGTTGAAGACCGGCAGATCAAGATGGCTGCTGCCGCCCTTGCCGGGCGTGACGCCGCCGACCATCTTGGTGCCATAGGCAATCGCCTGTTCGGTGTGGAATGTGCCCTGCGAGCCGGTGAGGCCCTGACAGATGACTTTGGTGTTTTCGTTTACGAGGACTGCCATGTGTTTTGGTTCCTTAGCGTTATTTAGGCCGGCGTCATGCGGCGGATTGTTTGCGCAGAAGCGCTTGAATATTGTCGTCGAGCATTAGCCGCTTGCCATTGACCAGCTCGAGCGTGAAGCCCGCGCGCGCGACGGTGGATTTGAGAGTGTCGAGAGTGAAATAATTGACATGATCGGGATAGCGGAAGCCACACCAGTTTGCCCCGATGACACGGCGGTTGAGCGAGCCGAAATTGGGCACCCGCACATAAACCGCGCCAGTCTCTTTCAGCGCGCGATATGCGCCCTTGAGAACACCCATGACATCGGTTTCATGCTCCAGATAGGAATTCATCAAAATGCCGTCGAACTGGCCTTCGCTGAACGCCCAAATCGCTTCGGCGCCCGCGCCGTGGAGGCAATAGCCGCCGCGTTTACGCATAATTGTGTCTGCTTCGGCTTGAAGCCCCTTGGACAGCTCGATTCCATAGGGTGTCATGGGCGGCACGATACGGTCGCCAAGGCCGCAGCCTATGTCGAGCACGTGCCCGTCGTGAAACCACGCGCGAAAGCTGTCGGTTTTTGAGCGGTGAAGCAGGCCCAAGCGTGCGCGAAGGCGGCGGATGAGGGGAGACAAAGTGGTTGAGCCGCCTCTGGCGCTTTTCTCAACATAAGTCTTTTCCCAAGCGAAATCTTCTTCCAGCGCCGTGTAGGCGACGGGATTGCGCAGATAGGTCAGGCGGCAGGAATTACAGCAGACAACCTGCCACGCCTCGGGGGAGTATTTCTCCCAAGGGGTAAACGCGTCAGAGCCGCAGGACGGGCAGGCGCGATATGTGGCAGTGTCTAGCAAGGGGCGTGGCTTTCTGTATATGGGTGACAGGTGCGCAATTAATGCGCACCCTACGGCGTTAGCCTTTGACGGCTTTCACGATCTTTTGCGCGCCGTCTTTCAGGTCGTCGGCGGCGATCACATCGAGGCCGGAAGTGTTGATGATGGCTTTGCCCTCATCGACATTCGTGCCCTCGAGGCGCACAACCAGCGGCACTTTGAGGCCCACTTCTTTCACAGCCGCCACAACGCCCTCGGCGATCACATCACAGCGCATGATGCCGCCGAAGATGTTGACGAGGATGCCTTTGACCTGCGGATCAGAGGTGATGATCTTGAAGGCTTCTGTCACCTTCTCTTTGGTCGCGCCGCCGCCCACATCAAGGAAGTTGGCAGGCTCGGCCCCGTAGAGCTTGATGATGTCCATCGTCGCCATGGCCAGGCCCGCGCCGTTGACCATGCAGCCGATTTCGCCATCCAGAGCGATATAGTTGAGGTCATATTTGGAGGCCTCAAGCTCTTTGGGATCTTCTTCTG
>JAHBAM020000050.1 GCA_018500125.2 Roseobacter sp. | reverse complement strand
GCGCACCCTGGATTGGTGTGTGGCGCGTTTTACTCATCCAGCTCCTCAACAAACAGCGCTTTGTCGAAAACATACTGGAAGCGCAGTTCGGGTTTTTTGCCCATGGGCCGTTCCACGAGGACGCCCGTTTACAAACCGGCGACCTCGTGGAACGGCTCATGGGCAAAAAACCCGAACTGCGCTTCCAGTATATCCCCCAAAACGCGCGGTTTGTTGAGGAGCTGGATGTGTAAAGCGCGCCACGCCCCACTCTAGGGTGCGCATTCACAGCGCACCACGCCTCTCCAGCGCCTCAGCCCGCACGCCCCGTTCGCCCCCTTTCCCGAAAGTAAAACCCAAGCCCCAAGCTGCGCGGGCGATGCACGCCCGGATCTCCCGCCAGTTGCGCGCATGATCCCTCGCGCCCAATGCCTTCGCCCTGTGCCGTGCCCTCGCCGCCTGTGGCCGCCCGCTCTCTCTGGGCGAAACGGCCCTGCTCACCCGCCTGCACAATGGCGCGCGCGCCGGCTCGGTCACATTTCAGCGCAAATCCCGCCCCCGCCTCGCCTGCCGCGAGCGCCTCTTACCGCCCGCGCGCGCCGAACACGCCACAACACAAACTATCTGTCGCTGAGCCGCCTGCTTCCTCTTTCCATAAATATCCCGGGGGTGTGGGGGCTGGCCCCCACATAAACCTGCGTGTGGGGGCTGGCCCCCACCAAAGTCGGATTTGGCGAAGCCAAATTCGACCCCTCAAAGACGCTTCAACACCTCTTGGCAAAAGTCCTCGCCGCGTTTCTCAAAGCTGTCATACTGATCAAAGCTCGCCGCCGCTGGCGCCAGCAAGACGACATCGCCCGCCTCGGCCTCCGCCATCGCCGCCTCGACCGCCCGCGCCATCGTCGTGCAGACCTCGGCCTCAACACCGGGCAGCTGCATCGCAAACTGCGCCGCCTCACGGCCAATCACATAGGCCTTCCGGACCGCCCCAAGCGCCCCGGACAGCCCGCCCAAGCCGCCCTCTTTCTCCAGCCCGCCACAAATCCAGCGGATGTTTTGGAACGCGCCCAAAGCCTTCCGGGCCGCGTCCACATTGGTCGCCTTGCTGTCGTTGACATAAGACACGCCGCCCGCCTCGGCAATCACTTGGGAGCGGTGCGGCAAGCCCTTGAAGCTGTGAAACCCGCGTTCGATCTCGCGCGGCGCAATTCCGAGCGCGCGACACACAGCATAGGCCGCACAGGCGTTCTGGTGGTTGTGCGCGCCGGGCAGCCCCTTGATCGCGCGCAAATCAATCGAGGCCACTTGCCGCCCCTTGCGCCACTCGGCCAGAAAGCCCTTCCTGGCATAGACGTTCCAGCCGTGCCCTGTGAGCTTGCGCTCCACAGAAATCCGGATCACCCGGTCGTCGCCCTGCCCCGCCGAGAGCTGGTTGTCCAGAAACAGCCCCTCGTTTTCATCCACACCAATCACGGCGCGGTCCGGCCCGCCCTCCGCAAAAAGCCGCCGCTTGGCCGCAAAATACCCGCCCATCCCGTGATGGCGGTCCAGATGGTCCGCCGAGAGATTGGTAAATACCGCAATATCAGGGGTCAGCGCCCGCGCCAGCTCGGTCTGATAGGAGCTGAGTTCCAGCACAATCACATCGCCCGACACCGGCTCGTCTATGTCCAGAACCCCGCGCCCTATATTGCCCGCAAGCTGCGCACTCCGGCCCGCCGCCTCGATCAGATGGGCAATCAGCGCCGAGGTGGTCGATTTCCCGTTCGAGCCGGTCACAGCCACAACGCGGGGCGGCACATCCAGCTCGGCCCAGCTCCCAGACCCAAGCGAGGCAAAAAACAGCCCGATGTCATTGTCCACAGGCACGCCCGCCAGAAGCGCCGCGGCAACAATCCGGTTCGGCGCAGGGTAAAGATGCGCAATCCCGGGGCTGACCACAAGCGCCGACAGGCGGCCCATCACCGCCTCTGCGCCCAGATCAAGACAGTCAAAGCCCTCGGCCTCGGCCCGTCCCCGCGCCTCGGGGTTGTCATCCCAACAGAGCGCTTCGGCCCCGCCCGCGCGCAGGCTGCGCGCCGCAGACAGACCGCTGCGCCCAAGGCCCAGAACGCCTACGGTTTGGCCCGCATATCCGGCAACTGGAATCATCTGTTTCCCCTTTGGTGCGCCTCAGGAGGGGGCGCGTTGTTAACGAAGTTTAAGCGTGGCAAGGCCGATCAGCGCCAGAATGAGCGAGATGATCCAGAAGCGGATCACGATTTGCGGCTCCGCCCAGCCCTTCTTTTCATAGTGGTGATGGATCGGTGCCATCAGAAAAACGCGCTTGCCGGTGCGCTTGAAGTATAGCACCTGAATGATCACCGAAAGCGCCTCAACAACGAAGAGACCGCCAACAATCGCGAGCACGATCTCGTGCTTTGTGCTCACCGCAATCGCGCCCAAAGCCCCGCCCAAAGCCAGCGAGCCGGTGTCGCCCATAAACACAGCCGCAGGCGGCGCATTATACCACAAAAAGCCAAGCCCCCCGCCAAAAATACCGGCGGTAAAAATCAGGATCTCGCCGGTTCCGGGCACATAATGCACATCCAGATACTCGGTAAAGTCGACCCGCCCGACCGCATAAGCAATCACCCCAAGCGTGCCCGCCGCGATCATCACAGGCATGATGGCGAGGCCGTCCAGCCCGTCGGTGAGGTTCACAGCATTCGCAGCCCCCACAATCACAATCATGGAAAACGGCACAAAGAGATAGCCAAGGTTGATCAGCGTGTTCTTGAACACAGGCAGCGCCAGTTGGTATTGCAAGGCCTCCGGATGATAAAGCGCCGCCCAAAAGCCCGCAATCGCGCTGATCAGCAAGCCAAGCGCCATGCGCACCCGCCCCGAAACGCCCGCGGTGGTCTGCTTGCTCACCTTGGCATAATCATCGGCAAAACCGATCGTCGCAAAGCCGACAGTCACAAACAGCACAATCCAGATAAACGGGTTGTCGAGCCGCGCCCAAAGCAGGGTCGAGCTTAATAGCGCCCCGACAATCAGCAATCCCCCCATCGTCGGTGTGCCGGCCTTGGCCAGATGCCCCTCGGGGCCATCATCGCGGATGGGCTGGCCCTTGCCCTGACGGCGGCGCAACACATTGATCAAAGGCGGCCCAAAGACAAAGCCGAACAAAAGCGCTGTGAGAAACGCCCCCCCGGCGCGGAAGGTGATATACCTGAACAGGTTGAAAAAATCGCCCCCATCGGACAGTGCCGTAAGCCAGTAAAGCATTTACTCTATTCCTCGTCTCTCTGTTTTCGGGCGCATCACCTGCCGGATCGCGCTCACCACACGGCTGACGCCAATCCCTTTGGAGCCTTTCACCAATACAATATCCCCCGCGCGCAAATACCCGCGCACTTTGGCGGCAAGCTCGTCTGCCGTTTCAAACCACTCGCCCTGTTGCGCCGGCGGCAGCGCCTCCCAGGCGTGGCGCATCAGCGGCCCGACACAATGCACAAGATCAAGCGCTTCAAGGCTGGGCAGCCGCGCCACGCGGGCGTGCTCCGCCGCCTCGCTCACACCAAGCTCCAGCATATCGCCGAGAATGGCAATCTTGCGGCTTTTGCCCTCGGGGCGCGCACTATCAGCCAAAACCTGTAGCGACGCCTCAAGCGACGCCGGGTTGGCATTGAACGCATCATCAATCAGCTCGATATGGTCATCCTCAACCTCATCCAGCGCCAGAGTCTCGCGCCGCCCGCGTCCCGCCGGCGGCCCCCACCGCGCCAGATCGGCCGCCGCCACAGCGCGCTCGATCCCGACCGCCTCACAAACCGCAATCGCGCCCAGCCCGTTCATGGCAAAATGCCGCCCCGCCGCGCCGACTTTATACACAAGCGCCGCGCCAAAGGCTTCGGCCTCGGCGATGGTCAGATTGTCTTTGAGCCGGGTCGACACCAGCCGGTAATCAGAGGAGGCCGCACCAAACGTCAGCCCCCGGCCCGCGCAGCGCGCCGATTTGGCCGCCAGAATAGGTGCCGTGGCAATATCGGCGTTCCAGATCGCC
Source organism: Roseobacter sp. (assembly GCA_018500125.2). Lineage (GTDB taxonomy): Bacteria > Pseudomonadota > Alphaproteobacteria > Rhodobacterales > Rhodobacteraceae > Lentibacter. The sequence continues at coordinate 2,023 of JAHBAM020000050.1, read as the reverse complement.
GTGCCGCCCGCCACAAGCCCGTCCATGATCGCGGCTTTCTCATGTGCAATGCCCTCGATGGTCTCGAAGGCCGCCATATGCGCCGCCGCAACCGTGGTGATCATCACAACATGAGGCGCGGCCATCTTCGCCAGAGGCGCAATCTCGCCGGGGTGGTTCATGCCGATCTCGATCACGGCAAACTCCGCCTCAAGCGGCATCCGTGCCAATGTGAGCGGCACGCCCCAATGGTTGTTATAGCTTGCCTCGGCGGCATGGCAGCGCCCCGACGCCGCCAGCATCACGCGCAGCATCTCCTTGGTCGAGGTCTTGCCCGCGCTGCCCGTCACCCCGATGATCTTGGCGTGGCTGCGTGCCCGCGCCGCGCGGCCCAAATCTTCCAGCGCCGCAAGCACATCAGCCACAAGCAAGAGCTTGCCCGAGCCTTCCAGCCCTTCGGGCACATGACTGACAAGCGCCGCCGCCGCGCCCTTTTCCAGAGCCTGCGCAACAAACTCATGCCCGTCCCGCGCCGCCTTGAGCGCAACAAACAGATCTCCCGCAACAAGCGTGCGCGTGTCAATCGACACCCCCGTCGCCGCCCAGTCGCTGCCGGTGTGTCCGCCCGTGGCCTCTGCCGCTTGGGCGGCTGTCCAGAGAGGTTTCATATCCTGCCCTCCAAAGCCGCAACCGCCACGCTCGCCTGCTCCACATCATCAAACGGAAGCACAGTGTCGCCTATGGTCTGGCCGCTCTCATGGCCCTTGCCCGCAATCAAAAGCGCATCCCCTGCCTGCAACAGATCGACGCCGCGCAAGATCGCCTCGGCGCGATCCCCCACCTCATAGGCCTCGGGACAGCCCTGCAACACAGCCGCACGGATGTCGGCCGGCTCCTCGGAGCGCGGATTGTCATCGGTGACAATCACAATATCGGCGTGCTCCGCCGCTGCCGCGCCCATCAGGGGCCGCTTGCTTGTGTCGCGGTCGCCCCCGGCTCCGATGATCGCGATAATACGCCCCGGAATATGCGGGCGCATCGCCTTCAGCGCCGTGGCAATCGCATCGGGCGTATGGGAATAATCCACAAAAACCGTCGCACCATTGTCGCGCGTCGCCGCAAGCTGCATCCGCCCGCGCACGGTTTGCATATGATCCAGCGTTTCAAAGACGGCCTGCGGATCTTCCCCCGCCGCAATCACAAGACCCGCCGCCAAAAGCACATTCTCGGCCTGAAACCCGCCCATCAGCTTAAGATCGGCGCGGTAGCCACGGTCGTTGTGCTTGAAAAAGACTTCCTGCCCCATGCCATGAAAACGCTGCGCCGTGAGCTGGAGATCGGCGCCCGCCATACGGCCCACGCTGATCACCTCAATCTCGCGCGCCTGCGCAATGGCGGCCATCTCGGGGCCGCGCGGATCGTCGATATTGATCACCGCGACGCCGTCATCGCTCAGAACCCGCCCAAACAGCGCGGCCTTGGCGGCAAAATACGCCTCGAAACTGGCGTGATAATCCAGATGATCCTGCGTAAAGTTGGTAAATCCCGCCGCCGCAAGCTGAACCCCGTCCAGCCGGTATTGCGAAAGCCCGTGGCTTGACGCCTCCATCGCTGCGTGCGTGATCCCCGCCGCGCTGGCCGCCGCCAGAGCGCGGTGCAAGGTGATCGGCTCCGGCGTCGTATGCGCAAGCGGCGCGCTCCAGTCGCCCTCCACCCCGGTCGTGCCAAGATTGACCGCGCTGCGGCCCAGCTCCTGCCAGATCATCCGCACAAAGCTCGACACACTCGTCTTTCCGTTTGTGCCGGTCACAGCCACCATGGTCTCGGGCTGCGCGCCAAACCAGAGCGCCGCCGTATAGGCCAGAACCTGCCGCGGATTTTCCGACACAATCAGCGCCGCATCAGAGGCCGCAAGCTCGGCCTGCGCAAGCTCGGCACCGGCAGGGTCGGTGAGAATCGCCCGCGCGCCCATCCGCAAGGCGTATTGGATAAACTCGCCCCCATGCACCAAGCTGCCCGGAAGGGCCGCAAACAGCATCCCCTC
>JAHBAM020000011.1 GCA_018500125.2 Roseobacter sp. | reverse complement strand
GCGCTGGAACGCCAGCCTTATTTGCGGGTCACAAACCTGTCTCGCGCGATGGAAGAGCTCAAAGGCTACGGGTATTTTCTGATCGGGCTTGATGGCGAGGCCGGCACCACGCTTGAGGCCGAGCTTGAAGGCTATCACGATCGGCCAGTGGCCCTTGTTCTGGGCGCAGAGGGGCCGGGGCTGCGGGAAAAAACCAAAGAACAATGCGATGTCTTGGCCAAGATCGATTTTGCGGGAGATTTCGGGTCTTTGAATGTGTCCAATGCGGCGGCGGTCTCGCTTTATGCGGCCACCCGGCAAAAATCAGCCTGATGTCGCGCCGTGTTCACAGGTATTTTACATCCTCTTTTTATATCCGAATTCGGACCTACATCTCAACCAGAGGCAGGGTGGAACACCTGCTTTGGTAACACTGTCCCTCGTTCCGCAACTGCGCTCAAGCTCGTCTTGGGCGCCTTTTTTTTTGAGTCTTCGGCTGCTCGGGAGATCTGAATGAGCGAAACCTATACAGACCGTTTTTTGAAAGATGTTTTGCAGCGCGCCAGAAAGATCGCGATTGTCGGGCTGTCCAGCAAGGACACCCGACCAAGCTTTTTTGTCGGGCGTTATCTGAAGCTGCGCGGATATGACATTGTGCCGGTAAACCCGGCTTATGCAGGCACCGAGTTTTTGGGGGTGCCCTATGTCGGCAGCCTGGAAGAACTGCCTTTGGAAACTGATTTTATTGATATTTTCCGCCGTTCGCAAGAGGTCTTGCCGATTGTGCAAGAGGCGTTGGAACGCCTGCCCAATCTGAGCACAATCTGGATGCAGATCGGTGTTGTCCATGAGGAGGCCGCGGCCATGGCGCGGGCGCGGGGGGTGGACGTTGTGATGGATCGCTGCCCGAAGATCGAGTATCAACGTCTCTTTGGCGAGTTGCGCCGTGGCGGGTTCAATACGGGTGTGATCAGCTCCAAGCTCTGAGCCTTGTTTCGCCGCGCCTTTGGCGCGCCGACCGGCGGGGGGGGCGCTGCCCCCCCCCAGATGCAAACCCTGCGGATTTGCATCTCCCCCCCGGGATATTTTTGGAAAGAAAAAGGGGGTTAAGTTTGGCGCGCGGCTTTTTCTGCGAGGCCTGAGCGGGACTGGCGGCGCTCAAGTTCGGCCATGACATCAGCGACCCGGACCTCATTGGCGTGTAGCACAACGAGCAGGTGAAACAGCAGGTCGGCGGCCTCACAGGTCAGGCCCGCTTTATTGCCTTTGACCGCCTCGATCACGGTTTCGATCGCTTCTTCGCCGAGTTTTTCGGCGGTTTTGTCCCGCCCTTGGGCGAGGAGTTTGGCGGTCCAGCTGTCTTCTGGTGAGGCTTTTGCGCGGGTGGCAATGATTTCTTCAAGCTCGGTGAGTGTCATTCTTCGATCCTCATGGGGATGCCTGCGGCTTGCATATAATGTTTGGCGTCTTGGATGGAAAATGTGCCGAAGTGAAAAATCGAGGCTGCCAGAACGGCGCTGGCATGGCCCTCTGTCACGCCCTCGACAAGATGTTGCAACGTGCCCACGCCGCCCGAGGCGATCACCGGCACCGACACGGCATCGGCGATGGCGCGGGTGAGGGGGAGATTGTAGCCGGCTTTGGTGCCGTCGCGGTCCATTGAGGTGAGCAGGATTTCGCCCGCGCCGTTTTGGGCCATGAGCTTGGCGAAGGCGACGGCATCTATCCCTGTGGGCTTGCGGCCTCCATGGGTGAAGATTTCCCATTTGCCGGGGCGGACTGTTTTGGCGTCAATCGCGACCACGATACATTGCGCGCCAAAATGCGCCGAGGCTTCGCCGACAACATCAGGGTTGGCGACCGCGGCGGAATTGAAACTGACTTTATCGGCGCCTGCAAGCAAGAGGTCGCGCACGTCCTGCACCGAGCGCACGCCGCCGCCCACAGTGAGCGGGATATAGCATTGCTCGGCGGTGCGGGTGACCATATCAAACATTGTGCCTCGGTTTTCGTGGGTGGCGTGAATATCAAGGAAGCAAAGCTCGTCTGCGCCCGCTGCGTCATAGGCTTTGGCCGCATCGACAGGATCGCCCGCGTCACGCAATCCGACGAAGTTCACGCCTTTGACGACGCGCCCGTCGGCGACATCGAGGCAGGGAATGATGCGCGTTTTGAGCATAGTGTTTCAGCCCTTCATCAGCGTGAGCGCATCCGCGAGATCGATGGCCCCGTCATAGAGCGCGCGACCGGAGATGGCGCCGTTGAGAGGGGCGCCACAGGCTTTGAGGGCTTCTAAATCGGCCAGCGAGCTGACGCCGCCAGACGCGATCACGGGGATGCTGACAGCACGGGCGAGCGCCGCGGTTTCTTCGATATTGGGGCCTTTCATGGCACCGTCGCGGTGGATGTCGGTGTAGATGATGGCGGCGACGCCGGCATCTTCAAACGATCTGGCGAGATCTGTGGCGTTTACACTTGTCTCTTCTGCCCAGCCCTTGGTGGCGACCATGCCGTTGCGGGCATCAATTCCTACGGCGACCTTGCCGGGGAATTCGCGCGCGGCGTCGCGCACAAGCTGCGGGTTTTCAACGGCGACAGTGCCTAGGATCACGCGGGCCAGGCCACGGCTGATCCAGCGCTCGATTGTGGCCATGTCGCGGATGCCGCCGCCGAGCTGGGCGGGGACATTTGTTTGTGCAAGGATTTCCTCGACCGGCGCGGCATTGACAGGCACGCCCGCAAACGCGCCGTTGAGATCCACCAGATGAAGCCATTCGCAGCCGGCGGCAACGAACTCCAGAGCCTGCGCGGCCGGGTTTTCATTGAATACGGTTTCGCGCTCCATTTCGCCATGCACAAGGCGCACGGCGCGGCCATCTTTGAGGTCGATCGCGGGGTAGAGGATCATGTTTGTGTCCTGTCAAAAAGCAATGAGGGCTTTATGCACGGGTGCGCACGAAATGCAATGTGACCTCAAGTCATGCTTGCTTGGAATCGCTGGACGCGC
>JAHBAM020000259.1 GCA_018500125.2 Roseobacter sp. | reverse complement strand
GCTCACGCTGCCTGTGGTTTACCCTGCGGTTATGGCGCTGAACGGGGGCGAAAACGTGGCCGCTGTGGACAGTGCGTTCGGGATGTCCGGAACAATGTGTGCGATCTGGTTTGGCATCCTTGTGGTCAAAATGGCGGAATTCTGTCTGATCACCCCGCCGATCGGTCTCAACTGCTTTGTTGTGGCGGGGGTGCGCGATGATTTGACGGTGCAGGACGTTTTTAAGGGCGTGACGCCGTTTTTCATTGCCGATGCGCTGACGATTGCCGGGCTTGTGGCCTTTCCGGGCATTGTGCTTTGGCTGCCTTCGCTGGCGTGATCGCTTGATTAATATGTGTGGACATATTAATTTTATGTCGGTAACTCTTCCCCTGACCTAAGGGGGAGAGAGCCTATGACCACCATCGTTTTGACGCCGATGTCTGTTGAGCTGGACGCGCTGGAGCGGGTCTATCGTGAGGCTGTGGCGCCGCGTCTGGACCCTGCGTGCAAGCCTGCGGTTGCGCTGGCGGCGAGCCGAATTGCCGAGGCTGCGGCGGGGCAGGCGGCGGTTTACGGGGTCAACACGGGCTTTGGCAAACTGGCGAGTGTAAAGGTCGCGCCCAAGGACACAGCACAGCTTCAGCGCAATCTGATCCTGAGCCATTGTTGCGGCGTGGGCGAGGCGATGCCGCAGGCCCATGTGCGCCTCATGATGACGCTCAAGCTGTTGTCGTTTGGCCGTGGGGCCTCGGGTGTGCGCTGGGCGCTTGTGGAGCAGCTTGAGGGGATGTTGCGCGAAGGCGTGACGCCTGAGGTGCCGGCGCAAGGCTCTGTCGGGGCCTCGGGCGATCTTGCGCCGCTGGCGCATATGACGGCGGCGATGATGGGCGAGGGCAAGGCGCGCTACAAAGGCGTTTTGATGTCTGCGGCCGAGGCTCTGGCCAAAGCCGGGCTTGAGCCTGTGGTGCTTGGCCCGAAAGAGGGGCTGGCCTGTATCAACGGCACGCAGTTTTCCACGGCCTATGCGCTGGCGGGGCTGTTTGAGGGCTGGCGCGCGGCGCAGACGGCGCTTGTGGTTTCGGCGCTGTCAACCGATGCGATTATGGGCTCGACCGCGCCGTTGCAGCCCGAAATCCATGCGCTGCGCGGCCATGCCGGGCAGATCGAGGCGGCGGCTGCGATGCGGGCGCTGCTGGAGGGGTCGCAGATCCGCGAGAGCCACCGCGACGGCGACAGCCGTGTGCAAGACCCTTACTGCATCCGCTGTCAGCCGCAGGTGACGGGGGCGGCAATGGATGTGATGCGCCAAGCGGCGCAAACGCTGATAATCGAGGCCAATGCGGCCACTGACAATCCGCTTGTGTTGAGCGAGGCGGGTCTGATTGTGTCGGGGGGAAATTTCCATGCGGAACCGGTCGGCTTTGCGGCGGATATGATCGCGCTGGCGCTTTCGGAGATTGGCGCGATTGCGCAACGGCGGGTGGCTCTGATGGTTGATCCGACGTTGAGCTTTGACTTGCCGCCCTTCCTGACGCCCAATCCGGGGCTGAACTCGGGGCTGATGATCGCTGAAGTGACCACGGCGGCTTTGATGAGCGAAAACAAGCATTTGGCGAACCCGACTGTGACCGACAGCACGCCCACTTCGGCCAATCAGGAGGACCATGTGAGCATGGCCGCGCATGGCGCGCGCCGCTTGATGCCGATGGTGCGCAATCTGGAGACCATTTTGGGGGTCGAGTTGTTATGTGCCGCGCAGGGGGTGGAGTTTCGTGCGCCTCTTGAAACCAGCGCGCCTTTGGCGGCGGTGGTGCGCCGCTTGCGTTGCGATATCGCCAGTTTGACTGATGACCGCTATATGGCCGACGATCTGGCACAGGCGGCGACACTGGTGGGCGCGGGGGCGATCTGTGTCGCGGCGGGCACAGCGCTTCCGGTCTTGGGCTAGATCACCGCTTGTTCCCTGATCGGCGCGTTGCGCGTGACGCGCTCGTAATGAAACGCGCTCAGATCCAGGCTGCGGTAGCTTCCATAGGTGAGCCATTCGGCTGTGCCGCGGCCCATGGCGGGGGACTGCTGTAGCCCGTGGCCTGAAAACCCGTTGAGAAACAGAAAGTTGCTGATCTCGGGGTGGGGACCTGTGATGGCGTTTTGATCGAGCGTGTTATAGGCGTAATGACCGGCCCATTCGGATATGACCTTGATCGCCTCGAACTGGGGAATGCGCGTGGCGATCATCGGCCAGACATGATCTTGCCAGAAGCCGTGATCCAAGGCGAAATCGTCAAAGGCGACGGCGGGGTCTTCTTCGGTATGGGCGCCGGCCATATAGGTTCCGCCGCCGACTTCACGCACGTGCACCCCGCAAGGATCCACTGTGAGCGGCAGGGGCTGCTCTAGGGGGTGTTCGGCGCGAAAGACCCATGTGAAGCGCTTGCGCGGCTCGACGGGCAGGCTGATCCCTGCCATGGCGGCGGTGCGCGCGGCGCGCGGGCCTGTGGCGTTGACGAGCTGACCGCAGGAGAGGGTCTGGCCGGTGCTCAGGGTCACACTCTGGATCCGGTTTGCGGCCTTGTTTTTGGTGAGCGCCGTGACCTCTGCGGCGATATAATCGACACCGGCCTCGCGGCTGATGCGGCGCTGCCAGTCAAACACCGCCTGCCCATCAAAAAAGCCCTCATCGACCGTATTGATCGAGCCAAGGAGGATATCGTCAAGCGCATAGAACGGGTAGGCGGCGGCGATCTCGCTGCGGCTCAGGAGCTTGGTGGCGGCGCCGGCGGCCTGCTGGACGGCGTGGTTGCTGCGCAGGGTTGTGACCATCTCTTCGCTGTCGGCGAGATACATATAGCCGAAATTCTGGATATCGAGCTTGGGAACGCGGCTGTCGTTGAGATAGCTTGCCAGATTTTTCACATAGTCCGCGGCAAACTGCGAAATGCGCACGTTTAGCCCTGTTGAAAACTGCTGCCGCATACAGGAATTGGTGTGGGAGGTGGAGGCGAATTCATAGCTCGGGTCGCGCTCGACAACCAGAACGGTGCCGTCAAAATCTGGATTTTGAGATAGAAAACAGGCGGTTGAGGCACCCATGATGCCACCGCCAATGATGATAATGTCATAGGAGTCTTGCACTGAATTGACTTTCGGTCTGGGCGCGGGTCGCGGGTCGGAATTTGGCCCAGATTGCCTGAAAACGGGGCCAGTGCAAGGGCGGAAAGCAGGGCATGAGTCCGGTTTGGCGGGCCTTGTGGCGGGCCTGCAGATTCGCCGGCTGGCTTGACGCTAGGGCAATCTTTCACGCCAAGCGCTGAGTGAGGCCGCCGAGACCCTGTGATGGCGAGGCCAAAACGGGTGAATAATTTCACAATTAAAAACAGAGGGTTAAAGTGAAAAATTGGCTAAATTTTGACAGAGTTTGTCGCGCGGCTTGACTTGGCGACAGCATTGTCCGAGCCTCGGACTGTTGTAACTGGTTATTCTTGGGGTTGTTTAAATGGTTGTTGGGTCTCGCGTCGCTTTGCCGACGGTTGTGTCTGTTTCGTCTTCATCAGAATTTGCCGCTCGCCTGTCAGGGTTGAGTGGCGCGCAAGCGGTGCCGGTGTCGCTGCCAAGAGATGGCGCGGCGCGGCAGGGCTATGTCCAGAAACTTGTCAAACAAAACGCCCTGCGGCTGGCTGTGGGCGGCTCTGCTATGGTTTTGGTGTTGCTGGGGGCGCAAGACGCGAGCGCGCAGAGCGCTGTGGTGGACATCGCCGGGCTTGAGGGCGTGGCCTCGGCTGCCCAGCAGGCCGACGGGTCTTTGCTGATCACTTTGGACAACGGCGAGACGATCAGGATTCCGCAGGGCAGCTATACGGTGGGCGCGGCGGGCGATATTGTGGTCTCCGAGGCTGTGGCGCAGCAAGTCGCCGATATTATGGCTGCGGGTCTTGAGGGCGGCGCCACCCTCACCGCAGGCATGGCGGCCGGCGGCGCTGTTGGTGTCGGGGCTTTGGCGGCTCTGGGCGGCGGCTCTTCGGGGGCGGCCGCGCCGAGCACGCCGGCGGCACCTGTGTTCAACACCGGGGGCCGCGTTGTGGACGGCTATCTTGTCAACGCGACAGTCTTTCGCGACCTGAACGGCAACGAGGCGCTGGATGCGGGCGAGCCGACCACCACGACCGACAGCGAGGGCAACTGGACTCTGGCCGAGAGCAGCGCCAACCCGAGCGCCAAGCTGATTTCCTTTGGCGGTATTGATGCGGCAACGGGCAAAGCCTTTACGGGGGTTTTGACGGCGCCGGCGGATGCCGATGTGATCACGCCATTGACAACGCTTGTGCAAAGCCTTGTTGAAAAACGGGCGGCGGAGGGCAATGATATTTCGGTTGCCGATGCCAGCGCGCAGCTTGCCACGGCCCTCGGGCTGTCGGGGCAGAACCTTCTGGAGCTTGACCCGATTGAGGCGATTGAAAACGGCGCTGGTGACTCTGATGCCGATGCGTTCAAGGCGGCGGCGAAAGTTGCGGCTGTGATCAACGCGGCGGCGGCGGGCGCGGCGGATGATGCGGCCGCGCTTGACGGCTCGGAGCAGGCGACCGGCTCTTTGGCCGAATCCTTGCTGGCCAGCGGCGATGACAGCGCCTTGGAAGACACAGCGGCGATTGGTGCGGCGCTGGAAAGCGCGGGCGTTGATGCGACGAAGTCTGGCGCGATTGCGGGGAAAGTGCAAAGCGCGAACGCGCTGATTGATCAGGCGGCTGGCTCTGACTTGCAAGCGGTGCAGCAGCAGATCGAGGCTGTTCAGGAGATTGTTCAGGGGGATCTGGTGGAGGCGATCGAAGCCTCGGGCGAGGATGGCAACACCGAGCTTGACGATCTGGACGTGGGCCAGCAGGCGGCGGCTGTTGTGCCGCTGCGCCCGACGGTTTCAACTGAGATCAGCGCGCTTTACGGAGCGGATGGCCCAGAGGCTGACATCACGGTGGCCGGCTTGGGGCGGCCCGGGAGCACGGTTGAAGTCAGGATCGGCGGTGAGGCCAAGACGGCGGTTGTGGCGGCGGCGGCCGAGGGCGCAACCCAAGGCGTGTGGAGTGTGAGCTTTGCGGCGGCGGATCTGCCGGATGCGACGGGAGAGTATGATGTCCGTATTGCGGCGGCTCCTGCGGGGAGCACTGTGTTTACCCTTGGGCGCGCGGTTGGCTCTGTTGAGGTAGATGTTACGGCGCCTGATGCGCCTGTGATTGACGCGGTGACGGGGGATGACGAACTCAACCTGAGTGAGCAATTTGAAGACCTGACGGTGACGGGCACGGCGGAAGCTGGCGCCACTGTCACGGTGAGTATTGGCGAGGTGGATGTCGAGGTCACGGCCTCTGCGACAGATGGCAGCTTTAGGGCGACATTTGACGCTGCTGATTTGCCTGAAACCAGCCCGTTTGACATTTCGGCTGTGGCCGAAGACGCGCTTGGCAACAGGGGCGTTGCGGCGACCCGTTCTGTCACGCTTGGCGACACCGATTTGAGCGCGACCATTGTGGTCAACACCGCGGTGTCGATGTTTGAGGAGCCAAACAACCCTGAGGCTTTGGATATTTCCGGGGCACGGCCCGGTGTCTTTGTGCAGGGCGAAGACGGCTCTGCCAGTCTGCGCACGCCTGTTGTCAGCGACACGGCCATTACCTTTACAGGGGATGACGGGGTGGTCTTCAGCTTTACCGGCACGGGGCTGAGCTATGGAGAGGGCAGCGCCACGGGGATTATCTCGGGCTATACGATTGGAACAACCGCCACGCCCAACGCGCTTGTGGCGACGGGGCTGGCTGTTCCTGCGGCGATATTGCCTGCGGGTCTTGCGCAGCTTGTGTCCGAGGCGGGCGTGATCAACGAAGAGGCGTTTGACGATCTGTTCAGTTTATTCACCAATACGGTGACCGGCTCGGCCGGCGGCGATGATCTGGATTTTGACGGTATGTCGCCCAATAACGACAGTGTTGATGGCGGTGATGGCGATGATGTCCTGAGCTTCGGTGTGGGCGATGACAGCTATCAGGGGGGCGCGGGCGACGATTATTTCTTTGACGCGCTCGGCTCAAACACGATTGACGGCGGCGCGGGCGATTATGACCAAGTGGCCTATTGGCGCGCCGAGGCGGGTGTGACAGTTGATCTGAAGGCCGGAACGGCCACCAAGGGCGATGGCTCGGTTGATACGATCAGCAATGTGGAAATGGTGCGCGGCTCGATGTTTGCCGATAGCATCCAGCTTGCGGATGGTGACGGCCCCGGCCGTGCGCGCGGGCTGGATGGCAATGATACGTTGATGGGCGGCAACGGCGACAACGACCGTGTGTCTTATGACAAAGACGCGCAGTATGGTGGCGATGCTGGCGTCACTGTCAACTTGCAAACCGGCACCGCGACCGACGGCTTTGGCGCGACCGACACGCTCTCGGGCTTTGAGGAGGTGCAAGGCACGGAGTTTGCCGATCATCTCACAGCGGCTGACAGCGGCTCGGATTTGCGCGCAGGCGGCGGCGATGACACGGTTGTGTCGGGCGCGGGGGATGACGATATGGTGCTCGGCGCAGGCGCCGATGTGCTGCGCTACTCCGCGGGCGATGACTGGGTGGAGGATTTTGATGTCAGCGAGGACAGGCTCGAGTTTGTCGGAGCGGCCGCAGACAGCGTTCTGACGGTGTCTGTCAACGGCTATAACAACGGTCCGGGGCCATATGATCAGGGCGCTTTCCTTGATTTCGGCGACGGCAACTGGCTGGCGCTCAACGGGGTGAGCGCGGCGCAGGCGCAGGCCTTGCTGCTGGATCTGGATCTTGCGGGCGTGTCCTTGACGGGCACCACGGGCAGCGACACGCTTGAGGGCACGATTGGCGACGATACGCTCAACGGCGTGAGCAACGACGACGGCCACGACCGCCTGGTCGCCAGCCTTGGAGACGACCAGCTTGTGTTCTCGGACGGCACGGAGACGACTTATGCGTCGGCGGATTACTCAAAGCTTGAGGGCGTCGGGATCACAGCCGCGCTGGACTTTCAGGCCAACAGCGGCACTGTCTCAAAGGGCGCGCTGGGCACGGATACGCTGGTTGGGATCACGGCGGTGTCCAATTGGGGGCTGGGCCTTATCACCACCCGCGCAGATGACACAGTGACCATCACCCAAGGGGGCGAAGACAGCTATACTTGGAGTGCTGTCTATTATGAAGGCGGCGATGATGTTGTGAATGTGAATGTCGGCCCGGGTTCGGGCACCACACGCGTCGCCATCAAGGGCAGTGACGCGGTTGTGGCTGACTTGAGCACAGGGTTGGTTGACATTGGCGGGGCCGGCTCTGTTCAGATCAATGTGACAGGCGCGGGTGAAAACACTGGTAATGTTGAGTTGCAGACCAGCTCGGTGGCTGACAGCGTGACGGGCAGCGCCTTTAACGACCGCTTCATTCTCGGCGCGGGCAATGACACGCTGGATGGGGGCGATGGCTTTGACATGGTGCGCTATGACCGCGACGGTGTGGGGCCAATCACGGCTGACTTGGGCGCGGGCACTGTCAGCGGCACATGGGATGGCGTGGCCTTTAGCGACCAGATTTCGAATGTCGAGGCCATCCGCGGCTCGCGCGAGGGCGGGGACACGTTGATTGCGTCTGGCAGCGGCTCGGAGTTGCGCGGTTATGGCGGGGATGACACGCTCATCGGCGGCATGGGGGACGATACCCTGCGTGGCGGGGACGGCGGCGACACCTTTGTTGTCGGGCATGGCGGATATGATGTGATCTATGATTTCAACATTTCCGAGGGCGATGTGCTGCTTGATGTTCTGGCAGACAGCCGCGGCGAAGAGGAGCTTGTTTTCAACGCTGTTGGCGGGTCGACCGAGATTTCGATTGGCGGCACGACCGTATTGCTGAACGATGTCTTTATTGACGATGTGCAAGACTATCTTGAAAGTCTCGAAGGCATTGTGGGCACCTCTGGAAACGATACGCTGATCGGCACTTCGGGAGACGATATTCTCAATGGCCTTGGCGGTGATGATCTGCTGACCGGCGGAGAGGGCGCGGATGAGTTTCTTGTCGGGTCGGGCAATGACACTATCACCGACTTTGACCCTGACGAAGGCGACGACATTTACACCGCCGAAGATCTGGATATTGATTTTGATACGGCGCTCACAGACACCACTTACGAGGGTGCCGCGGCGGCGCAGGTGACTTTTGGCGGCGGAAACTCTGTCACGGTGGCAGGCTATACGGCGGCGCAGTTCCTTGATCTGCTATCGTCTTATATTTACTCGGCGGCCCCGTTTGACCCCGCTGACTTTGGCGACCGTGTTGTGACGTTTGAACAGTTTGATACGGGGGGTGTTGACCCTTATGACGCCTTTGATGAGGTTGTTGAAAATGGCGATATTGATGTCGCAAGCTTCTCCCCGACGAGCGTGACATTTACCGCCACCTATCTGGGCAGCTCTTATACTGCGGTTGCGACGGGCACGGGCTTTGCCGTCTCGGGCACGGGCGAGGAGCAGGTCTTGCTTGGCAATATCGTTGATATTGACTTCGGGCCGACGGGCGGAGCGCCTTGGCTTGCCATCCGTGATCTGAACCTCAGTCCTGAGGCGCTTTATGACGCGGTGACGGGCGATATGAGCACTGCCGAGGTCTTTGGGGCGGATGCGCAATTTGTCCTGATTGACAGTGACGCCAGCGCGGGCGACGGCTGGGACGGGGCTGACACCTGGATTGACTCAGGTGCCGGGGATGACACCGTTGATGTGGGCGGCACAGGCGACTTTGGTGTTGTGCTTGGGGATGGCAGCGATCGCCTTGAGATTTACAAATCATCCGAAGATGGCGCGACCCTGTCGGATCAGACCTTTGTTTACATTGATATTGATGACACGGGCGTTGATACGATTTCCGGATTCAGGATGGCAGAAGGGTCCGATCAGGGCGATATCATTGTGCTGCGCGACTTGAGCGGGCTGGACCAGTTTGACCTTTACACGATCTTTGACGGCAATCTGCCAGAGATGGTTGATGTTGGCACGGGGGCTGTGGATCTGGATGTGATCAACGATGATCTTGCATTCTTTGAGTATCAGGGAAGTGCCGAGTTGTTCTATGGTATGTTCATTGAGGGCAGCAGCAGCGAGGCTGTGTTGGCCAAGCTGGAAGTCAATGACAGCGGCACGGTGGTTGTTCAGGAGACTGTTGCGATCTTTGAGAACCTACAACAGAACGGCTTCAATGCGCCGCTGCATGACAACATACTGCTCTTCGTGGAAGACATCCCGGCGACGCCGGAGGTGGCCTGACGCGAGGCGGCGGGGATGTCATTTGATACGCACCCGCCGCGCGCTCTGGCTTTGAGGGCTGGCGCCTTTGCCAATAAAACATGGCGCGCGCCTGCCGACCTTCGCTTTGTGCACAGTCTGAGCGAAGTCGAGATCGGCGCGAACGAGGCGGGCCGGGTCGGGCGCAGTTACGGCTGGTATTTCAGGCAAGACGAGACGGGCTGGGCTCTTGTTGTGGGCTTAACAGATGCGCTACGTCAG
>JAHBAM020000254.1 GCA_018500125.2 Roseobacter sp. | reverse complement strand
CGCGAGGCAGGCGACACGGCCTGGTGCCTGCATTTGAGTTACATCAAGCCACATTGGCCCTATATCGTCCCCGCGCCCTATCACGATATGTATGGCCCCGAGACACACCTCGCGCCCGTGCGGGACGCCTGTGAGCGGCGCGATGCGCACCCCGTCTATGACGCCTTCATGCAAGAACGGGTGTCCAGGGCCTTTTGCGACGACCAGACCCGCACCAAAGTGCTGACGGCCTATATGGGCCTTATCAAGCAGATTGACGACCAGATCGGCCGGTTGATGGCCTTTCTGGATGCGCAGGGCCTGAGGGATGACACCATGATCGTATTCACCTCCGATCATGGCGACTATCTGGGCGACCACTGGATGGGCGAGAAAGAGCTGTTCCATGATGCCTCCGCGCGCGTTCCGCTGATTGTGGTTGACCCAAGCCCCGAGGCCAACGCGACCCGCGGGTTGCGCTCTGCGGCGCTGGCCGAGGCGATTGATGTCGTGCCAACCATTCTTTCGTTTTTTGGTGGCACAGAGGTTCCGCATATCCTTGAAGGCCACGCCTTGCAGCCGATCCTGCACGGTCATGCCGATGGGGTGCGCGTGGTGGCGGTTTCGGAGTACGACTATTCCATGCGCGACGTGCGGCGGCGGCTTGATGTTGCTGTCAGAGACGCACGCCTGACCATGCTGTTTGACGGGCGCTGGAAATATATCTTCGCAGAAGGCTTCCGCCCCATGCTGTATGATGTGCAAACCGACCCTGACGAGCTGTGCGATCTGGGGGCCGATCCGGCCTTTGCAAAAGAGCGCGCGCAGATGGAGCAGCATTTCTTTGACTGGTCGCGCCGACTGTCGCAACGCACGACCCGTTCAGATGCCTGGATCGCCGAGCGCGACACCGTTCTTGGGGAGGCCAAAGCCGGCATTCTGATCGGGTATCGCACGGAAGCGGAGCTGCGCGAGGCATTTGCCGAAGGCCAACCCGAGAACAAAGCCCCTCAGAAAGCGTCTTGAGCCAAGGCCCAAGACAGGCACCCTGACAGGGCGGGCGCCTGCCCTGCACCACCCCACCTTGCCCTGCCCTGCCCTGCCGCTCGAAACGGCACGCCGCGCGCCCTCGCCCCGCTGCGGGCAATTTTTGCTAAAGGCGCAACATTCTGCGCCCCGCCGTGGTTTTTGTGCAACTGGGCCAGACAGACGGGCTGAGCGCGCCGCGCGCCCCGCCACGCCTCATGTGCAGGCGCAATCTCGCAAAACAAGCCGCGCAGCACCGGCCCAAAGGGCATAGCCCAAGGGGCGGAGTCTCTCCTATTTTTGACAGTTTCACCGCTGCGATGGTCATTAAATGGCCACTTTTTGTCCTTAAGCAGGCCCCTGTTGACGGCGAAACACCGACCCAACCAGTAGCTCATGAGGATTATGATGTCGCAAATCAGTCTCCACCAATTCGACTCGTCAGGTCAGGCTGTCGACAACGTCACCAGCGATGGCACGGCCCAAAACGGCAGCTATCAAGACGGCGCGACCGCCTCGGGCGGCGCTGTGCAACTGGACGGTGTGAATGACCATGTCCTGATCCCCGCCGACAGCGCCTATCAGCTGGGCACCGGCACCTTGGTAATGGAAGTGTCTCCGGACACCGTTCATGAAGGAACGATCTTTTCACGGGATTCCGACGGGCTGGACGACGGCGGCCACTTCCGCCTTCAGGTTCTGGCAGACGGGTCTGTGGCGGCGCGCCACCAGACCGACAGTGCCGAGTTCAACTATAACACCCCTGCGGGCTTCTACGCTGCGGGCGACGATATCCGCATCACCTATTCGTGGAACGACGATGGCACAGGCGGCGAATTCAAGGTCGAAAACCTGACCCAGGCCACATCCTATTCCACCCCGACCGACGGCACCCTGACCTGGGACATGGGCGCAACCTATAACGAACCGATCACCATCGGCGCCGATCAGGACCTGTCGGGCAACAACAGCGCCGACTCCCTTCATACCTTCTTTGACGGCTCTGTCGCTTATGTCTCTGTCTTTGACGAGGTGGTCGACCCTGCCGGCCCGACACTGCCCATCACAGGGACAAGCGGAAACGACACCCTATACGGCACCGAGGTTGGCGAAGTGCTCGAGGGGCTGGACGGCAATGATGCGCTTCATGGCGGCTTGGGCGATGACTCTCTCATTGGAGGTGCGGGCAACGATACGTTGGCTGGCGGCGAAGGCGCTGACACCCTTGAGGGTGGTGCTGGCAACGACCTTGCCCACTATGGGGGTGACACGGTCGGGGTCAACATTGACCTCGCAGCCGGAACAGCCGCAGGCGGCCATGCCGAAGGCGATGTCTTCTCCGGGATTGAAAGAGTCTGGGGCGGTTCCGGAGATGATACGATCACCGGTGATTCCGGCCACAACGATCTGCGCGGCGCTGCGGGCGATGACTCGCTGGCTGGTGGTGTTGGCAGTGACCAACTGGAAGGCGGCGCAGGAGCCGATACACTCGACGGTGGCGACGGCACCGATCTTGCCTTTTATCAAAGTGATACCGCTGGTGTGAATATCGATCTGGCCGCAGGCACGGCCTCTGGCGGCGAAGCCGAAGGCGACGTGCTCACCAATATTGAAAACCTCTCTGGTGGGTTTGGCGATGACACCCTGACAGGGGACGCGGGCGCAAACAGGCTTGATGGCTATGACGGCGACGACATCTTGGAGGGCGGCGCTGGCAACGATACATTGGCTGGCGGCGCGGGGGATGACACCCTGTCCGGCGGCGATGGCAATGACCAGATCTATGCCCGTGCGGGCGCGGATGCTGTTGATGGTGGCGCTGGCAATGACTGGGTCCGCTACAATGGCGGCGCCGATCTGGACATGACGATTGATCTCTCCACCGGCACAGGCGCGGGCGGTGACGCCGAGGGCGACACCTATGCAAATATCGAAAATGTCTGGGGCGATGGCGGCGACGACACAATCATCGGCGACGCAGCCAACAACGATCTGCGCGGCGATGATGGCAATGACTCCCTCGTGGGCGGCGCAGGGGATGACCGCCTCATGGGCGGAGCCGGTGCCGATACGCTGGATGGCGGTGATGGGTCGGACACGGCCGATTACTATACCGCGCTCACAGGCGTGACGGCCAATCTGGCGACAGGCACGGGCAGCGGCGGCGAAGCCGAAGGCGATGTGTATTCCAATATTGAACACATCCGCGGTGGTCTGGGCGATGATAGCCTGACAGGGGACGCGGGCAACAACAATCTCACAGGTCAGGCCGGTAATGATACGCTGGATGGCGGCGCGGGCAACGATACCCTCGTGGGCGGCGCTGGGGATGACACCATGTTCGGCGGCGACGGCGATGACCATATCTATGCCCGTGCGGGCGCGGATGCTGTTGATGGCGGTGCTGGCAGCGATTGGGTCCGCTACAACGGCGGTGCCGATCAGGACATGACGATTGATCTGTCGACAGGCACAGGCACAGGCGGCGACGCCGAGGGCGACACATACACAAATATCGAAAATGTCTGGGCCGATGGCGGCGATGACACGATCATCGGCACAGCCGAAGCCAACACGCTATATGGCGATGCCGGTGACGATGTGATCGACGGCGGCGCGGGCAATGACGTTTTGCACGGCCAGTCTGGCAACGACACGCTGACAGGCGGCGCGGGAAATGACCGCTTTGACCTTGGCGATGGCGGCGGCAACGATGTTATAACCGATTTTGAACTGCCTGTGGACAACGGCGACGGCACCTATACGGCGGTCGACACCCTGGGCCTCGGAGAACTGACCTCGGACGGCGGCACAACGCCTGTCACCACCGATGATGTGGTGATTTCGGACACAAACGGCGACGGCACCGGCGATGCGATCCTGAGCTTCCCCGGCGGCGAAAGCTTCACCTTGGCCGGTATCACGCCCGACCAGATCAACACCGGCCCGATCCTGCAAGCCATGGGCATCCCGGCGGGCAGCAACGATTATATCGTCAGCGGCACAGCCGGCAACGATACCATCGCCGGCGCTTATACCGATGCTGATGGCGATGTGATCGACGGCAATGACGCGCTTGACGGCTCAAACGACGATGTGATCGACGCAGGCGCGGGCAACGACCGGATCAATGCGGGCCTGGGCGATGATTCCGTTCAAGGCGGCAGCGGCGAAGACTGGATTCAGGGCGGCGTGGGTGCCGATACGCTGGACGGCGGCGACGATACGGACTGGCTGAACTACTATGACGACACGGCTGGCGTCACGGTTGATCTTGCGACCAACACCGCCTCGGGCGGCCATGCCGACGGCGATGTGATCAGCAACTTCGAGAATATGTCCACAGGCTCGGGCGACGACAGCCTGACAGGCGATGCGGGCGACAACCTGATCGTGTCCGGCGCGGGCGACGACACAATCGCTGGCGGCGCGGGCAATGACGAACTGCGCGGCGCAGCGGGCGCTGATGCGCTTGATGGTGGCGATGGCAGCGACACGGTCAGCTATCAGAACCTCGGCTTCCTGGGCCCAAACACCACGGGTGTGGACGTTGATCTGACGCGCGGCACCGGGTTTGGCGGCCACGCCGAGGGCGACACCTATACCAATATCGAAAACGTCACAGGCAGCGACGGCGATGATACGATCACCGGCGATGCAGGCGCGAATACCCTATCTGGCGATGCTGGTAATGACATCATCGACGGCGGTGAGGGCCATGACTCGCTTGAAGGTGGCGACGGCGATGACCTGCTCACCGGCGGCGCGGGGGATGATACCTTCGTGTTCGCCGATGGCGCGGGCAGCGACACAATCACCGACTTCGAGATGCCTGTGGACAACGGTGACGGCACCTATACGGCGGCGGATACGCTCGATGTTGTGAACGTGACCTCGGACGGCGGCACAACCCCTGTCACCACTGATGATGTGGTGATTTCGGACACAAACGGCGACGGCACGGGCGATGCGATCCTGAGCTTCCCCGGCGGCGAAAGCCTGACGCTCACTGGCGTCACGCCCGACCAGCTGGATTATGCCACGCTGACCGCCATGGGCATTGCCCCCGGCACACAGGATGGCGTGGTTGACGGCACTGCGGGCAATGACGTGATCGACACGGCCTATGTTGACGCCGATGGCGATGCGATTGACGGCAATGACGCGCTGGACGGGTCCAACGATGATGTGATCGACGCGGGCGCTGGCAGTGACCTGATCAGTGGCAGTGCCGGAGCCGATACCATTGAGGGTGGTGCGGGCACCGATACGATTGATTACCGCACCAGTGCGGCAGGGGTTGATGTCAACCTGGCCACAGGCACGGGCAGCGGCGGCGACGCTGAGGGCGATGTTCTCACAGGTATCGAGCGCGCCTATGGTTCAAACCATGATGACACGCTGGTAGGCGACGACGGAGCCAACCTGATTTACGCCTATGATGGAGATGACTTCATAGATGGTGGCGCAGGCAATGACATCCTGCGGGGCGCAGCAGGCGCAGACACACTCGAGGGTGGTGAAGGTGCAGACACCGCAGATTATCGCGACAGCGCAGCCATCAATGTCAACCTTGAGACAGGCGCAGCCTCGGGCGGCGATGCGCAAGGCGACGTGCTGAGCAGCATCGAGCGGGTCTATGGTGGCAGCGGTGATGATACCATCACGGGCAACGCCGATGACAACCTGATCTACAGCAATGACGGTGATGATTACATCGACGGCGGGGCCGGAGATGACTTTATCCGCGGTGGTGCGGGCGCTGATACGATCATTGGCGGCGACGGTATGGACTATGTCGATTATGCCGATGACACCGCAGGCGTCACGGTCGATCTCGCCAGCCAGACGGTCTCTGGCGGGCTGGCCGAGGGCGATGTGATCTCGGGCATTGAATATGTGCGCGGCGGTTCGGGGGATGACACCATCACCGGCGATGCGGGCGACAACTACATCCGCGGCATGGACGGGGCAGACTCGCTCGATGGCGGCGCGGGCAATGACGTTCTT
>JAHBAM020000055.1 GCA_018500125.2 Roseobacter sp. | reverse complement strand
GGGGGGCCAGCCCCCCGCACCACAGGCCAAAGCGGGGGGCCAGCCCCCCGCACCCCCCGGGATATTTCTGGAAAGAAAAAGGGGGGGGCGGATTTAGAGGACCTGAATGACGGTTTTGTCGATGCTGAGGATATAGCCGCGGCGGGCGATGTTTTTGATCAGCAGTTCGGAGACGAGCTGGTTGCCCAATGTGTCGCGCAGGCGCTTGATGCGGGTTGCGCCGGCGGCTTCGTCGCAATCGGAGGCGAGGCGGCCTGAAATGACCGCTTCGATTTCGGCACCGTTGAGGACATCGTCATCCATCCGGGCCTCGGCGAGCACACTCAGGGTTTCCATGGCTGCGCCTGTGAGCTTGAAGCCCATGTTGTTGAGATAGACTGTGTTTTCTTCGCGGCTGATCAGGAGCGAATTGACCTGAATGCCCGAGCGCTCGACGGCGGCCATGCGGCGGCTGAAGGCGGCAAGCAGGACGAGAAAGACGAAGGCCGCGATGAGCATTGCGGCGGCGAAGACGAGCAGAACGAAAATCACCATGCGATAGCTTGAGAGCGTGTCGGAGAAGGCTGTGCCGGACTGGGCCAGAATTTCGAGCAATTTGACCTCTGTTTGAGTGGTCAGAGTGTCATTTTCGACAAAGAGCTGCTCGACCCTTGCGTTGAAGGCGCCGGCATCGGGGAGGGTGAAGAAGAGCACGATGGCTGCGATGAGCAAGATTGCGACGATCGCTGTGATGCCGATAAGGACTATGCGATTGGGGCTGCTGATCTGGTCAGAAACGGAGATAGAAGGGTCCTGCACTCTCTTTCCTCTCGGTAAGGCCGCTGGCGTCAAACATCGAAACAACATTGAGCAACACCCAGCCGCCTTTGGCAAGGCGGTGGGTTAGCTCGGCGCGGGCGGAGGCTGTGGTGCAGTCTCCTGTGATCCGGGCGACGCCATAGTGAAGCTTGAGCGGGTTGTCCTGCTTGGCCTTGTAATCGGCATAGCAATCGGCCGCGTGGAGCGGCGCGGCAAAGAGCGCCAGAGCGGCGGATATGGGTATGAGGATTTTCATAGGGCCAGACTGCGCGTTTTGGCTTTGATATTCAATATCCATAGGCGGGCGCGGCGCGTGCTATCAAATAGCGGGGGGCTGTTATTGCCTGTCATCAAGGGGCGGCCGACTTTGGCAGTGTCCGGTGTGCATGATGAGGTGCAGGCCGTTTGAACACCGAAAGGAAAGTCTCTTATGTCACGTAAATTCATAACTGCGATTGCCTTGGGGTCGCTCTTGGCGGCCTCGCTTCCGGCTGCTCCTCTGCGCGCGGATGACCGGGATACGGCGCGCGCGCTTGCGGGGATTATGGCGCTTGTTCTGATCGGGACGGCGCTTAAGGACCGCCATGACGACCGTCATGGGCATGAGGCCCGCCGCGCTGGCCCCGGCCCCGGCCCGCAAAAGGGCCATGGCGCACCGCGGTCTGGCCACATCGAACATCGGCCTATGCCGCCGGCTGTGCGCAAGATGACGCTGCCGCAGCGGTGTTTGACTGTCGTGCAGGCCCGCCACAAGACGCTGAGATACATGGGGGCCAGATGTTTGCAAAACAACTATCGGTGGAGTGCTGCGCTGCCGCAGGCTTGCGAAATCACGATCGAGGGGCCACGCGGTCAGCGCAGGGGCTATCAGGCGGGCTGTCTGAAGCGGAGCGGATACCGCCTCAACGGGTAATACGGGCTTGATCCGGGTCTGCTCTTTCTGTCATTTGTGCAGGATGACAGGCCCGGATTTTTCTTTTGAGCGCGCGGCGATGCGCCGTGGCTTTGCCCGCATTGCGGGGGTTGACGAGGTGGGCCGTGGGCCGCTGGCGGGGCCGGTGACGGCCTGTGCCGTTGTGTTGGATATGTCGCGTATTCCCGAGGGGCTGAACGACAGCAAGAAGCTGAGTGCGAAGCGGCGGGACGCTCTGGCGGAGGCGCTTTTGGCCTGTGCCGAAGTGAGCGTGGCGAGTGCGAGTGTCGCAGAGATCGATGCGCTCAATATATTGCGGGCCTCCCATTTGGCTATGGAGCGCGCTGTTGCGGGGCTTCTGACGCCGCCTGACCATTGTTTGATTGATGGAAACCTCATTCCCGAGGGGCTTCGGATTTCGGCGGAGGCGATTGTGAAGGGCGATAGCAAATCAGTGAGCATTTCTGCGGCCTCTATTGTGGCGAAAACCCGGCGGGATTTTGTCATGGCGGCACTGGCGCAACAGTTTCCCGGTTATGGCTGGGAGACGAACGCCGGATACCCATCAAAAAGTCACAGGTTGGCTTTGGAAAATCTTGGTGTGACCCCACACCATAGACGTTCGTTCAAACCGGTGCACAATATCTTGTATCAACAAAAAAATGTAAGTGACTGATTCAAAAAAGAAATTGACCGCGAATCGTCAATGACTCATCTTAGGTCTCAACCAATGAGTGCAAAACGCACCGTGAATGAGGCAGAAAATGAAAACGAAAACGAACGCAAAGAGCGCGGTGTCGCTTCCTTTGAACACCATTCTTGACGGGGACTGCATTGAGCGCATGAATGCGCTCCCTGCGGAGAGCATTGATCTGATCTTTGCCGATCCGCCCTATAACTTGCAGCTCAAGGGCGACTTGCACCGCCCTGACAATTCAAAAGTGGATGCGGTGGATGACCACTGGGACCAGTTTGACAGCTTCAAGGCCTATGACAAATTTACCCGTGAGTGGCTTGCGGCGGCGCGGCGTCTGCTGAAGCCCAATGGCGCGATCTGGGTGATCGGCTCTTATCACAATGTGTTCCGTATGGGCGCCGAACTTCAGAACCAGGGGTTCTGGATCCTTAATGATGTGGTGTGGCGCAAGTCAAACCCGATGCCGAACTTTCGCGGCAAGCGCTTTACCAATGCGCATGAGACAATGATCTGGGCCGGCAAGACCGAAACCAGCAAATACACCTTCAATTACGAGGCGCTGAAGGCGCTGAACGAAGGCATCCAGATGCGCTCTGACTGGGTCATTCCGATTTGCAATGGTGGCGAGCGCCTCAAGGATGACAACGGCGATAAGGCCCACCCGACACAGAAGCCGGAAGCGCTTTTGCACCGTGTGATGGTTGGCTCGACCAATGTGGGCGATGTGGTTCTGGACCCGTTCTTTGGCACTGGCACAACTGGCGCAGTTGCCAAGATGCTGGGGCGCGAATTTATCGGGATCGAGCGCGAGGAGGCTTACCGCAAGGTTGCGCAAAAGCGGATCGCCAATGTGCGCAAGTTTGACAAGGAAGCGCTGGAAGTGAGCGCGAGCAAGCGTGCGGAGCCGCGTGTGCCTTTCGGGCAGCTGGTCGAGCGCGGAATGCTGCGTCCGGGCGAGGAGCTTTATTCTCTGAACGGGCGTCACAAGGCCAAAGTGCGGGCCGATGGCACGCTGATTGGCGACGATATCAAAGGATCGATCCATCAGGTCGGCGCCTATCTTGAGGGCGCACCAAGCTGCAACGGCTGGACCTACTGGAGCATCAAGCGCGATGGCAAACAGGTTCCGATCGAGCTGTTCCGCCAGCAGATCCGCGCCGAGATGCGCAACTGACACACAGGCAGAGGCCATCTGTTGGCAAGGCTCGCGAGCGGGCCTGCGGATGAGCTTTGTCTGAAACCGAACACCGCCGGTGCCTGTGGCCTGACTCTGCAGCACCTTACCTTGCCCCGTCCTCCTCCAGAGGCGGGGCTTTTTTTGGCGCGAACGAAGGCCTTGAGGTGACTTAGGTCGGACAGGGGTTCGGACGTGTAGCGAAGGGTGGGTATGAGGCCAGAGTGCGCATTGTGCCCGCCGCGCATCGTCAGCCCCTCCCTTGGGCTGGCAATTTGGCTGAGCTGGGCGCGCCATTCGTTCTGGGGATGTGTTTGGCAGGCATAAAGCGCTTCGCACGTCGCGTAGGGTTGCCACCCCGGGGGCTGACGTTGGCCTATGGTGGCAAGGTCCGCTCCGTCCCGCAAACCGGACCTTCGCCTCGTCACCTAGCGCGGCATCGGATTTGTGGCTTTGGAGTAGGGTTTCCACTCGGTGATTTCGGGGTAATACATCTCGCGCCAGCGCTTGACGCGGGGGTTCATTTTCTTGCGCCAGAGCGGGGGGACCATCGCGGCCATGGTCATCAGTGGATAGCCATAGGGCAGCTGGGGCGCTTGGTCGGCGTCGTAGTTTTGCAAGAGCGGGAAGCGGCGATCCGGCTTGTAGTGGTGATCGGAGTGGCGCTGGAGATTGATCAGGAGCCAGTTGGAGGCTTTGTGGGCCGCGTTCCAGCTGTGATGGGGCATCACGTGCTCGTATTTGCCATCGCCCAGATGTTTGCGGGTCAGGCCGTAGTGTTCGACGTAATTGACCAGCTCGAGCTGCCAGACGGCGGCGAAGGCCTGCCACAGAAACAGCGCCAGACCCGTCCAGCCGCCGACCAGCAGCGCCAGAGCGAGCATCAGGCATTGCAGTAGCCAATACCGGAAGAAGGGATTGGAGCGATCGCTCCACGGCAGCTTCTTGCGGGCGAGCATTTCTTTTTCGGCTTTGAGGGCCGAGCGCAGCCCGTCGCGCAGAACGCGGGGGAAGTAGCGGTAAAAGCCTTCGTTGTAGCGGGCTGTGACGGCGTCGCGCGGGGTTCCGACGTAGCGGTGATGAACGAGCAGGTGCTCTGTTCGAAAGTGTGAGTAAAGCACCATGGAGAGCAGGATATCGCCAAGCCAGCGCTCGAATTTGTTTTTCTGGTGCATCAGCTCGTGGCTGTAGTTGATCCCGACTGTGCCTGTGATCACGCCGACGCCAAAGAAAAGCACAATGGTTTCGAGCGTGCCGAGGTGTTCGGCGCGGGGGACATAGTAGAGCAAGCCAAACAGCGTCATAAACTGCAGAGGCATCCAGAGTTTGGTGATCAGGGAATAGGCTTTGAGGTGTTCTTCGCCAATGTTGGGGTCTGCATTCTCGGTGTTGAGGCCGAGGACGGCGTCAAGGCCGGAGAACAGATACCATGTCGCCATGGGCAGCAGCAGGACCGTCCAGCCGCCATAAATCGCGCCGATCCACGCGAGAGGAATAAGCGTCAGTGAAAGCCAGAACGGCAGAGCGCGGCTGAGGCTGGCAACCTGTTGGGCGGTGAGCATCTGAAAACCCCTTTACTCAGGACAATTGGTGCAACTCTTTCGATGTAATGTCGAACGCGCTTTGCGCAAGATCAAATGCTTTTCGCATCACAGTCGGCAAAGCCCTGCGGGAAAAGCTGTGTTTGGGAATAAAGTCCAGCCCGGCGACCTGCGCATCCTGTGGCAGATGGGCAATATGGATCTCAAGGCGCAAGTGGAAGTGTGTGAAGGTGTGAAGCGCTTCGGCGTCGAGCTTTTGCCAGCGGGCGTCAAGCGGAGGGGCGGCGATCCGGTCTGCGCCCCAGGCCGCGCCGGGCCAGCCGAGCATTCCGCCAAGGAGGCCTTTGTCGGGGCGGCGCTCCATCAGCCATGCGCCATCGGCGCGGCGCGCGATATAGGCGATGCCGAGGCGCGTGGGCTTGGCCGCTTTGGGGCGCTTGCGCGGGAGCGTCTCGGCGATGCCGTCTGCGCGGGCGCGGCAGGGCTTTTGCCATGGGCAAATGCCGCAGGCGGGCGATTTGGGCGTGCAGAGCGTTGCGCCGAGGTCCATGACGGCTTGGGCATAATCGCCGGCGCGCCGCTCGGGCGTCAGAGCGGCGGCATGGGCGCGCAATGTCTCTTTGCTGTCGGGAAGCGGCTCTAACACCGCATAAAGCCGCGACATGACACGCTCGACATTGCCGTCGAGCACGGTTTCGGGCTGATCATAGGCGATCGAGGAAATGGCGGCGGAGGTATAGGGGCCGATCCCCGGAAGGGCCTCGAGCGCGGCGCGTGTTCGGGGGAAGCCACCCAGCTCTGTGACGGCGCGGGCGCATTTCAGCAGGTTGCGCGCGCGGGCGTAATACCCAAGGCCCGCCCATTCGGCCATGACATCCTCGTCGCGTGCCGCGGCCAGCGCCTCGACTGTCGGCCACAGCAGCAGGAAGCGGGTGAAATAGGCTTTGACCGCGGCGACCGTTGTTTGCTGCAGCATGATTTCGGAGAGCCAAACGGCATAGGGATCAGGGGTGACGCCAGCGGCCCTGTCAGAGGGGCTGGTGCGCCATGGCAGGCTGCG
Source organism: Roseobacter sp. (assembly GCA_018500125.2). Taxonomy (GTDB): domain Bacteria; phylum Pseudomonadota; class Alphaproteobacteria; order Rhodobacterales; family Rhodobacteraceae; genus Lentibacter. The sequence goes on along the minus strand of JAHBAM020000055.1, from coordinate 1,185 downwards.
CGCGTGCACATCATACCAGTCAAGCAGATCTGAGGCCTTCGCCGTGTCACGCATTGTTTATACCCTGTTTACCAATCGCTCTGTCCAAGGAGCCTTTGCGCAGGTAACATGGCGTGGATGAGTAAAGATGCAAGCCAAACCAAGCGGAACCGCGGCTTTAAGCGGGCGGCTAATTTGATGGGAGAGCGGATCAACGCTGTCTCCCAGCAGCGCGGTTTTGCTGTGTCGCGGCTTTTGACCCATTGGGAAGAGATTGCGGGGTCTGATATTGCCAGCATCAGCCGTCCGGTTGAAATGAGCTATGGCAAAAGCGGCTTTGGGGCGACTCTGGTTTTGTTGACCACAGGGGCAAATGCGCCTGTGCTTGAGATGCAGAAAACCAAGCTGCGCGAGAAGGTGAACGCGGTCTACGGCTATAACGCGATCTCCAGTATCCGGATCACCCAGACCCATGCCACCGGCTTTGCCGAGGGGCGCGTCGACTTTGAGCACCGCAAGCCCAAAGCGGCCCCACAGGCGCCAGACCCTGCTGTTGTACAAGAGGTCAAGGCGCGCGCGGCGGCGGTGGGCAACGAGAGTTTGCGACTGGCCCTTGAAGCGCTGGGCCAAAACGTTTTATCCAAACACAAACGCTAGAAGAGAGATTTTTTATGAACCGCAACATTCTTATTATTGCACTGGTTGCCATCCTTGGCGTCGGGGCCGCCTTTTTTGTCTGGAGCGGGGGCGGGGCCAAGCAGGTCGAGGTTGCGCCGCAAGCGCAAGCCGAAGCAGAAACGGAAGCTGTCGCGGAGACGAGTGACGCTGCGGTGTCCGAGATCACTGAAATGACCTTGGGCAACCCGGATGCGCCTGTGAAGGTTGTCGAGTATGCGTCGTTTACCTGCTCCCATTGCGGCGCGTTTCACCGCGAGGGCTTTAAGGAGCTGAAGGCCAATTACATCGACACAGGCAAGATCCATTTTACCTATCGTGAGGTCTATTTTGACCGGGCGGCGCTTTGGGCCTCTATGGTGGCGCGCTGTGGCGGGGCAGAGAAGTTTTTCGGGATATCCGATCTGATTTACAAAGGTCAGCGTGACTGGATGGGCGGTGGCGACCCTGTGCAGATGGCGGATGGTTTGCGCAAAATCGCCCGTGTTGCGGGGCTGTCCTCGGAGGCGATTGATGCCTGTCTTGAGGATC
>JAHBAM020000228.1 GCA_018500125.2 Roseobacter sp. | reverse complement strand
AGATGTGTATAAGAGACAGCTGGGGCGCAGGCTGGCAGGCCGCTCTGCCCCCTCATCTGACCTCCCCCAGTCGTGTCCCGCAGATCTGCTGCGCACACAAGCCCTCAAACAGCCACGCCCGCGCAGGGCCAGCGCGCGGCCAAACCCGCCATCAAACCCGCATCCTCACGGCTCAGCCCGCCAGAGGCCCAGGGCCGAAACCTGAGGCGGAAGGCGGCCAGAACAAGCCCCTCCTCCACATCCCCGACAGGATAGCCAAACCGCGCCGCATCTTCATAAAAATCGCCCGCCAGACCCGCGCCCGCAACAGAAATATCCTCGGCAGACGGCCAGACAGACAGCCCCCCGCGCGCCAGCCGCGCCCAGTCAAACCGCGCTCCGGGGTCGCCCTTGCGTCCGGGCGCCATATCAGAATGCCCGATCACCCGCTCCGCCCCGATGCCCCAACGCGCCATAATCGAGCGCATCAGCGCCTCAAGCTGCCTCATCTGCGGCTCGGAAAACGGATGGTCGCCACGGTTGGCCAGCTCGATCCCGACCGAACGGGAGTTCACATCCGTAACCGCCCCCCAGCGCCCCGCGCCCGCGTGCCAGGCCCGCATCTCCTCAGGCACAAGCCGGGTGATCTGGCCGCGCTCGCAAATCACATAATGCGCCGAAACCTCTGCCGCCGGCGCAGACAACCGCTCAATCGCCGCCGCCGCGCTCTCCATGGCCGTATAATGGATCACAATCAGATCAGGCCGCACAGCCCCACGGCGCGCGCCCTGATTGGGCGATATCACATCGCAAATTTGCAGCCCGTCGCTCACTCGTCCAGAGGCGAGGCCGCATCCAGCGGCGCTTCGGCCTGCCGCCCGGCCGCTTTGGCCGCACGGAACGGCGCAGGGTCCCAAGAGCAGGCATAGCCGTCGCCATCCGGGTCCAGTCCGAGACGGTCGCGCTCCGGCCCGCCACGCGCCAAAAACGCGCTCTGCGCCAGATCGGGCGAAGGATATTTCGCACAGTTGCGGGTGTATTTCGCCTGCAAGTTCAGACCCACCCGACGGTAGATCCCCTGACCGCGCGGGTTCGAGGTCGCCAGCGCAAACGCGACAATATTCGGCCCGTCCTGCCCGGAGCGGGTCGGAACCGCCGTCGGGCGCACATCCTGATACTGCGCTTTCAGGGCCGCCCGCCGCGCCGCATCGTCTTCAATGCTGCGCTGCTCGCCAACCGCGTCAAAGTCGTTTTCCTTGGAAATTCCGGCCGCATTGATCACAGCCGGCGGCGGGTTGCTCGGGCTGGCGTTGAGCACCTGCCCGTCAGGGCGCGTCGCATCCAGAACCGCGCTCGCCTCCAGTGCCAGCGCGGCCTCTGTCGTCTCTGCCGCCTGTGTTGCCTCTGCCGCCTGCGCTGTCTCTGCCGCCTCTGCGGTCTCCAGCACTTCCGCGCTCACAGCCCGTGGCGCAGGCAAAGCCGTGCCAGTCAGCTCAGCCTCCCGCGCCGCCTGCTGGGCGTCATAGGCCTGATAATTGCCAAAGCCGACCCCGGCCCCCGCGCCCGCACCGGGCGCCGCGCTGTCGGGGACAGCGGGCGCACAGGCCGCCAAAGCCAGAGCTGCCAGACCCGTTACCATATAATTCTTCACGCGCTCTCCTGCCTCTTTCAAGCGTCTTGCAAACTTTTTACAAGTCCGCAGCCCTCTACCACCATTTCGCCGGTTTGGCTACAAACCCGGCCGCCTGCTCAAGCGCATAGGCGGTATTCAGCAAATCGCCCTCTTCCCAAGGCCGCCCGATCAGTTGCAGCCCCAAGGGCAGCCCCTGCGCGTCGGTTCCCGTCGGAACAGCAATCCCCGGCAAGCCGGCAAGGTTCACCGTCACAGTGAAAACATCGTTGAGATACATTGCAATCGGATCAGCCTCGCTCATCTCCCCCAGCCCAAAGGCCGCGCTTGGCGTGGTCGGGGTCAGGATCGCATCAACACCGGCGGCAAACACATCCTCAAAGTCGCGTTTGATGAGCGTGCGCACCTTGCGCGCGCGGTTGTAATAGGCGTCATAAAACCCGGCCGAGAGCACATAGGTTCCCACCATGACCCGGCGTTGCACCTCATGACCAAAGCCCTCCGCGCGGGTCTTTTCATACATCTCGGTGATACCATCCCCCGCCGCAAGGCTGGCGCGGTGGCCATAGCGCACGCCATCATAGCGCGCGAGGTTGCTTGAGGCTTCCGCCGGCGCAATCACATAATAGGCCGGCAAAGCGTATTTCGTATGCGGCAGCGAGATATCGACAATCTTGGCCCCCGCCGCCTTGAGCATCTCTGTGCCCTCGGCCCAGAGCTTTTCGATCTCCGCCGGCATCCCGTCCATCCGGTATTCGCGCGGAATCCCGATGGTCTTGCCACGAATATCCCCCGTCAGCATGGCCTCAAAATCGGGCACGGCCAGATCGGCGCTGGTGCTGTCCTTGGCGTCATGGCCACACATGGCTTGCAGCATGATCGCCGCATCGCGCACATCCTTGGTCATCGGCCCCGCCTGATCCAGCGAGGAGGCAAAGGCCACAACGCCCCAGCGGCTCACCCGGCCATAGGTCGGCTTGATGCCGGTGATGCCGGTGAAGGCCGCCGGCTGGCGGATCGAGCCGCCGGTGTCGGTGCCGGTCGCCGCAAGGCAAAGGTCCGCCGCCACAGCCGCCGCCGAGCCGCCAGAGGAGCCGCCCGGCGTGAGCGCCGCGTCACTGCCCTCGCGCCGCCAGGGGTTTACAGCATTGCCATAAACACTGGTCTCGTTGCTGGAGCCCATGGCAAACTCGTCCATATTGAGCTTGCCCAGCATCACCGCCCCCGCCTCAAACAGCTGGTGGGTGACAGTGCTTTCATATTCGGGCGTGAACCCCTTGAGGATCCCTGAGGCCGCCTGACTGGGCACGCCCTTGGTGCAAAACAGATCCTTGATCCCAAGCGGAATACCGCACATCGCGGGCGCATCCCCCGCCTTGAGGCGCGCATCCGCCGCCGCAGCCTGCGCACGGGCGATATCGGGTGTGTTGTGCACAAAGGCATTCAAAGCCCCCGCGCCTTCAATCGCGCTCAAACACGCCTCGGTCAGCTCCACGCTGGTCACATCGCCCGCCTTGAGCGCATCCCGCGCCGCCGCAATCGTCAGTCTGTTCAGATCAGCCATTATTCCACCACCTTCGGAACCGCAAAAAAGCCCTCGCGCGCATCGGGCGCATTGGCCAGCACTTTGGCCTGCTGCCCCCCGTCCGTGACCTCATCCACCCGCCGTGGCAGGCGCATCGGCGTGACCGAAACCATCGGCTCCACCCCCTCGACATCGACTTCGCCGAGCTGCTCGATAAAGCCGAGCACCGCGTTGAACTCTTCGGCCAAAGCCGGCAAATCCGCCGCCTCAACCCTGATCCGTGCCAGCTTGGCCACTTTGGCCGCTGTGTCCTTGTCAATCGACATGGGGTCACTCCGTTTCTGTGTTGCCCATTTTGTGTTGCCCTGCCTTTAGCGCGCAGCGCGCTCCGCTTCAACCAGCTTCCGCGCCGCAGAGCAATACCGGCCCAAACGCCCCTCGGCCCCCTCTGTCTCTTATACACATCTCCGAGCCCACGAGACC
>JAHBAM020000250.1 GCA_018500125.2 Roseobacter sp. | reverse complement strand
TGCGCGCGGGGTTGCCCAAGCGCGAGCCGGACTGGCTGGCGCGCTGGGAGACGATCGGAATTTATGACCGTCTGCGCGAGAAGGGGGCGGGGCGTGAGCCGTTTATTCTGCATGATGGCCCGCCCTATGCGAACGGGCATTTGCACATCGGTCATGCGCTCAACAAGACGATCAAGGATATGATTGTGCGCTCCCATCAGATGATGGGGCATGATGCGCGCTATGTGCCGGGCTGGGACTGTCACGGCCTGCCGATCGAGTGGAAGATCGAGGAGCAGTATCGCAAGAAGGGCAAGAACAAGGACGCTGTGAACATTGTCGACTTTCGTCAGGAGTGCCGCAAGTTTGCCGAGGGCTGGGTCGATGTGCAGCGCGCGGAGTTCCAGCGGCTGGGAATCACCGGCAACTGGGCAGACCCTTATTTGACGATGGATTACCACGCCGAGCGGGTGATTGCCGAAGAGTTCATGAAGTTCCTCATGAACGGCACGCTCTATCAGGGCAGCAAACCTGTGATGTGGAGCCCTGTGGAGCAGACCGCGCTGGCGGAGGCCGAAGTCGAGTATCACGACAAGGAGAGCTTTACCGTTTGGGTGAAATTCAAGGTTGTGGACACGGGCGATGCCACGCTGGACAGTGCCCATGTTGTGATCTGGACCACGACGCCCTGGACGATGCCGTCCAATAAGGCCGTTGTTTGGGGGGAGGGGATTTCTTACGGGCTGTATGAAGTTATTGGCCGCCCCGAAGACTGCTGGGCCAGCATTGGCGAGCGCTACATTCTGGCGGACAATCTGGCGGGCGATGTTTTGGGACGGGCGCGGCTGGATGAGACGATGTATCGTCGTTTGTGCGATGTGAGCGGCGATGATCTGCGCAAGATCAAGCTCAAGCACCCGCTCGCGGGCGCGCAAGGCGCGGGCGGCGAATGGGACGATCTGCGCGATTTCCGCGCGGCGGAGTTTGTCACCGACACCGAGGGCACGGGCTTTGTGCATTGTGCGCCGAGCCACGGGATGGAAGAATTCGAGCTTTACCGCGACCTCGGGATGCTGGAGCAGGTCATCACCTATAATGTGATGGATGACGGGTCTTTCCGCAAAGATCTGCCGTTTTTTGGCGGCACATACATCCTCAACCGCAAGGGGGGCGAGGGCGATGCCAACACCGCTGTGATCAACAAGCTTGTCGAGGTGGGCGGTTTGCTCGCGCGGGGCAAGATCAAGCACAGCTACCCGCACAGCTGGCGCTCTAAAGCGCCGATCATCTACCGCAACACGCCGCAGTGGTTTGCGAGTGTGGACCGCGCCGTGGGCGACGGGCAGGACGATATGGGCAAGAGCATCCGCGAACGCGCGCTCAACTCGATTGACCAGCTCGTGAAATGGACGCCACAAACCGGGCGCAACCGTTTGTATTCCATGATCGAGGCGCGCCCCGACTGGGTGTTGAGCCGCCAGCGCGCCTGGGGGGTTCCGCTGACCTGCTTTACCCGCGTGGGCAAATTGCCCACCGATGAGGGCTTCTTGTTGCGCGACCCGAAGGTGAATGCGCGGATTGCCGAGGCCTTCGAAGCCGAAGGCGCGGATTGCTGGTATGCGGAAGGCGCGAAAGAGCGCTTCCTCGGGAGCGATTACAGCGCGGATGAGTGGGAGCAGGTCTTTGATGTGCTGGATGTTTGGTTTGATAGCGGCTCCACGCACGCTTTTGTGCTGCGTGACCGCGAAGACGGCGCGGCAGACGGGATTGCGGATGTTTATATGGAAGGCACCGATCAGCACCGCGGCTGGTTCCATTCCTCTCTGTTGCAGGCGTGCGGCACACTGGGGCGCGCGCCTTACCGCAATGTTGTGACGCACGGGTTTACGCTGGATGAGAAGGGCATGAAGATGTCCAAATCGCTGGGCAACACCATCGTTCCCGAAGAGATCATCAAGCAATATGGCGCCGATATTCTGCGGCTCTGGGTGGCGCAGACCGATTATACCGCCGATCAGCGCATCGGGCCGGAGATCCTGAAAGGGGTGGCCGACAGCTATCGCCGGCTGCGCAACACCATGCGCTATATGCTGGGCGCACTGGCGCACTTCAAGGAAGAGGAGCGTGTCGCGCCAAGCGATATGCCGGAGCTTGAGCGCTATATCCTGCACCGTCTGGCGGAGCTTGACGGGCAGGTGCGGGCCGGCTACCGCGCGTTTGATTTCCAAGGGGTGTTCTCGGCGGTCTTTACCTTCTGCACCGTCGAGCTTTCGGCGTTTTATTTTGATATCCGCAAGGACACGCTCTATTGCGACGGCGACAGCCTGCGCGCCCGCGCGGCGCGCACGGTGATGGACCTTCTGTTTGAGCGGCTCACCACATGGCTTGCGCCTGTGCTTGTCTTTACGATGGAAGATGTCTGGCTGTCGCGCTTCCCCGAGAGCGACGGTTCTGTGCATCTCACAGATATGCCCGAGACGCCGACGGCGTGGATCGATGAGGCTTTGGCCGCAAAGTGGGGCCATGTGCGGCGCGCGCGCCGTGTGGTCAATGCGGCGCTGGAAGTGCAGCGGGCGGAGAAGGTGATCGGGGCGTCTCTTGAGGCGGCTCCTGTGGTTTATGTGCAGGATGCAGAGATGCTGGCGGCGCTCAAGTCGGTTCCCTTCGAGGATGTGTGCATCACCTCTGCGGTGTCGCTGAGCGATGCGGCGATCACGGATCAGGCGTTCCGCTTGCCCGAGATCGAGGGGATCGGGGTTGTGTTTGAAAAGGCCGAGGGCGCAAAATGTGAGCGCTGCTGGAAGATCCTGCCGGATGTGGGCACGCATAAGCACGCCGGCACCTGCGGGCGCTGTAGCGAGGCGCTGGGGTGATTTCGGGCTGCGCTGAGGCGGGCCGGGCGTGAGCCTTACGGTCTTTCTGGCTGTCCTTGGCGCAGCGCTTTTGCACGCGAGCTGGAACGCGCTCATCAAGACGGGCGCTTCCAAGATTGCCTCGATGTTTATCCTCACGCTGGTGCAGGGGGTGGCCGGCTTTTGCATCGCGATGAGCCAGCCCTGGCCTGAGGCGCAGATCTGGCTTTGGCTGATCGCTTCGGGGCTGTTTCATGCGGGCTACAAGCTATTTCTCGCCTTTGCCTATGAGCAGGGCGACTTGAGCCGCGTCTACCCGATCGCGCGGGGGGCTGCGCCGATGATTGTGACTGTGGTGTCGGCGGTTTTGCTGATTGATGTGGTCGAGGCTGGGGACTACGGCGCGATCGGGCTTTTGGGCCTCGGGATTGCGCTGATGGCGCAGGGGGCCTTTGCCCATGGCGAAAGCCGCAGGCTTGTGCCGCTGGCGCTTGGTTCGGCCTGTATGACGGCGGGGTATTCGCTTGTGGACGGGCTGGGCGCGCGGGCGGCGGGCAATGCTGTGATGTATGTGGGCTGGCTTTTTGCGCTGGATGCTTTGCTGTTCAGCCCGCTCATTCTGATGCTGCGCGGGCGTGTGGCCCTGCGCGCGAGCCGTAAGGACTGGGGCTTTGGGGCGCTGGCGGCGGCGGCCTCCTATGGCGCTTATGCGATTGCGGTCTGGGCGATGACGGTTGCGCCGATTGCTTTGGTGACAGCGCTGCGGGAGACCTCGATTTTGTTTGCGGTGCTGATCGGATGGCTGATCTTTGGCGACAGGATGGACCGTGGCAAGGCGGTTGCGGCCTGCCTGATTGTCGCCGGTGTGGTGCTGACGCGGATATGAAGCGCAGTGTGATGACCCCGACCGGCGCTGTGACGCTCACCCAAGAGGGCGGCGCGCTTGTGGCTCTGGAATGGGGCGGGGGCTTTTGCGACGAAAGCGATGTGCTCATTCGCGCCGAGCGCCAGATTGCGGAGTATTTCGCAGGCGCGCGGCCTGTGTTTGATCTGCCGCTGGTGGTGCGCGGCTCGCAGTTTCAGCAGGATGTGTGCGCGGTTATGGCCACGATCCCTTTTGGTGAGACTTTGACCTATGGCGATATTGCGAGGCGGCTCGGCGCGCCGGCGCAGGCTGTGGGGCAGGCCTGTGGGGGCAATCCGATTCCGCTGATTATCCCCTGCCACAGGGTGCTGGGCGCGCGTGGGCTTGGCGGCTTTTCCGGCGGTGTTGGTGTGGACACCAAGGTCTGGCTCCTCAAGCACGAGGGCGCGGGCGGGCTATTGATTTAGCCTTTGGGCCAGAGGTGCGCAGGGACTGCGCACCCTACGGTGCTGCCGCTGCTGTTAGCCGTCGCGCCCGTAGAGCGCCTGTTGGGCGGCGCCTGCGATGAGCAGGTAGATCGATGTGACCATGAGGCCCCAGAAGACGACGGGCACGGGGGCGAAGCCTTCCCATGCGGCGAAGCCGGCAAAGACCGTCCAGGCGAGCGCCATTGGCAGGGTCAGCGCGCGCCAGCGGTCGGTGCGCACCGGGTGCACAAATTTGACCGGAACAAACATCGCCACAGTCAACACAGCAACGAGGCCAAGGCAGATCTGCCAGGAAGGCGAGAGCGCGAAGAGCACAAGGACAACCATGTTCCAGCAGCCCGGAAAGCCCGAAAAGGAATTGTCGGCGGTTTTCATGCGGGTGTCGGCGAAATACATCGCCGAGCCGAAGGTGATCACGATGATCGCGGCCCAGCCGGACCAGCCATCCATCAGCCCCGAGGCATAGAGCGCATAGGCCGGAATGAAGACATAGGTGAGGTAGTCGATGATCAGATCGAGCAGAACCCCGTCAAACTGTGGCGCGTTCTGCTTGACCTGATAGTGGCGCGCGAGCGGGCCATCCACACCATCGACCGCGAAAGCGACAATCAGCCAGACAAACATCATCGCCCAGTCGCGCTCGATTGCCTCGAGCATGGCGAGCATGGCAAAGACCGCGCCTGTGGCGGTGAGAAGATGAACCGCGAGGGCTTTGGCTTGGCGTGTCATGGGCTGTTGCTCGCGGATTTGGGGTGGGATTTTTCGTATATATCAAGCAGGTGACGGGCATCAACCGCTGTATAGGCCTGTGTGGTCGAGAGCGAGGCATGGCCCAGAAGCTCCTGAATGGCGCGCAGATCGCCGCCGGCGGCCAGAAGATGGGTTGCGAAGCTGTGGCGCAGGGCGTGCGGCGTGGCCGAGGCGGGCAGGCCGAGCTGGAGCCGGGCCGCCTGCATGGCCTTCTGGATCAGGCGGGGGCTGAGCGCGCCGCCGCGCACGCCGCGAAAGAGCGGGCCTTTGTCCTGCGCAAAGGGGCAGAGCTTGAGATACGCCGCGACAGCGGCGCGGGCCGCGTCAATCACCGGCACGACACGCTCCTTGCCGCCTTTGCCGGTGATCCGGATCACCTGCGCGAGAGGCGCGTCGGCCATGGTCAGGCTGAGGGCTTCCGATATCCGCAAGCCGCAGCCGTAGAGCAGCGTGACCACAGCCACATCGCGCGCGCCGACCCATGGCGCGCTGGCGGGCTGATCAAGCGCGCCGATCAGATCGCGGGTCGCCTCGACAGCCAGCGGGCGGGGCAGCTTGGCCTGAAACTTCGGCGCGCGGGCGTTGAGCACGGCACTCGCCTCAAAGCCTTCGCGCTCGCCGAGCCAGCGAAAGAAGCTTTTGACAGAGGAGAGCTTGCGGGCAATGGAGCGCGAGCCAAGCTCGTCGCGGCGCAGGGAAGCCATCCAGGCGCGAATGTCTGTGATGGTCAGGGATTTGAGAGCGGTGAGGCCGGTTTCGCCGCCCCTGTGCTCGGCAATAAAGCCGAGAAAGCCGTAAACATCATGAGCGTAGGCGGTGAGCGTGTTGTCAGATGCGCCCTTGAGCGCGCGGCGGGTGTCAAGCCAGATCTGGACCGCGTCGCGCAGGGCCGGCGAGACCATGGGCAGGCCCGCAGTCATGACAGCCAGCGGCGCATCGCTCGTTCAAACACACCTGCAAAAAACGCCAGCAAATCCGTGCCTTG
>JAHBAM020000043.1 GCA_018500125.2 Roseobacter sp. | reverse complement strand
CATTGCCCTATCTCCCCCTTATGCGAAGTCAGCGGCGAATGTGTCTAGCGCTGCTTTCAAACGGTCTGCGGCTTCGCCTTTGATCTTGGGATCGTCTTTCGTGATCCACTCGATGATGTCGGCGTGCTTTGAGTGCAGATGCTTGAGAAGACCAGCTTCATAACGCGCAACATCTTTCACAGCGATCTTGTCGAGGTAGCCGTTTGTGCCCGCAAAGATAACACAGACGATCTCGGCGTTTGTCAGCGGCGAATACTGTGGCTGCTTCATAAGCTCGGTGAGGCGTGCACCCCGGTTCAGAAGCTGCTGCGTGGCCGCATCAAGGTCTGAGCCGAACTGGGCAAAGGCCGCCATTTCGCGGTATTGCGCAAGCGAGAGCTTCACAGGGCCGGCAACAGAAGACATCGCAGATGTCTGGGCTGACGATCCAACACGAGACACAGACAGACCGGTGTTCACAGCAGGGCGGATGCCTTGATAGAATAGCTCTGTTTCAAGGAAGATCTGACCGTCGGTGATCGAAATCACGTTGGTCGGAATAAAGGCCGAAACGTCGCCGCCTTGGGTTTCAATGATCGGCAGAGCGGTCAATGAGCCTGAGCCGTGGTCTTCGTTGAGCTTTGATGAGCGCTCAAGCAGACGTGAGTGAAGATAGAAAACGTCACCAGGATAGGCTTCACGGCCGGGCGGACGACGCAGCAGAAGTGACATCTGGCGATAAGACACAGCCTGCTTGGAAAGATCATCATAAACGATGAGCGCGTGCTTGCCGTTGTCGCGGAAGTATTCCGCCATGGCAGTCGCCGCGTAAGGCGCGAGGAACTGCATGGGCGCAGGATCAGAGGCTGTCGCGGCCACAACGATTGAATACTCGATCGCGCCGCTTTCTTCGAGGCGTTTCACAAGCTGCGCAACCGTCGAGCGCTTCTGGCCGATCGCAACATAGACGCAGTAGAGCTTCTTGCTCTCGTCGTCGCCTGCCGCTTCGTTGTAGGACTTCTGGTTGAGGATCGCATCAAGCGCCACAGCCGTTTTACCTGTCTGACGGTCACCAATGATCAGCTCGCGCTGGCCACGGCCAATCGGGATCATCGCGTCAACAGACTTGAGACCTGTCGCCATTGGCTCGTGAACAGACTTACGCGGGATAATGCCCGGCGCCTTGCTGTCCGCAATCGCGCGGTTCTTTGTTTTGATCGGGCCTTTGCCGTCAATCGGGTTGCCGAGGCCGTCAACCACGCGCCCGAGAAGCTCGGGGCCGGCAGGAACGTCAACGATCGACTTCGTGCGCTTGACTGTGTCACCTTCTTTGATGTCACGGTCAGAACCGAAGATAACAACACCGACGTTGTCTGTTTCGAGGTTGAGGGCCATGCCCATGATCCCGCCAGGGAATTCAACCATCTCACCGGCTTGGATGTTGTCCAGACCATAAACACGGGCGATACCATCGCCAACGCTGAGAACTTGACCGACTTCAGCAACTTCGGCTTCTTTGCCAAAGTTCTTGATCTGGTCCTTCAGGATCGCAGAAATTTCTGCTGCTTGGATACCCATTTATCCGACCTCTTTCATTGCATTCTGGAGGGAGTTGAGCTGCGAGCGGATCGACGTGTCGATCATTTTCGAGCCCACCTTGACGACAAGACCGCCGATGAGAGTTTCATCCACGGTCGCATTGATAGTTACAGTCTTGCCAAAGCGTTCTTTCAACGTCTTGGCGAGCTTGTCTGCTTGGCCTTTGGTCAGGGCTTTGGCGCTGACCACATCAGCCGAAACCTCGCCCTTGTCTTGCGCAATCGCGGCGCGCAGGGCGCGCACAAGCTGCGGCAAAACAAACAAACGCCGCTTGGCAGCCATCAGGCTGAGCGTGTTTGTCATCATTGGCGACAGTTTCATCTTCTTGGCGAGCGCCGCAACAGCCGCGCCCTGCTCGTCACGGCTGTAAACCGGACTCATGATGAGATTGTTAAAATCGGCGCTGTCAGTCAGCGCCCCTTCCAAGCTGTCAAGGTCACCCTCAACGGCTGTGAGCTTTTTCGTTTCCTTGGCCAGGTCAAATACGGCCGTGGCATAGCGTGCGGCAATGCCGGAAGAGATCGAAGCTGGTTCGGACACGTCAACCCTTTCGATTTTCTGGCCCCGTGCTCTGCGATACGCTCGAATTTGCGCATAGCTCACTTGGGGGCGTGTTCACCCTGAGATTTCCCAAAGCTGCTAAATCGAGGCGGGTGTAGCAGAGCATTCCATTTGCGGCAACCTGCTAGCGCATTTTTCAACATAGGCTAAAATCGTTCGTTAACAAAGTGTTAGCAGAAGTGCGACCGTTTGCGCCTCTAAATATCAGCTTTTCGATCAGGTTTTTTACGAGTCACGCCCGCAAAGTTAACGCTATCAAGACAGAATCTATTAAAACCGGCTTTAAGCGGGCAGACCGTCCGGCACCGGCTGAACCACAAATGAGGGCTTGCGCACACGCTGGCTCAGACCGGGCCGGGTCGGCGCCGGAATTTGCTTTGTCACCTCCACCATCAATACACCGCCCCCCGCACTCAGCGGCAGCCCATGGCCGAGCCGCTCCCAAAATCCCGCTGTCTTGCGCCAGAAGCGCCGCTCGCTGGGGGGCTGGTATAGGGCGGTCTGGCTGCGCTCGGTCTTGAAGCCCCAAAGCTTGAGCTGTTGGTCAAGCTGCCCCATCGTGAAGGGGCGCCCGTATCCGAAAGGCGTTCTGTCATTGCGGCTCCAAAGCCCGGCGCGATTGGGCACAATAAACAGCGCCCGCCCGCCGGGGCCAAGCACGCGATAGCATTCTTCCAGAACATGGGTCGGCCACTCGCTGGTCTCCAACCCGTGCATCACAACCAGCCGGTCGACGTGCCCTGTCTCGATCGGCCAGTGGGTCTCTTCACAGAGCACGCTCACATTAGGCTGCCCCGCAGGCCAGGGCATCACCCCCTGAGGTCCGGGCATCAGGCAGCTCACCCGCCTCGCCTGCCCGAGATAGGGCCGCAGCAAGGGCGCCGCAAAGCCAAAGCCCACAACCGTCTGCCCTTTGGCTTCCGGCCAGAACGTGAGCATCTGGTCGCGGATCACTTTTTGTGCCGCGCGCCCCAAGGTGCTGCGGTAGTAAAAATTTCTGAGATCTTTCACATCAAGATGCATGGACGCCGCCGCTCGTATCCGTCACTCTGAAAACACCATAACAACGATCCTTGGAAATGCTATGCCCCTTGAGCTGCTCACCATCCCCTGTCTTGCAGACAACTACGCTTTTCTGCTCGTCAATGACGCCGGCGAAGCCGCGCTCGTTGATGCGCCCGAGGCCGCGCCGATCAATGCGGCCCTCGCCGCGCGCGGCCTCACCCTCACAACCATCCTGCTCACCCATCATCACTGGGATCACGTCGAAGGTCTGGAGGGCCTCAGCACTGCGCCCGCCCCGCGCCGGATCGGGGCCAAAGCCGATGCTCACCGCCTTCCGCCCCTCACCGAAGAGGTCAGCGAAGGCGAGCGCATCACCGTGCTCGGCGAAGCGGTCGATATCCTTGATGTCTCCGGCCACACAGTCGGCCATATCGCCTTTCACTTTCCCGCCTCGGGCTTTGTGTTCACCGGCGACAGCCTGATGGCCTTTGGCTGTGGCCGCCTCTTTGAAGGCACCCCGGACCAGATGTATCACAGCCTTGGCAAGCTTGCGGCCCTGCCCCAAGAGACGCTGGTCTGCTCGGGCCATGAATACACCGCCGCAAATGCCAAATTTGCCGCCTCGGTCTTGCCCGGGGTTGCCGCCATCGCCGCCCGCTGCGCCGAAACAGACCGGCTGCGCCGCGCCGGGCAGTTTACCGTGCCCTCCTCCCTCGCACTGGAGACCGCAACCAACCCCTTTCTCCTCGCGCCCGACGCCGCCGCCTTTGCCAAGCTGCGCGCCCAAAAAGATGTATTTTGAGCGCTTCACCGCTTCGTGACATGAAATCTCGTGTTTTTTTCAAGAAAAGCCTTGAAGCCCGCGCGATATCGACCAAACTTTAACCTAAGAGCGCGAAGGTTCTCCTCAAGAGCCCAAAGACGTCGGTGAACCAACTCAAAAGGAGCACGAGAGCAGTGCCATCATTTTCGACTACACTCGAGCAATCTATCCACGCGGCCTTGGCAACAGCCAACAGCAAGCGTCATGAGTTCGCCACACTGGAGCACCTGCTGCTCGCCCTTCTGGATGAGCCGGACGCCTTTCGCGTGCTTCAGGCCTGCTCTGTCAACACCGAGGAGCTGCGCCAGAGCCTTGTCGATTTTGTCGAGGAAGATCTCGCCAACCTGATCACCGATATCGAAGGCTCCGAGGCTGTGCCCACAGCCGCCTTCCAGCGCGTCATCCAGCGCGCCGCCATTCATGTCCAAAGCTCGGGGCGCAACGAAGTCACCGGCGCCAATGTGCTTGTCGCGATCTTTGCGGAGCGCGAAAGCAACGCCGCCTATTTCCTTCAGGAACAAGACATGACCCGCTATGACGCGGTCAATTTTATCGCCCATGGCGTGGCCAAAGACCCGGCTTTTGGCGAAGCCCGCCCGCTCACCGGCGCAGACGAAGACGAGCGTCAGGATGCCTCCTCTGACACCAAGCCCGAAGACGAGAGCGCGCTTGGCAAATACTGCGTTGATCTCAACGCAAAGGCCCGCAAAGGCGAGATTGATCCGCTCATTGGCCGCGACTCAGAAGTCGAGCGCTGCATTCAGGTGCTCTGTCGGCGCCGCAAGAACAACCCGCTGCTGGTCGGGGATCCGGGTGTTGGCAAAACCGCCATCGCCGAGGGCCTCGCCAACCAGATCGTCAATGGCGAAACCCCCGACATCCTCTCCAAAACCACGATCTACTCGCTCGATATGGGCGCGCTCCTTGCGGGCACGCGGTACCGCGGCGACTTTGAAGAGCGCCTCAAAGCGGTCGTCAAAGAGCTTGAGGAGCATGACGACGCTGTGCTCTTCATCGACGAGATCCACACCGTCATCGGCGCAGGCGCGACCTCGGGTGGCGCGATGGACGCCTCCAACCTCTTGAAGCCGGCCCTCGCCGGCGGCAAGCTGCGCACCATGGGCTCCACAACCTATAAAGAGTTCCGCCAGCATTTCGAGAAAGACCGCGCGCTGTCGCGGCGCTTCCAGAAAATAGATGTCAACGAGCCATCCGTGGAAGACGCGGTCAAAATCTTGCGGGGCATCAAGCCCTATTTTGAGGAGCACCACGGCGTCAAATACACCAATGATGCCATCAAATCCTCTGTCGAGCTGGCCGCACGCTATATCAATGACCGCAAGCTCCCGGACAGCGCGATTGATGTGATCGACGAGGCCGGCGCAGCGCAACACCTGCTCAAATCGGCCAAGCGGCGCAAAACCATCGGCACAAAAGAAATCGAAGCCGTGGTTGCCAAAATCGCCCGCATCCCGCCAAAGAATGTCTCAAAAGACGATGGCGCCGTTCTCAAGGACCTCGAAAAATCGCTCAAACGCGTGGTCTTCGGACAGGACGAGGCGATCGATGCGCTCTCCTCGGCGATCAAGCTCTCCCGCGCGGGGCTGCGCGAGCCAGAAAAGCCGATTGGCAACTATCTCTTCGCAGGGCCAACCGGCGTCGGCAAAACCGAAGTCGCCAAGCAGCTCGCCGATGTGCTCGGCGTCGAGCTTTTGCGCTTTGATATGTCCGAATACATGGAAAAACACGCCGTCTCCCGCCTGATCGGCGCGCCCCCCGGCTATGTCGGCTTTGATCAGGGCGGTTTGCTCACAGACGGGGTCGACCAGCACCCGCATTGTGTTCTGCTGCTGGACGAGATGGAAAAAGCCCACCCTGATGTCTATAATATCCTGCTGCAGGTGATGGACAACGGCGAGCTGACCGATCACAACGGCCGCACTGTGAGCTTTCGCAATGTTGTCTTGATCATGACCTCAAACGCCGGGGCCTCCGAGCAAGCCAAGGAGGCCGTCGGCTTTGGCCGCGATCGTCGCGAGGGCGAAGACACCGCCGCCATCGAGCGCACCTTCACGCCCGAGTTCCGCAACCGTCTGGACGCGGTGATCAGCTTCGCGCCACTGGGCAAAAAGATCATCTCCAAAGTGGTCGAAAAATTCGTGCTCCAGCTCGAAGCCCAGCTGATGGACCGCAACGTGACCTTCGAGCTGACCGCAGCGGCCGCCGAATGGCTGGGGGACAAAGGCTATGACGAGAAGATGGGCGCGCGCCCCCTCGCACGCGTCATTCAGGAGCATATCAAAAAGCCGCTGGCCGAAGAGCTGCTCTTTGGCACCCTTGCCAAGGGCGGCGTGGTGAAGGTCGGCGTCAAGGACGGCAAGCTCGACCTGCGGATCGAAGGCCCAGACAAGCCCCGCCTCGCAGGCACAAAGCCGCCCCTGCTGACTGCCGAATAACAAATGTGGCGGCAAGGCTCTTTTCTCGGCCTCGCCGCCCTTTTGGCCGGCGCGGCTGTGGCAGGGCCGCTGCGCTTTGCCCTGCCGCTTGACTGCACCTTAGGCGAAAACTGCTACATCCAGAACTATGTCGACACCCTTCCCGCCACCGGCCGCGTGTCCGATTATGCCTGTGGCCCGCTCAGCTATGACGGCCACAAAGGCACCGATTTTGCGCTCTTTACCCGTGCCCAAATGGCGGCAGGCGTGAGCGTGACCGCCGCCGCCGATGGTGTGGTGCGCGGCACCCGCGACACCATGCCAGACACGGGCCTCAGCGCCGCGACCGAAGCGGCGATTGCCGGTCGCGAATGTGGCAACGGTCTGGTGATCGACCATGGCGACGGCTGGGTCAGCCAATACTGCCATATGAAGCGCGGCTCGATCACTGTGCAGAAGGGCCAGGCCGTCCAGACCGGCGATCGCCTCGGCCAAGTCGGCCTCTCGGGGCAGAGCGAATTTCCCCATCTGCATTTCACGCTGCGCCAGAACGAGCGGGTGATCGACCCGTTTGATCCGGACAACACAGCCACCTGCGGCGCCGCCGGCCAGACCCTCTGGGCCACGCCGCCCGCCTATGTGGCAGGGGGGCTTCTCGGCCTCGGCTTTGCCAGCGCCGTGCCCCCGTTTGACAGCATCAAAGCCGGAACCGCCCATAGCCCCGCCCTCGCCGCAGACGCCTCTGCGCTCGTCCTCTGGGCCTATATGTTTGGCACCCGCGCCGGCGACAGCCTCACGCTTGTGATCAGCGGCCCCGAGGGCTTTTCCTTTGAGCACAGCACCACGCTGGACAAGACCCAGGCGCTCAGCTTTCGCGCCGCAGGCAAGCGCCTGCGCACGGCGGGCTGGCCTGTCGGGCCTTATCAGGGGCACGCCACGCTCCGCCGCAAAGGCCAGATCATCAGCGCCGAGGCCATCCGCCTCCAGATCAGGCCTTGAACTCTAAACCGTCAGAGTGAAAAACATCCGCCGGAACGGAAACAGCACGCTGCCGTCTGCCGCGCGCGGATAGGCCTTTTCCATGACCTGCTCATAGCGCGCGACAAGCATCGCCTGCTCATCTGCCTCAAGCGCCGCCAGAATGGGGCGCGCATAGGTGCTCTCGGTAAAGCGGCGCACAGGGTGGCCGCTCTCGTCCGCCCCGAGGCGCTGGTAATACTCCGTTTCCCAGATCGACAGATCGCCAAGGTTTGACAGCATCGCGTGATACGCGCTTGGCAACAACACAGACGGACCCGCCGCAAAATCGATCCGCTCGGGAAAGAACTCTTCGGCCAGACTGCGCCAGACCCGGTGGGAGGGCGCGTTGTTCTGATGCGGCATCTGAACCGCCAGCGTGCCGCCCTTGCCCAGAAGACCCGCCAGACGCGGCATCAAATCCTCATGCCCCTTGAGCCAGTGCAAAGCCGCGTTTGAATAAATCAGCCCTGCGCCGCGCTGGCTCCAGTCGGCAATATCTTTTGCCTCCAGACGCGCATAAGCGCCGGTCTCTTCGGCCTGTGCAAGCATCGCAGGCGAGGCATCCACCCCCACCACAGAATGCCCGGCAAAGCGCTCCTTCAGACGCAGACCGATCGCCCCGTTGCCACAGCCAAGATCGATCACATCGCCCCCGCCCACAGACCGCACCGCCAGAAGCAAATCCAGCGCAGGGCGCAAACGCAAATCCCGAAACCTTGAATAGGCTTCGGGATTCCAGTCTCGTTTTTGCTCGGCTGCGCTCATGCGGTCGGCTCGGGTTCCATGTCGCCATCGCTGGCTTTGGGCTTGGCTTTGGCGCGCGGCTTGGTCTTGGGGATCGCGGTGACAGAGCCTGTGTCGCTCGGCTCGTCGTCCTCGCCGTCGCTCTTATGCGGCGGCTCGCCCCGCATCACCCGCTCGATCTCCGCGCCGGTGAGCGTCTCATACTCAAGCAGGCCCTCAGCCAGACTTTCCCATCCGGCCTTGTTGTCCATGATGATCTTATGAGCGTCTTCATAGCCCTGGTCGATGATGCGCTTCACCTCATCCTCGATCAGCTCTTTTGTATGCGCCGAAATCGAGAAGCCCCCCGCACCACCGCCACCGCGGAAGGCTTCGGCGGCTTCCTGATAGTCGATATTGCCGACTTTGTCCGACATTCCCCAACGCATCACCATCGCCCGCGCCAGAGCGCTCGCTTGCATGATGTCCCCCGATGGCCCGTTGCTCACAGCATCCTCACCGTATTTGATGATCTCTGCGGCCTTGCCGGCCATGGTCATGGCGATTTTCTGGGTCAGCTCGTCCTTGAAATAGTTGAGCTGGTCCATCTCGGGCAAGCTCATCACCATGCCAAGCGCCTGACCGCGCGGAATGATTGTCGCCTTATAAACCGGGTCACATTTGGGCAGGGTCATGCCGACAATGGCATGGCCGGCCTCGTGATAGGCGGTCATTTCCTTCTGCGCCGGCGTCATAACCATCGAGCGGCGCTCGGCGCCCATCATGATCTTGTCTTTGGCCTGCTCAAAATCGGCCATCGCCACAAAGCGCCGCCCGACGCGCGCCGCCATAAGTGCGGCCTCATTGACAAGGTTGGCAAGGTCCGCGCCCGAAAAGCCCGGCGTGCCGCGCGCAATGATGCGCAGGTCGACATCCGGCCCAAGCGGGCTTTTGCGCGCGTGAACCCCGAGGATTTTCTCGCGGCCCTTGATGTCGGGGTTGGGCACCGTCACGTTGCGGTCAAACCGGCCCGGACGCAGCAGCGCCGGATCCAGGACATCTTTGCGGTTTGTCGCCGCAAGAATGATCACGCCCTCGTTGGCCTCAAAGCCGTCCATCTCGACAAGCAGCTGGTTGAGCGTCTGTTCGCGCTCGTCATTGCCCCCGCCATAGCCTGCGCCACGGTGGCGGCCCACAGCGTCGATCTCGTCAATAAAGACAATACAGGGCGCATTCTTTTTGGCCTGATCAAACATATCGCGCACCCGGCTCGCGCCGACGCCGACAAACATCTCGACAAAATCAGACCCCGAAATGGTGAAGAACGGCACACCCGCCTCACCCGCAATCGCGCGCGCCAGAAGCGTCTTGCCCGTGCCGGGAGGGCCAACAAGCAAAGCCCCCTTGGGGATCTTGCCGCCAAGGCGCGAAAACTTCTGCGGGTTGCGCAAAAATTCAACAATCTCTTCAAGCTCTTCCTTGGCCTCGTCAATACCGGCCACATCGTCAAAAGTCACACGGCCCGATTTTTCGGTCAGCATCTTGGCTTTGGATTTGCCAAAGCCCATCGCGCCGCCTTTGCCGCCGCCCTGCATCCGGTTCATAAAATAGATCCAGACACCAATCAGCAGCAGGAAGGGCAGCAAGCTCAGCAGGAACGACTGAAAACCGGAGGTCTCCTGCGGCTTGGCCGTCAGGGGCACATTGTTCTCGATCAGAAGATCCGTCACCGCCGCATCTTCGGGCTTCACGGTGGCATAGATCTTGTTGTCCGATCCGACAAAGCGCACATTTTCGCCGTCAATAGTGGCCTCTTGCACCGCCCCGTCCTGAACCGCCTGCACAAAATCCGAATAGGACCGCGCAGAGCTGGGCTGGGCTGTATTGGAGCCGCTAAAGAGATTGAACAGCATAAGGATCAGGACAAAGAGAATGACCCAAAAAGCGATGTTGCGTGTATTGCCCAAGAAAAGCTCTCCCAAATGAGGTGGCGCATAGATTTGCCCGTGTTACAGACTAAAATAGAGATCAACGCAACATCTTCAACGGCATAAGCCGATTAAGATCAGCAAAAGCGGCGGCGACGCCCCGTCAATCCGACAAATAGGGCGCAGGAACCTTAAAATTTAGTTTAAATGCGCCACCAAAGCCCAAAGACGGGGCGGCGAAAAGCCGCGCGCCCTGCCAAAGCGCCGGGGTCGCCAGCAGGGCCGCGCGCGGCAAACCCTGCGCGCGCCAGTCCTTGACCGCCGCCAGCCCCTCGGCGCCCAAGGCGCGCAGCTCAACGTCAGACGGGCGCTCCCCCGCGAGGCTCAGCCCGTCCCAAGCCTCGCCTTGCGCCTGAAGCCCCGCCACAGCCGCCGCCTCACGCGCCACAATCACACGCCCGCGATGCGCCAGAAGCGCACAGCCGTTCAAAGTGCTGTCCTGCCCATTGAGCGCACGCGCAAGCGCCGCAGCCAGCGCCGCGCGGCGCGGCGGATAGGCGCTCTGCCCTTGCCAGCCGGTCCAAGCGCTCATCAGACGATGGGTTATTTCCTCGGGCAAAGCGGCGAGCGCATCCCCACAGATCACAATATTGCGCCCCTCAAGCTGCGCCACCTGCTGCGCCGCATGGCGCGCCATCTCTTCCAGTGCAGCATCCGCCTGTGCCAGCCGCGCCGCCGTCTGCGCAATCCGCGCGCTCGACAGCCCCGCATCCGCCAGCGCCTGACGCATTTTCACGCGGTCGTATTTCAGCTCTGTGTTGGAGCGGTCTTCGGCCCAGTCCTGCCCACGGGCGCGCAGATAGGCGCGCAGCTCGGCGCGCGACATCGCAAGCAAGGGCCGCGCCCAGCCGACCCCCTCGGCCTGCCATTGCCCCTGCATCTGCGCAAGCCCCTTGAGGCCGGAGCCGCGCGCCATGCGCATCAGGAATGTTTCGGCCACATCATCGGCCGTATGGCCAATCAGCACAGTGCCCACACCGCGCCGCTTGGCCCAGTCGGCCAGCGCCCTGTAGCGCCCCGCGCGGGCTTCTGCCTGAAGGTTGCCCGCCCCGTCCCAGCGCCAGTCCAATACCTCATGCGCCACGCCAAGCTCTGCACAGGCCCGCGCCACAAGCGCCGTTTCGGCAAGGGCCTCCGCGCGCAAGCCATGATTGACGGTTGCGCACGTCAGCTCTCCCAAACCGGCCTCTGATGCCAGATAAAGCAGAGACAGCGAGTCACTCCCGCCGGAGACAGCCAGCCCGATCGGCCGCGCCGCGCCCGCAAGCGCCGCCTCAAACCGCGCGGTGAGACTCACGAACAGCCAAGTCGGCTGCGTTCGGCTTCGGCCTTGCCCGCCGGCTCCCCGCCCGGAAAGCGGATCGAGACTTCCGCAAGCGTCTTGCAGGCCTCCTCGGTCTGGCCCAAACGGCCCAGCCCCGTGCCCAGACGATAGAGCGCTTCTGGCGCATCCTCGCCGGTCGGCTCACGGCGGAAGGCGTCAAGATAGGCCCGCGACGCACCGGTCATATCGCCTTGCCCCTCCAGTGCCGCGCCATAGGCCAGCGCCACTTTGGTGGCCACGGGCGAGCCGGGGTAGGTCTCGTTAAATGATTTGAGCCGCGCCGCCGCATCGGCAAATTCGCCCGCCTCCAGCGCCTTGCGCGCAGCCGCAAAATCAGCCGCCTCGCCCACAGCCAGCTCGGCGGTCGGCGCGCTGCTTGGCGGCAGACCGCCCGCAGCAAGAGGCGCCTGCCCCTCGGGCAGATCACCGCCCAAAGTGCTGATCTGGCCAAGCGTGCTCAGATCGCCGCCCTCAAGCTCCACAAGCCGGAACTCAAGGTCCGTCACCCGCCGGGCGCCGTCCTGCGCAACCGCTTCGATGCGCAGGCTCAGCTCCTCGGTCCGCGCGGTCAGCCGGCGCAGCTCGGTTTCAATCGCATCGACCCGCTCCAGAACAGAGCCGCTCACCGCCGCGCCGCTGGCGCTGCCGGTTGTCGACAGCTCGCGTGTCAACTTTTGCATCTCGACGTGAAGCACCGTCAGCTCCTGACGGATATCCGCCAGTGTCTCGCTGTCCTGTGCATGGGCCATGCCCACACCAGCCAGCGCCCAGACCCCGAGCCAGACACCAAGCCACATACTGCGCCATATACTGCGCCATATACTGCGCCATACACCGCGCCGGTGACGGAGACGGAAAAGAAGACGACCCATAGCCTGATCCTTCCTAGCTGCTCAAGCCGCTTGAAAGAATGGTCACAGCGCGGCGGTTCTTGGCATAGCAGGCTTCCTGCGAGCAGATTTCAAGCGGGCGCTCCTTGCCATAGCTCACGGTCTTCAACCGGTGCGACGGCAGGCCCTTGGCCAGCAAATACTCTTTCACAGCATTGGCACGGCGCGCGCCCAACGCAAGGTTGTATTCGCGGGTGCCCTGCTCGTCGGCATGGCCTTCGATCACCACAGAATAGTCCGCATTGGTCGTCAGCCAGGAGGCCTGACCGTCCAGAACACGTTGCGCCGCATCGTTCAGGCTCGACTGGTCAACGTCAAAAAGGACGCGGTCCCCGATGGTCTCCTGAAAGTAAAGCGGCGACTGCGGGTCTTGCGCCGAGCCGGGCGTGACAGAGGAAAACGTTCCGTTGCCCCCCGCGCCAAAGCCATTGCCAAAGCGGTTGGGATTGGTGCAGGCCGACAGGGCGAGAACCGCAGGAATAACAAGTGTAATCAGTTTAAGTTTCATACTCTTTGCCTCGTGTTAATGGGGCCTGTCTAGCACAGACAACGCGCCCTGTGAATTCTCAAGATCGGCGCCAAAGCGTGACGCCAACACCTTTTCGTTACGGCTGCAAGGGGCTCCACGACGGGTCAGACGCGCCGCCCTCGGTGCGCACCCGTTGCAAATTACGCCCCGAAATATCGACAGAATAAAGGCTCGATTGCCCGTCCGTGCCCTGCGTTTCGCGGGTAAACATAATCACCCGCCCGTTTGGCGCCCAGGTCGGCCCCTCTTCAAGGAAGGATGCGGTCAAGAGCTTCTCGCCGGTGCCATCCACCCGCATAATGCCGATATGAAAGCGGCCCTTGGATTGCTTTGTAAAGGCCACCAGATCGCCACGCGGCGACCAGACGGGCGTTCCGTAGCGGCCCGGCCCTGTGCTGATGCGACGCGCCTCGCCGCCGCTTGCGGACATGATATAGAGCTGCTGGCTGCCCGAGCGGTCGCTTTCAAAAACGATCTGGCGGCCATCAGGCGAAAAGCTCGGCGCGGTTTCGATCGACGGCGCATGGGTCAGACGCTGCTCTGCCCCCGTGGTCACATCCATCAGATAAATATCGGTGTTGCCCCCGCTTTCGAGCGAAAAAACAACCCGGCGCCCGTCCGGCGCAAAGCGCGGCGCAAAGCTCATCGTGCCTTCGCGGCTTTGCAGCACACGGCGGCCAACACTGGCCACATCCAGCAGATAAATCTTGGGGAAGCCCGTCTCATAGCTTGTATAGAGCACGCGGTCGCCCGTGGGCGAAAACCGCGGTGCCAGCACAATCGCGCTGCTGTCGGTGAGGAACTGGTTGTTCGCCCCGTCATAATCCATGATGGCAAGGCGCTTCTTGCGGTCGTCCTTTGGCCCCGTCTCGCTCACATAGACGACACGGCTGTCAAAATAGCCGCCCTCGCCCGTGATCCGCGTATAGACCTGATCGGCCACCTTATGAGCCATCCGTCGCCAGCCGGCGCGCGTGCCCGCAAGCTGCAAGCCCTTGCCAAGCTCCTGCCCCGCAAACACATCATATACCCGAAACTTCACGATGACCTGCTCGCCCTGAACCGTGACCGCCCCGGTGATCAAGGCCTGCGCATTGATCGCCTTCCAGTCGGCAAACTGCACAGGCGCATCAAACGAGCTGATCTGGCTGATAAAGGCCGCCTTGTCGATTTCGCGAAACAGCCCCGTGCCCTTGAGGTCTTCGGCCACAACACGGGCAATATCCGCCGCAACCGGCCCCGCACCTGCGGTTTCGGCGACAAACTCGGGCACAGCCACAGGCAAAGGCTCAATCACGGCATCGGTGATTTCGATCCGCAACGGCTCGGCCTGTGCCACAGTTTTGGCGCTCAAAGCCGCCACCAGCACAAAGCTCAATAGTCTCAAGATCATACCCTACCTCATACTCTCGGGGTTAAACTTTATCTCGACCGTTTTCCATTGGTCGTATTTCTCGCTCGGCAGCTCAAATCCGTCATTGCCGCAAATGATAATCGCCCGCCGCGCCGCGTCATAGGCTTGCTTGGCGGCGGCCTCAGAGCCGTTCTCGCTGCGCAAGAGCTTGATAGACGCGATCACAGGCTTGCCATCCCGTGCCATCTCAACGCTAACATAAATCGTCACGGCAAGCGCCTCTGTTGAGAGCGCCCCGACATTGTAACAGCGGATTATTGCCAGTTTCAGCCCCTCGCGCTCGGCCCCGGTCAGCGGCGGGCCGGACGGCGCAGGCCGATCCTCGGCCGTATCATCCCCCCCGCCCATCGCTTCGGCCAAAGCGTCATTGACCGCGTTTGTAGCCTCGGCGGCAGGGGCTGTCGCGGCCTCAGCCTGCCGCTCGGGACGGCCCTTGGGGCGCACCGACTGCGCAGGAGCGAGCGTCTCGTCATCGCGTGCCTCAGGGTTGATCTCGGTTGTCGCCGCCTCGGGCTGGGCCGCCTCTGTCGCGGGCTTCACAACCTCGGCAATGGTGTCCGGCGCCGTCTCGGGCTGCACCTCCTCAGAGGGGGCCGCATCTGTCTGCTCGGGCGTGTTCACCGCCTCGGGGGCCACCCGCTCGATCGGGCGCAGCTTGGGGCGCGGGCTTGTGCCGGGTGTTAAAACAGCCACATCCTCCTCAGGCTGCACAAGCTGGGGCGGCACATCCTCGACTTCGGTGCGCCCCTCAGGCTCGCGCCTGTCCACCTGCGGGCTGACATCCGCCTCCGGACGGGCCACATCGGGCGCGTCCTGCGTCACGGGCGGGGTGTCGGCTGTGGCTTGAGGCTGCGCGCTGGTGTCTTCGCGCGGCGGCGCCGGCGCTGTGACATCGGAGACAGCTTGCGGCGCGCGCACCGCCGCCAAGGCCGCCTGATACTCGGCCTCGCTCACCACCGAAACGTCACTGATCTCAAAGGGCAAAGGCTCACTGTTCCACTTCCCGCCAAAGAGAAGCAGTCCAATCAGCCCGGCATGGCCGATAAGGGATATGCTCTGGCCGCGGTTCAAAGCGCCCTACTGATCACTCGGGAGGGGTGTCGTCGCGCCGTCAAGCGCCGGTCCGCCGCTCTCGGTCACAAGGCCGATATTGCTAAAGCCCGCACCGTTGAGCGCCCCCATGACCTGCACCACATCCGCATAAGACACAGCCCCGTCGGCGCGCAGAAACACGCGGTCGCCCTCGCGTTCGGCGGCGATCGCGCGCATCCGTCCGATCAGCTCGGCGCGGGGCACTTCGGTCTGCTGGATCATCACCTGCCCCTCGGCTGTGAGCGTTACAGTGAGCGGCTCCTCGGCCTCCACGGGCAGGCTGTTGGCCGCCGTCTTGGGCAGTT
>JAHBAM020000052.1 GCA_018500125.2 Roseobacter sp. | reverse complement strand
GGTTCAAAGAATGCAGGGCCGCCAAAGCCTAAGCTGGGGTCAAATTTCATGGCGGAGAAAAAAATGTCTTACAAAACAATCTTTACTGCGCTGTCCCAGGACAGTTTTGCAAAGCCCATGATTGCCCATGCCGGGGCCATGGCGCGCGCCTATGATGCCCATCTCGAGGCGCTCTGCCTCGGCGTCGACCGCAGCCAGACCGGCTATTACTACGCCGGCGCCAATGCCATGATCCTTCAGGAAGTCATCGAGAAAGCCCGCGCAGACTCGCTCGCCCTTGAAGCGCTCGCAGAAGCAGACCTTGGCAAAACAGATCTGCGCTGGAGCTGTGAACACGGCGTGGCCCAACTGCCCGATATCGGCCGCCACGTGGCCGCGCGCGCCCGCTTTGCCGACATCGCCGTGCTCCCCACCCCCTATGGCGAAGACCGTGGGCAGGAGCAGGAAGCCCTTGTCGAAGCCTGCCTCTTTGAAGCGCGCGTGCCGGTGCTTGTTGTGCCCGAAAAACGCGCCCCCTCCGGCCCTTACGAAACCGTGATCATCGGCTGGAACGAAAGCGACGAGGCCCTCGGCGCGATCCGCGCGGCCCTGCCGATCCTGACACAGGCCAGACAGGTGCACGTCGTCGTGATCGACCCGCCCAAACACGGCCCGAATCGCTCTGATCCGGGCGGCTTGCTCTCGGTCTGGCTGGCACGCCACAATGTCCATGTGGAGATTGATGTCCTGTCAAAAACCATGCCGCGGGTCTCGGATGTGCTCCTGCGCCACGCCAGCGATCTGGACGCCGATCTGATTGTCATGGGAGCCTATGGCCACTCGCGCTTTCGCGAAGCCATCCTCGGCGGTGCCACCCGGTATATGCTGGAACAGTCCAAACTGCCCGTTCTGATGGCGCATTAAATGGCGCATTAAAGAGAATTTCGAATTGCACTTCGTGCAATCCGACCAGCCGGGGGACCAGTCCCCCGGACCCCAGCCAAGCTGGGGGACCAGTCCCCCAGACCCCCTGGGATATTTTTGGAAAGAGGAAGACGGGTGTTGCTCAAGGCAATGGCGAGCTGATCAGCTCAACATACCACCGTCAGAATCGTCGCCGGCTTCTTCGGAAAGGCGATCAAAATCTGGCACAATCACGTGGCGTTTGCCGATCAGGTCAATCACACCGTCGCGTTTGAGCGCATTGACCTGCCGGCTCACGGTCTCGAGGGTCAGGCCGAGATAATCCGCCATCGCCTCGCGGGTCAGCGGCAAATCGAACTCAAGCGGCCCCTCGACTCCGGCGAGATTGAGCGTTGCATCCCGGCGCGCGATAATGCTCAGCAGGCTGGCAATCTTTTCCCGTGCCGTCTTGCGGCCCAGAACAAGCATCCACTCGCGCGCGGCGTCAAGCTCGTCAAGCGTCATTTCGAGCAGTCGCTGGGCGATATGCGGGGTGCGGGCCATCATATCCTCAAACGGTTTTTTGCGAAAACAGCACATCACCAGATCACTTGTCGCCACCACATCATAAGCCGCCGACTCCCGCCCGGGACGTCCGACAAAATCAGACGGGAGCAACAGACCAACCATCTGGGTGCGCCCGTCTTCCATGGTCTGGGTGAGCGAGGCGACGCCTCTGACCACAGAGCCGACAAACTCCATCCGGTCGCCCGACCAGACAATCGTCTGGCCCGCCTCATAAGAGCGGTAATATTTGATTTCTTCCAGCCGTGTCAGCTCTTCGCTTTCACAGCGCGCACAGACCGCCCGATGCCGGATCGGACATTCGCCACAGTCGCGCGGCACCTCAATAGTTACTGTCTTTTGCATCTTTTCACTTCACGCGCTTGATCTGCATCAATGACGCTGCAGACTCCGTCTTTTAGGTCTAGACCCATGATGACAAAAACTCAACTCGCCAGTCTGGGGCTATTTGACGCGAAAGTGCCGCGTTACACAAGCTATCCGACAGCCCCGCAGTTCACCCCGGCCCTCACTGGCGATATGTTCTCCAAATGGATCACCCTCATCCCCGAGGGCAGCGAAATTTCGCTCTATATCCATATCCCGTTCTGCCGCAGGCTGTGCTGGTTCTGCGCTTGTCGCACCCAAGGCACGCAAAAAGACGCGCCTGTGCGCGCCTATCTCGATGTGCTCAAAGCCGAGCTGGCCTTGCTGAAGAACGCCCTGCCCAAAGGCGTCACCCTGTCCCGCCTCCACTGGGGCGGCGGCACGCCAACACTGCTGAGCGCCGGTATGATGCGCGATCTCGCCGCCGAAATCGCCTCGGTTGCGCCTTTTGCGCCTGACTATGAATTCTCTGTCGAGATCGACCCCAACGAGATCGACAGCGCCCGCCTGGATGCGCTCGCCGCCGCAGGGATGAACCGCGCCTCGATCGGAGTGCAGGATTTTGACGACGAGATCCAGCACGCCATCGGCCGCATCCAGAGCTTTGAGGCAACACGCGACGCGATCGATATGATCCGCGCCCATGGCGTGGAAAGCCTCAACGCCGATATCCTCTTCGGCCTGCCCCACCAGTCCAATGCGCGGATCACAGAGAGCGTGCAAAAGCTGCTCGCGCTCTCGCCTGACCGGGTCGCGCTCTATGGCTACGCTCATGTGCCCTGGATGGCCAAACGCCAGCAGATGATCCCCTCGGAGGCCCTTCCCACGCCCGAAGAGCGGCTTGATCTGTTTGAAACCGCGCGCAAACTCTTCCTCTGGGACGGATACGCCGAAATCGGGATCGACCATTTCGCCCGCCCCGAAGACGGGCTGACCCGCGCCCAAAAAGCCGGCACGCTGCGGCGCAACTTTCAGGGCTATACCGATGACACAAGCGATGTGCTCATTGGCCTCGGCGCCTCCTCGATCTCGCGCTTTCCTCAGGGCTATGCGCAAAACGCCCCCGCCACCTCGGCTCATGCCAAAAAAATCGCCGAGGGCCGCTTTTCCACGTCGCGGGGCCATGTCTTTTCCGCCGAAGACAAACTGCGCAGCCGTATCATCGAGATGATCATGTGCGACTTCCGCGTCTCTGCCGCCGAGCTTCTGGCCGAGCATGATATCGCGCCCGCCGCGCTTGCGGCGATGCTCGCCGAGGCCAACAAAAGCTTTGGCAACCGCCTCAAAACCAGCCCAGAGGGCCTGTACATCCCCGAAGAGATGCGCCCGCTCACGCGGCTGATCGCCCGCGCCTTTGACGCCTATGACCTGAGCAAAGCCGGCCACAGCTCTGCAATCTGACCCGCTCTTTTTCTTTCTCTAAATATCCCTGCACAAGACTCGCCAAGTAGAGCGCCTGCAAAAAGATAAGCGCGGAGAAAACCAGGCCGAGCGCAGCGAGGCCCCGCCGCGATGCGCGCCAGCGCAGCGCAACTGCTCATTCACTCCGTCACGCCGCCCGCCTTCAGCTCAAGCGCGGCGGTGAGCAGCGTTCTGGCGTAGTCGGTCCGGGGCCGCTCAAACAGCTCCTCCGCCGGCCCGGCTTCCACAACATCACCCTGCCGCATCACAATCATCTTGTGGCTCATCGCGCGCACCACGTTGAGATCATGGCTGATAAAGAGATAGGCCAGCCCGTATTTGCGCTGAAGCGCGCGCAACAGGTCCACAATCTGCACCTGCACGGTCATATCAAGCGCGCTCGTCGGCTCATCGAGCACAACAAGCTTGGGCCGCAAAATCATCGCCCGCGCAATCGCGATCCGCTGGCGCTGCCCGCCCGAAAACTCGTGGGGGTAGCGGTCCATCGTCGCCGGATCAAGCCCGACCTCTTCCATCACCTCAGAGACAAGTTCGCGCGCGCTCTTGCCCTCGGGCTTGCCATGGACACCAAGCCCCTCGGCAATAATCTCGGCACAGCTCATCCGCGGGCTGAGCGAGCCAAACGGGTCCTGAAACACGATTTGCATCTCACGGCGCAGGCTGCGCAGGGTCTTGGTGCTCCAGCCGCGCACATCCTGCCCCTGATAGGTGATCCCACCCTGCGAGCCGATCAGCCGCATCATCGCAAGCGCCAGCGTGGTCTTGCCCGAGCCGCTCTCGCCCACGATCCCGAGGGTTTCGCCCGCGCGCACCGAAAGGCTCGCGCCGTTCACGGCCTTCACATGGCCGGTGACGCGCTTCATCAGCCCTGTCTTGACCGGAAACCAGACCCGCAGTTGATCGGTCGCAACAATCTCTTCGGCCCCCGCAGGCACAGGCTCGGGCTGGCCCACGGCCCGCGCCGCCAGCAGCGTCTTTGTATAGTCATGCTGGGGCGCCGCAAACAGCGCCTTGGCCGGTCCCTGCTCGACAATCTCGCCGTTTTTCATGACACAGACCGTATCGGCAAAGCGCTGCACAACGCCAAGATCATGGGTGATAAACAACAGCCCCATGTTCTCGCTTTCCTTCAGCTCGTTGAGCAGCTCGAGGATCTGGGCCTGTATCGTCACATCCAGCGCCGTGGTCGGCTCGTCCGCAATCAGAATGTCAGGCTTGTTCGCCAGCGCCATAGCGATCATCACGCGCTGCCGCTGCCCGCCGGACAGCTCGTGTGGATAGGCGCTGAGGCGGCGCTCCGCATCGCGGATGCCGACTTTGTTGAGCAGCTCAAGAACACGCGCCCGCGCCGCCCCCCGCGTCAGCCCCTGATGCAGCTCAAGACTCTCGCCAAGCTGCTTTTCAATCGTGTGCAAGGGGTTGAGCGAAGTCATCGGCTCCTGAAAGATAAAGCTGATGTCATTGCCCCGCACACGGCGCAACACAGCCTCCTTCGCCCCGATCATTTCCTGCCCGTCATAGGTCACAGAGCCGCTCACTTCGGCGCTATCCCCAAGCAGGGCCACGGTGCTCAAGGCACTCACAGACTTGCCAGAGCCGCTTTCCCCCACAAGCGCAACCGTCTCGCCACGGCCCACACTAAAGCTCACGCCTTTCACAGCCTGATTGGCCTTGCCGTCCTGGCGAAAGGTCACAGTGAGGTCACGGACGTTGAGCAGGCTCATCGAAAGGTCTTTCTCGGGTCAAAGGCGTCGCGCACGCCTTCAAAGATGAAAACAAGCAGCGAGAGCATGACGGCAAAGGTAAAAAACGCGGTGAAAGCCAGCCATGGCGCCTCAAGGTTCTGCTTGGCCTGAAGCGTCAGCTCGCCAAGGCTCGGCGCGCTCGACGGAAGGCCAAAGCCGAGATAATCCAGCGCCGCCAGAGACGAAATCGTCCCCGTCACAATAAACGGCAGCATGGTCAGCGTCGCCACCATCGCATTGGGCAGCATATGGCGGAACATAATCGTGGTGTTGCTCACCCCCAGCGCCTTGGCCGCGCGCACATACTCAAGGTTGCGCGCCCGCAAAAACTCGGCCCGCACAACCCCGACAAGCGACATCCAGCCAAACAGCACCATCAAAAACACCAAAAGCCAGAACGACCGCCCCAGAATGGCAAACATGATGATGATGACATAAAGCTGCGGCGTGGAGGTCCAGATTTCAATGATCCGCTGGAACACAAGATCAAGCCTGCCGCCAAAATAGCCCTGCACCGCCCCCGCCGCGACCCCGATGAGCGAGGCCAGCCCCGTCACAATCAGGGTAAACAGGATCGACAAGCGGAAGCCGTGAATCACCCGCGCCAGCACATCGCGCTTGGTCGCGTCCGTGCCCAAAAGGTTCTCTGCGTTGGGCGGCAAGGGGGCCGCGCCGGGCCGCTCGACAGCCGTATCAAACGAATAGGGGATCAACGGCCAGACCGCCCAGCCCGGCTCAAAGCCCTCGGCGGCAAATGTGCCGGCCTCAATCGCTTCCACAATCCCCTCGGGGTCGTCAAAGCAGGCGTCCAACCCGCCCGAAGCGATCAGACATTGCACCTCCGGATCGCGGTAGACAGCCTCCGTCTGGAAATCCCCGCCAAACTCTGTTTCGGGGTAAAAGTTCCAGATCGGCGCGTAATACTGGCCGCGATAATTCACCAGAATGGGTTTGTCATAGGCCAGAAACTCGGCAAACAGACTCAACACAAACAGGATCGAAAAGACCCAAAGGCTCCAAAGCGCGCGGCGGTTGGCCTTGAAGTTGCGCCAACGGCGCGCATTGATCGGCGAGAGTGTCAGCACAGCCATCAGCCCTCCCTGCGCTCAAAGTCGATCCGCGGGTCCACCAGAACATACATCAGGTCCGAGACAATCCCGACCACAAGGCTGATCAGCCCGAAGATAAACAGCGTCCCGAAGACGATAGGATAATCCCGCGCCACAGCCGCCTCAAAGCCGAGCCGCCCGAGGCCATCGAGCGAGAAAATCGTCTCGATAATCAAGGACGCGCCGAAGAAAACCCCGATAAACACCGCAGGAAACCCCGCAATCACAATCAGCATCGCATTGCGGAACACATGGCCATAAAGCACCGCCCGCTCAGACAGGCCCTTGGCCCGCGCGGTCATCACATATTGTTTTTTCATCTCGTCCAGAAAGCTGTTCTTGGTGAGAAGCGTCAGCGTGGCAAAGCCCGCAATACTGGAGGCCAGCACAGGCAGCGTAATGTGCCACGCATAATCCTTGATCTTGCCCCAAGCGCTTAAGCTCTCGAAATTGTCGCTGGTCAGCCCGCGCAGCGGGAAGACCTGCCAGTAAGAGCCACCCGCAAACAGCGTCAACAACAGGATCGCAAACAAAAATCCGGGGATCGCATAGCCCGCAATAATCGCACCGCTCGTCCATGTGTCAAAGGGCGTGCCATCCTTCACAGCCTTGCGGATACCAAGCGGAATCGAGATCATATAAGCAATCAAAGTCGACCAAAGCCCAAGCGTGATCGACACAGGCAGCTTTTCCTTGATCAGCTCGATCACAGTCGCCGAGCGGAAATAGCTCTCGCCAAAATCAAAGCGGATATAATTGCCCAGCATCAGGAAAAACCGCTCCACAGGCGGCTTGTCAAAGCCGAACTCGCGCTCAAGCTCGGCGATAAACTCGGGCGGCAGCCCCCGCGCGCCAACATAGTCGCTCGCCCCGCTGCCAAGCGTGCTTTCAGAGCCGTCCTGCCCCGCAAAGCTGCCAAAGACATTGCCCTCGCCCTGCGCCCGCGCAATCGCCTGCTCCACAGGCCCACCGGGAACAAACTGCGTGAGCGCAAAATTGATCAGCATAATGCCAAACAGCGTCGGAATAATCAGCAGCAAGCGCCGCAGGACATAAGCACCCATCAGGCTATCTCAGCGCCCCCTGCTCTCTCAGGGCGGCGCCTTTTGCCGCGTCATACCACCAGAAATCAAGCGTCCCGAGCGCAAACGGCGGGATCGTCTCGGGCCGCCCGTATTGGTCCCAATACGCCACCCAGTGATCGGCGACATAGCCTGTCGGGATCAGGAAAAATTCGTGCCGCAGAACACGGTCAAGCGCGCGCAGCATCATGTCTTCTTCCTCCTGCGTCTCACTCAGAAGCGCCTTCTCGATGATCTCGTCCACAACAGGGCTGGCAAGTGAGGCGGGGTTAAACAAAAGCTGCGCCGCCTCCGAGCCAAAGCGCTGTTGAAGCCCGGTGCCCACGCCAAACAGCGCAGGATAGCCGTCCAGAACCAGATCATAATCATGGTCGCGCTCGCGCGAGGTATATTGCGAGGGGTCCACCACTTCAAACTGCGCCTCAATCCCCATCACTTGCAGATTGCTGATAAAATTCTCCGCAAGAGCCTTGTTGGTCGGCGTGTCCGAGGAGTTGAACAACAGATTGAGGCTCAAAAGCGCGCCCTCGGCATTGCGCCGCTTGCCATCCTCCCCCACAGCCCAGCCCGCCTGATCCAGAAGCTTCATCGCCGCGCGCAGATTGCGGCGATCGTTCAGGCGCTCTTTCTGCGACAGATGCGGCATCCGTGGCGCCTCTGTCAAAACCTCGGGGTCAGGCTGCGCCACCAGCCCGCGCAAAAGCGCAAGCTCCGCGCCCTCCGGCACGCCCTTGGCCTCATACTTTGTGCCCGTACTGAAAGAATGCTGCTGGCTTTGCAGCCCGTAAAGCAGCGAGGCATTGGTCCACTCAAAGTTAAATCCAAGCGCCAAAGCGTCCCGCACACGTCGGTCTTTCAGAGCCTCACGACCAAGGTTCATAACAATCCCCGTGTTCGCAGGCGGCGTCCCGTCAGGGATTTCCTCGAGCGTCACAAAAGCGTCGTCGACGGCCGGAAAGTCATAAGACGTGGCCCAGCGCTTGGGGTCGCTCTCGCTGCGATAGGTCACAGACCCCGCCTTAAACGCTTCAAATGCCGCCGTCGCATCGGCAAAATATTCGATCCGGATGGTGTCAAAGTTGTGCCGGCCCACGTTGATCGGCAGATCCTTGCCCCAATAGTCGGGGTTGCGCTCATAGATCACCGAGCGGTTTACATCGACCTTCTCGATCACATAAGGCCCCGATCCGGGCGACACCTCAAGGCGGCTCTCGTCCAGCCGCGCGCCCGTCTCTTCATACCATTTTTTGGACCAGGCCGGCACAAACCCCACTTGGTCGATCAGCGAGCGCCGCGAAATGCCCTCGGCAAAATAGAACTTGATGGTGTGATCGTCGATCACCTCGACCTTGGGGATACGCTTGCGCACCGCATCGGCATAAGACTTTAGCCCCTGATCCAGCAAAAGATTGTGGCTAAAGGCAATGTCATGCGCCGTCACAGGGCTGCCATCCGAAAATCTGGCCTCGGGGCGCATATAAAAGACAACCCAGCTCTTATCCGCCGGATACTCAAGCCGGTGCGCCAGCAGGCCGTAATACTCCCCGTCCACATCCGCCGGCAGCCCCCCCGAGCCAGCCAGAACACCGCCCAAAAGCGATTCGTATCCGACGGTCGAAAGCGCCGCCGCGCGGCCTTTGCGCGTATAGGGGTTCATGCTGTCAAATGTGCCCGCCACCGCGATAGAGATTTCCCCGCCCTTGGGCGCATCAGGGTTCACATAGTTGAAATGGGGGTAATCCTCAGGGTAGCTCAGCTTGCCAAAGTAGGAATACCCATGGCTTTGGATCAGCGCGCTCTCGGCCCGCAGCACAAGCACCGAGGCGGTCAGAAAGACAATACTCGCAAGCCCCAGAGCCACCACATCTCTCGCCTGCCGTGCGGCCGCTTTCGCGCCCTTGCGTGAACCCGTCATACCTTTGCCTCCCAAAGCCGGACACCCTGTCAGGCTCTATTTATAGTTGGACCACCCTAGTTTCCAAGGCCCATGACATTCAAGTTGAGAATTCGTGAGCACCCCAAAGCAAAACCGCCAGCCCGTTGCGGGGCTGGCGGCTTCAAAACTCTGGTCTGCGCCTTGGCCTCAGTCGTCGAGGCTGTCCAGATAGGCAATTACATCGGCCCGATCAGATGATTTCTTCAGGCCGGAGAAGCTCATGCTTGTGCCGGGTGCGGCTTTCTTGGGGTTCTCAAGGAAGGCATAGAGGTTTTCAGGCGTCCAGTCGGCCCCGATCTGCTCAAGCGCGCCCGAGTAGCCAAAGCCCTCGGCTGAGTCGATCGCGCGGCCAACAACACCGTGAAGATACGGGCCTGTCGCATTCGCGCCTTTTTCGACTTTGTGGCAGGCCGAGCATTTCTTGAAGACTTTCGCGCCCTTGCTCACATCGGCGGCTGCCATAATGGTTGCAAAGTCTGGGGCGTCGTCTTCGACTTCGGCTTCGGCGGCCTCTTCGACTTCAATCAGATAGCCCGCAACGTGCTCTTCGCCGTGCGCACCATGACCGCCGCCAACCGTGTAAAGCGCGTCTGCACCCCACTTGGCAAAAAGAAACAGCAAAAGCGCGCCACAAACCGCGCCGAGGATTTTGGTGGATGTCATTGTATCAAACATGGGCCAGATTCCGTTTGGTAGCTTTTGGCGGTTTCTATCCGCTTCCACTCCCTTTACGCAAGGTGTAGTTTCTGCGGCCAAACGCCCCTTCTCTCTCGGGGTGCATCAAAAAGGTTAAAATATGTCTGAACGGATCGCATTTCAGGGCGAATTGGGCGCCTACAGCCACGAAGCCTGCACAACAGCACGCCCCAATGCCGTGCCTGTGCCCTGCGCGTCCTTTGAAGCCGCGATCGACGCGGTCAAATCGGGCGCCGCCGATCTGGCCATGCTTCCGGTCGAAAATACGACCTATGGCCGCGTCGCGGACAATCACCGCCTTATTCCCGACTGTGGCCTGTTCATCGTCGATGAGGCTTTCGTGCGGGTGCGCATCGCGCTCATGGCCAACGCAGGCGTGCCGCTTTCAGCGATCACAAGCGTGCGCGCGCACCCTGTCCTGCTGCCCCAGTCGGCCACATTCCTGAAACAGCACGGCATCGCGCCCATCTCGGCCGCCGACAGCGCAGGCGCCGCCGCCGAGCTGGCCGCCTCCGGCGCGCAAGATCAGGGCGTGCTCGCCTCCGAGCTGGCCGCAGACATCCATGGCCTCACCGTTCTGGCCTCCGATATCGAAGATCACGGCCACAACACGACCCGCTTTGTCATTATGGGCCGCAAAGCCGATCTGTCGCGCCGCGGCAAACTCAACATGATGACAACCTTCGTCTTTGAAGTGCGCAACATTCCCGCCGCGCTCTACAAAGCCATGGGCGGTTTCGCCACCAACGGTGTCAACATGACCAAGCTCGAAAGCTATATGGTCGACGGCTCCTTCACGGCGACCCGCTTTTACGCCGACATCGACGGCCACCCCGACGACCCCAACGTCAAACTGGCGCTGGAAGAACTCGACTATTTCACCTCCTATATCCAAATCATCGGCGTCTACCCCGCCGACCGCGAAAGATAAGCCCCATGACCAAACGCATCGCCCTCTCCAGTGACCACGCCGCCATCGAGCTGCGCCAAGCCATTGCCGCCCATATCACGGCACAGGGCTATGAAGCCGTCGACATCGGGCCAACAACCCCCGAAAGCACGCATTACCCCAAGCACGGCCAAGCCGCAGCCGAGCTGGTCGCCTCGGGCGAGTGTGACCTTGGCATTATCCTCTGCGGCACAGGTCAGGGCATCATGATGGCCGCCAACAAAGTCAAAGGAATCCGCTGTGGCGTCTGCTCGGAAGCCTATTCCGCCCGCATGATCCGCGCGCATAACAACGCCAATATGCTCTCCATCGGCGAGCGCGTCACAGGCGCGGGCCTCGCTCTTGATATCGTGGACGCCTTCCTCTCCGCCGAGTTCGAAGGCGGCCGTCATGGCACCCGCGTCGATATGATCACCGCAATAGAGGCCTAGCGCAGCGGCGTCACAGCACAGAGAAAAATAAACTCTGCCGGCAGGCTAAGGCTTTGCGCGGCGCGTGTTTGGCGCTAAAGCCTGACAAATGCGTTATCAGGGCCAAGATTTTTTAACTGCCCCCGCGCGCCAAAGCGCGGAGCTTTGGCGCTTTGGCCTCGGCCTTGTGCTTGTGGTCGGCTGCTATCTGACGCTCGGCCACAGCTATTTTACCCTGCTCGCCGAGATGGTGCCAGCGCAAGACTGGCCCGCCCTGCTCGAGGAAATAGACAACGGCAGCACCCCGCGCGGGATGCTCGCCATTCTCGCCTCCTTCGGCTTTATCATCATCGCCCTCGGCCTTGTGCTCAATCTGTTGCATCACCGCCCGCTTGCGACACTCTTTGGCAAAGGCCGCCTGTTCCTCCAGCAGGGCCTGCGCGTGAGCACAGCGCTTGGCGGCTTTGCGGTTCTGCTCTGGTTCCTCCCCGAGCCGGGCATCCTCCAGCCGTTTCACAATCTCGACTACCTGCGCTGGCTTGCGCTTCTGCCGCTCGCCCTGCCGCTGCTGCTTATTCAGGTCACAGCCGAAGAACTGCTGTTTCGCGGCTACGCCCAGAGCCAGCTTGCGGCGCGGTTTGCGCGCCCGGTGGTCTGGCTTGTGCTGCCCGCGCTGGTCTTTGGCGCGCTGCACTACGAGCCGTCGCTCGCCGGCCCCAACGCTTGGGCGCTGGTTCTGGGCGCCGCCCTCTTCGGCCTCGCCGCCGCCGATCTGACAGCCCGCTCCGGAACGCTCGCTCCCGCCATTGCACTGCACGTGTTTTTCAATGTCGCCAGCCTGCTCTATGTCACGCCGGGCGATACGCTCGTCGGCCTTGCGCTCTATACCTACCCCTTCGAGCTGACCGATCCCGCCCTCCTGCCGATCTGGCTGCCCTATGACCTGATGACCCTGCTCTGCGCCTGGCTTGCAGCACGGCTCTCGCTGCGGCGCTGACAGATGCGCCGCGCCCCCTATGCTGCCCACCGCGCCTTTATTGCCCCCGCAGACCTCAGCGGCACAGTGCTCACCGTCGGGCTGGGCTATTGCCTGATCGAGCTTGGCTACTACCTCACCTATGATCTGATCGAAGCGCTCCTGCTGGCCCTTCAGCCCGACTGGATCGCCGCCTTCTTCGCAGGCTCAACTCCCCTTGGCCTTGGCGCCCAGCTCGCCTCCTTCGGCCTGCTCGCGGTACTTGTGGCGCTCGTTGTGCGCCGCCTGCATCACCGCCCCGCCAGAACCCTGATCGGCCCGCCGCGCCTTGCCCTGCGCCAGTTTTGCGCCGTGCTCGCCCCGCTGGGCCTGCTGTTGCTGGTGCTGGAGTTTGTCCCGCCCTGGTGGAGCGCAGATGCCCTGCACACCGTCCGCGCGCCGCTGACCTGGGGGGCGCTTCTGCCGCTCTCGCTCGGGGCGGTCTTTGTCCAGATCGCCGCCGAAGAGCTGCTTTACCGCGGCTATTTGCAACAACAGCTCGCCACACTCTTTGAGCACCCGGCAAGCTGGCTGCTCCTGACAAACCTCGCCTTCGGCTTCGCCCACTGGAGCGCGGCAAGCCCCCTGACAACCAATCTGCAATATGTCATCTGGGCCTTCTGCTTTGGCCTTGCCGCCTCCGATCTGACCGCCCGCGCCGGCACACTCGGCCCCGCACTCGCCTTTCACTTTGCCAATAACGCCTTCGCCTTCCTGCTCTATGGCGAGGCGGGCGGGCCGTCTTCGGGCTTTGCGCTCTTTCTCTTTGCCCCCGAAACACTGGGCGAACCCTTCACAAGCGACGCGCCCGCCGGCCT
Organism: Roseobacter sp.; assembly: GCA_018500125.2. Taxonomy (GTDB): domain Bacteria; phylum Pseudomonadota; class Alphaproteobacteria; order Rhodobacterales; family Rhodobacteraceae; genus Lentibacter. Next base: position 8,809 of record JAHBAM020000052.1, on the reverse strand, counting down.
TGACTGGCGGCTTGCGCTCGAGCTTCTTTTGCTGGGCCTCATGTGGCTTGCCGCGCGCATCGGCCTCAAGCGCTGATTGCATTTCCCGCCCGTCCTGATTATCTGGACTCCTGACAAGTGAAACGGCAAAGGCCCCTCTATGAACTGGATCACAAACTACGTCCGTCCGCGCATCAACTCGATTTTCTCGCGCCGCGACACGCCCGAGAATCTCTGGAGCAAATGCGACGACTGCGGCACCATGCTGTTTCACCGCGAACTCGCAGGCAATCTCAATGTTTGCACCTCCTGCGGCCACCATATGGGCATCACGCCGCGCGACCGCTTCACCGCATTGTTTGATGGCGGCATCTTCACCGAGGTCAAAGTCCCTGCCCCGATCGAAGACCCGCTCAAATTCCGCGACCAGAAAAAATACCCCGACCGGATGAAAGCCGCCCAAAAATCAACCGGCGAAAAAGAGGCCATGCTCGTGGCCGAAGGCGACATCGGCCGCACCCCGATCATCGCCGCCGCGCAGGATTTTTCCTTCATGGGCGGCTCCATGGGAATGTATGTCGGCAATGCCATCATCGCTGCCGCCGAACGCGCCGTAAAGCTCAAGCGCCCGCTCGTGCTGTTCTCTGCTGCCGGTGGCGCACGGATGCAGGAGGGCATTCTCAGCCTCATGCAAATGCCGCGCACCACAGTCGCCGTGCAGATGCTCAAAGAAGCCGGCCTGCCCTATATCGTCGTTCTGACCCACCCCACAACAGGCGGCGTCACAGCCTCCTATGCCATGCTGGGCGATGTCCAGATCGCCGAGCCAAACGCGCTGATCTGCTTTGCCGGCCCGCGTGTGATCCAGCAAACCATCGGCGAAAAGCTCCCCGAGGGCTTCCAGCGCGCCGAATATCTGCTCGATCACGGGATGCTGGACCGCGTCACGCCCCGCACCGAAATGCGCGGCGAGCTGATCCAGATCATCCGGATGCTCATGGATATGCCGCCGCCCGTTGCGGGCGATCTGCCGGCCCCAACTCTGGCCCAAGCCGCAGAGGCCGCGGCGCCGGCAGAGGCAGACACCAAAAAATGAGCGCAGGATCAGATGTCATCCTTGAGAGGATGATGGCGCTTCACCCCAAGATCATCGACCTCACGCTCGACCGCGTGTGGAAGCTGCTTGACGCGCTCGGCAACCCGCAAGACAGGCTGCCCCCCGTGATCCATATCGCCGGGACCAACGGCAAAGGCTCAACCCTTGCCATGTTCCGCGCCGGCATCGAAGGCGCGGGCCTGACGGCACACGCCTATACCTCGCCCCACCTCGCCCGCTTTCACGAGCGCATCCGCTTGCGAGGCGAGCTGATCACCGAAGATCACCTCACCGAGGTGCTCAACGAATGCTATGACGCCAACAACGGCGACACGATCACCTATTTCGAAATCACAACCGTCGCGGGCCTCCTTGCCATGTCGCGCACGCCGGCCGACTATACGCTGCTCGAAGTCGGCCTCGGCGGACGGCTCGACGCCACAAACGTCATCACCAAACCCGCCCTCACAGTGATCACCCCGGTCTCCTTTGATCACCCGCAGTTTCTGGGCGATACCGTCGCCCAGATCGCGAGCGAAAAAGCAGGGATCATCAAACGTGGCGTGCCCCTCGTGATGTCGGCCCAGCCCGAAGACGCCGCCGAGGTGATCGAGGCCAAAGCCGCCAGCCTCGGCGCGCCGCTTCTGGCCCAAGGCCAGCACTGGCACGTGTCCGAAGAGCGTGGCCGCCTCGTCTATCAGGACGAAACCGGCCTGCTCGATCTGCCCCCGCCCGCCCTCATGGGCGCGCATCAGTTCCAGAATGCGGGCGCCGCCCTCGCCGGCCTGCGTCACCTCGGCCTGCCCGAAGCCGCCTATGACGCCGCCGTCACCGGCGCAACATGGCCCGCGCGGATGCAAAAACTCGCGCATGGCCCGCTGATTGACGCCGCACCCGAGGCCGAGCTTTGGCTTGATGGCGGCCACAACGCCGCCTGTGGCGCCACACTCGCCGAGAGCCTCACCCGCCTTCCGAAACGGCCCACCTACATGATCTGCGGTATGCTCAACACCAAAGACATCGCCGGCTATCTCGCCCCCGTTGTGCCCCATATCGAGGCGCTGCACGCCGTTTCGATCCCGGGCGAGGCCAACACCCTGCCCGCCGAAACAACCGCCGCCGCCGCCACACGCGCCGGCCTGCAAGCCTATGCCGCCCAAAGCGTGCGCAGCGCACTCGACACTATCCTGCGCGACGCGCCACACGCGCGCGTTCTAATCTGCGGTTCGCTCTATCTCGCCGGACATATCCTGCGCGAGCACAGCTGAGGCCGCGCAACCCCGGACCAAAAGGTAAAATAAATCCTGCGCATTTGAAAAAAATGCGAATCACTAACAACAGCTTAGCCCCGAGACCGCTCTGATTCGCAATATTCCGAATCACTTTATGTTGACCGATTCGCACTGATTCGCCTATATCTTGAGTCAGCAGTCGACGCACGCCCTGCGCCACAGAATGAAGCGTGCAATGATTTGGGGGATAGTAATGAGACGCCTTTTAGGCATTTTTTTCGCTGGCGCGTGCCTTATGCCAGCAGTGACCTTCGCACAGGATGTGCGCCTCACACCTGACAACCCGTCCAAACAGATCACATTCGAGACAGGCCAAACCCTCGTCATCGAACGGATCCAGGACACCTCTCACCAGCTCACAGGCGAGTTCACCAAAACATCGCGCGCCTGCCCGCCGTTCTGCATCCACGCCATGAGCGCGGGCGAGGGCGTCGAAACAGTCGGCGAACTCGAGGTGATTTCCTTCCTCGAAACCACAGTCGCCCGCGGCCAAGGCCTCCTGCTCGACAGCCGTATGCCCGACTGGTTCGCCAAAGGAACAATCCCGGGCGCCGTCAATGTGCCCTTCGCCACCCTGCAAGAGAGCAATCCCTACCGTGACGAAATCCTGAAGGCCCTCGGCGCCGAAACCGACGGAACCGCATGGGATTTTGCCGCCGCCAAAGAGCTTCTGCTGTTTTGCAACGGTCCCTGGTGTGACCAGTCCCCCCGCGCGATCAATGCCCTGCGCAGCGCGGGCTACCCCGCCGAAAAGATCAAATATTATCGCGGCGGAATGCAAGTCTGGCTCCTCCTCGGCCTCTCCGTAAAGCAGCCGACATCATGAAGCCCTTGACGCGCCCCAACCCGCATCTCACCCGCCTGCTCCTCATCGGCGCGGCCTTTCTCACCGTCACACTGGCGCTCATCCTGATGCAGCCCTCCGGCGATGCCCTGGCCACCGCGCCCCAAGAGCCGGCCTCCCCGCAAAGCCCGGATGACATGAGCGTCACCCGCGCCGATACAGGGCTGATCGGCCTGCTGCCCGCCCGCGACACAGCACAGGACACGCCCGTCGACGAGATCACAGCCAGCGTCCTCGCCAGCCTCTCAGGCTCAACAGCGCCCAAAGCCGCCGCCCCCGCGCCGGAAAGCGCCGACACCCTGCGCAACATGACCGCAGGTGTGCTCGCCAGCCTGACAGGCCCGACACCGCCCAAAGCGGCCCCCGCCGCCGCAAATATGCAAGATCTGGTGAGTCAGGCGCTCCGGCAAGGCCAGTCAGACGCCTATATCGACGCCCTACTCAACGAGGCCGCCGCCTCGGGCCAGATTGCCGTGCCCGGCGCGCTGCGCACCGACGCAGGCCGCGTCGATACCGCAACGCTTCTGGCCGCCCTCGTGCGCAAATCTAGCCCCGATACAGCGCCCGCACCCAGTTTTGAGGCCAACAGTCAGGGCGTCGAGGTCCGCGTTGTCCAGCGCGCCGGCGAAACCAAGCGCTACAACTTCTACACCGTCCAATCCGGCGACAGCCTCGGCGCAATCGCCAACCGCTTTTACGGCGACGCCGCGCTCTTCACAGCGATTTTCGAGGCCAACCGCCAGTTTTTATCCAGCCCCGACCGCATCCGCGCGGGCCAAAGGCTGAGTATCCCCGAGGTCACCTCAGGGTAAATGTTTACGAGGGCAAGAGTGTTATCTCTTAATCTATCGGCAGGAGAAAGAGGGGCCGAACCAACGGCCCCCTTTCTTTCCCGATAAGGCTCAGACCAAACCGGCCAACTCCACAGCCACATCCACGGCCACATCCACGGCCAAAGCGTCAGCCCTCGCCCCAGCCGTCCCCCTGCATCTCGCGCAAGCGGCTCGCCGTCCGCTCAAATTCAAACGTCCCCTCGCCCTCAAGATAAAGCATCTCCGGCGCCGCCGCCGCGCTCGCAATAAGACGCACCTTGGCCTCGTATAAAGCGTCAATCAACGTCACAAAGCGCTTGGCCTCGTTGAAGTTGCTGCGCGACAGACAAGGAATATCCTCAACAATCAAAACCCGCACCGCCTCGGCAATCGCCAGATAATCCGCCGGACCAAGCATCTTGCCGCAAAGCTCATGAAAGCGCGCCCGCCCGACCCCGCTCTGAAACGCTGGCAAAACAACCTCCCGCTTGTTCACACTCAACCGCAAAGGCTTGGCCGTCGCCCCGCCCAGATCATCCCAGATCGCCGCAATAGCCGCCCGCGCCGCCCCGTTCACAGGGCTGAAATAAGTCGCGGCCCCGGCCAGCCTGTCCTGACGGTAATCCGTCTCGCTCACCAGCTCCCGGACCTGAAGCCGCGCCGAAATCAGCGCAATAAAGGGCAAAAAGAGCTGCCTGTTCAGCCCGTTCTTATAAAGATCCTCGGGCGCCCGGTTGGAGGTGGTCACAACAACAACCCCCGCCTCAAACAGGGCCTCAAACAAGCGCCCGACAATCATCGCATCGGTGATATCGGTGATCTGCATCTCGTCAAAGGCCAGACAGCGCACCTCCCTGCTGACCGCCGCCGCCACAGGCGCAAGCGCATCCTGCACATTGTTCTGGCGCGCCTCATGCATCCCCTTGTGGATCTCCTGCATAAAGGCATGAAAATGCACCCGCCGCACCGGCACATCGAGACAGTCCACAAAGAGATCCATCAGCATCGACTTGCCGCGCCCGACCCCGCCCCACATATAAAGCCCCGCGATCGGCTCGGGCGCCTTGGCAAACCAGCCTCGCTTTACCGGCGCCGCCAGCGCGGCCCGAATGCGCTCAAGCTCGGGCAAAACAGCCTCTTGCGCCGGATCGGCCCGCAGCCGTCCGTCCGTCACACGGGCCGCATATTCGGTTATGATATCGCGCGTCATACCGCCCTTCCTATCGCCATTCACAACAGGGGCGCAAGCCGCCCCCTCCCCGTCTTTTTTATTGCTATAAATATCCAGATCCAACGGTCTCACCACAGAGCACACCCAAGAGGCGCGCGCCCACCGCAAACCGCACATCACCCCAAGGCACATCCGTTGCGCCGCTCCCGAAGCAACCCGACACAGCGCCGTCGGCTGGCCCGCTCTTGCGCTGCTCTCCACTCCTGCCCGCAGAGTCTCGCTGCCCCGCCAGTGCCCTGCCAGTGCCCTGCCAGTGCCCCGCCAGCGGGGCGCATCGCACGCTGCCTTTACCAAATTTCCTTAACAGAAATTAACGTTTTGCCGGTGCACGCCCGGTGCACGCCTTGTGCACGCTTTTCACCCCCCCTTTTGCGCAGCGCCCGCTGCTCTTTACCAAAGTTAACAAATGAATAATTGACCTTCCTCCAGAGCCGCGCCACTCTCTGCTGCGATCAGGAGACACCCATGCCAAAACAAGCCTCACTCTTCACCCCTGTGCTCCTCACAGGCTGTGTGATTATCCTTGTGTCCTTTGCCATTCGGGCCAGCTTCGGGGTGTTTCAAATTCCCATCGCACAGGAGTTCAACTGGCCCCGCGCCGAGTTCTCCCTTGCCATCGCCCTGCAAAATCTCGCCTGGGGCATCGGCCAGCCATTCTTCGGCGCCATCGCCGAGAAAATAGGCGATCGCAAGGCCGTCATCATCGGCGCTTTGGTCTATGCGGCGGGGCTTGTGCTCTCGTCGTTCGCCGTCAGCCCGCTTGAGCACCAACTCTATGAAATCCTTATAGGATTTGGCGTTGCCGGCACAGGCTTCGGGGTCATTCTCGCGGTCGTTGGCCGCGCCAGCTCGGATGAAAACCGCTCGATGTCGCTGGCCATTGTGACAGCCGCGGCGAGCGGCGGGCAAGTCCTCGGCGCGCCTGTCGCCGAGTATCTTTTGGGCTTCATGTCATGGCAGGATGTCTTCCTTGTCTTCGCCGCCGCCGTGCTCGCGCTGATCATGCTGTTGCCCTTCATGCGCGCCCCCGTCGCCGCCACCAAAGAAGAGCTTGAAGAGAGCATGGGAACCATCCTCAAAAAGGCCGCCCGCGACCCCTCTTTCACTCTGATTTTTCTTGGTTTTTTCTCTTGCGGCTACCAGCTTGCCTTCGTCACGGCGCATTTCCCCGCCTTTGTCACCGAGATGTGCAGCCCGATCGTTTCCGGCTCCCTGCTCGACAGCATCGGCGTCTCTTCCACCTCGGCTCTAGGCGCCGTCGCCATCTCGCTCATCGGCCTTGCAAATATAGCCGGAACGCTCACAGCCGGCTATCTTGGCAAGCGCTATTCCAAGAAATATCTGCTCGCCTCGATCTACCTTGCGCGCACCTTTGTCGCCGCCGCCTTTATTCTCACCCCCATGAGCCCGGCCACCGTGCTGCTCTTTTCGGTCGCCATGGGCGCCCTCTGGCTCGCCACCGTCCCGCTCACCTCGGGCCTCATCGCCCATATCTACGGGCTGCGCTACATGGGCACGCTCTACGGGATCGTCTTTTTCAGCCACCAGCTCGGCAGCTTCCTCGGCGTCTGGCTCGGCGGGCGGATGTATGACATCTACGGCAGCTATACCGCGGTCTGGTGGTTTGGTGTCGGGGTCGGCTTGTTCTCGGCTCTGGTGCATCTGCCCGTGCGCGAAAAGCGTTTGGAGGCCGTGGCGTGAGGGCTTCGAATTTCGCTTCGCGAAATCCGACCGCGGTGGGGGACTTGTCCCCCACACCCCCTAGGATATTTCTGGAAAGAAAAAGGGGTCAGCGGGCACGCCAGGCTTGGAGAATGTAGCGGCTTGTCATCAGGTCAAGATGGGCGCCCCCGCCGTTTTTGAAGAGTGTGATCTCGTCATCGGATCCGCGTTGCATCTTGTCCGGCTTGTAATAATCGGCGATCAGATCATCGCGGTGGATCACCCCTGTTTGCAGCGGAATTTCGATCTCTCCGATGTGACCTATTGTTGTGTGATAGCTGTCAACGAAAAGGCGCGCGCGCCGCAACGCCTCGTCATCTGCCTCGCGCATATCGGGGCGGTATGCGCCGATGAGATCGATATGCTGGCCGGGCTGAAGCCATGCGCCCAGCAGGTTCGGCTCGGTCACCATTGTCGCCGAGGTGATGATATCGGCCTCCTTGACCGCGGCCTCAAGGCTCTCGGCCACTTTCAGACCGGGATACTCCGCCGCCATCGCCTCGGCATTGGCGCGCGTGCGGTTCCAGACTGTGAACTCGGCCTCGGGAAAGCCCGCGCCGTAAGCCTGCCGCAGCGCGCGGCCGACTGTGCCTGCGCCAATGATCAGGATCTTGCGGCTGTCCTTGCGAGCGAGCTTCAGAGCGCCCAACAGGGAATCGCCGGCGGTTTTCCATTTGGTCACAAGATGGAAATCGACAATCGCTTCAAGGCTGCCGTCCGTATCGGAATAAAGGCTCACACCGCCGCCCACGACAGGCTTGCCACCCAGCGGGTTGTCGGGAAAAATCGTTGCGGATTTCACAGCGATGCCCATCCCGTCAATCCAGGCCGCGCGGCTCAGGAGCGTGTCTTTGCCACGATACAGAAACGTATCGCCGATCTCGGCCTCGGGGAGCCTGTGCCCCGCTTCAAGCGCCTGCGTCAGCGCCACCCAGTCGAGCAGCTTTTCGCCCTCCGCAAAGGGAACCATTTCAATACTCATCTCGCAGCCTCCTCGCTCAGCAGCCCGTGTGACACCAGAGCTTGCGCCCAGCTTGCCTCGCTGTCAACGCGATGGGTCTGCCAGCCGCGCGCGTGGGCGGTGGCGAGGTTGTCGTCGCGATCATCGCCAAACAGAAGCCGCTCGGGCGCGACCCCGCAGTCAGCCTCCACAGCGGCATATATTGCCTCAAACGGCTTGCGCAGCTTCATGTCCCCCGAGATATAGGCGCGGTCAAACTCGCTCAGAAACGGATGTGCCGCCGCACTCCATCTGAAGTTCTCCGAGCCGAAGTTTGACAGCGCAAAAACCGGCACACCCGCCGCCTTCAAGGCCCGCAACAGCCGCACAGAGCGGTGCATCACCTGCGCGGTCAACAAAAGCCACTCATCGCGCAGAATATGCAGCTCCTCGGCAAATTCGGGGTGCGCAGCCGCCGCCGCGGCAATGCTTGCGCCAAAGGGCGCGCCCGCGTCGATCTCGTTCATCAACCCGTGCAGATCATAGCCCGCAAAGAAGGCCTCTTGCCGCTCTTGGCCGAGGCGTTTGGCATAATAGCGCTCGGGCTGCCACTCGATCAGCACATTGCCGATATCAAAGACAACCGCCTCGATCACTTTGCCGCCTTGCGCAGTTCCCGCTCCAGCGCCTCCAAAAAGCGCGAGCGGTCTGTCTTGGAAAAGGCCCTGCCCCCGCCCTGACGAAACGGATCGGCGGCGCGCAGGTCATACATGAGATCGCGGGTCGCCAGCACATTGCCAATGTTGGCCGCCGTCAGCGCCTCGCCGTTGTGCTTGAGAACCTGCGCCCCGGCCTCGACACATTTCGCCGCCAGAGGAATGTCTGAGGTGATC
>JAHBAM020000068.1 GCA_018500125.2 Roseobacter sp. | reverse complement strand
CCCCAGTCCGGGCTGGTGTAAAGCGCATGGATGCGCCGCCCGTCCCGCACCAGAAAGGCCCGCGCCCGCCCCTCCCGGCGCCAGAGTTGCACCTTGCCCCGCAAAATCAGATGTCCCAAAGCCCGCACATCCTCGTCGCGCCGCCGCCCCACAGGCCCCTGCCCGCGCGTCCCCGCCCAAAGGATTTTGAGCAACCGTGGCAAATGCCACAAATGCGCCCGTGCCACGCTCACAAGCGGTCTCCGATCAGAAACTCGGCGGCGCGGTCCAGCCTGATATGGGGCGGCCCGTCGCCCCGCGCGAGGGTCAAGACAGCCGGCGCAAAGGCCATGATCTGGTAATCCTGATCAAGCCAGTGCTGCGCTCCCTGTCGCGCCGGCTGCAACAGCTTGGCCGGATCCTCGGGCAAAGCCCCCGCATAGAGCGCCGCCTGCCGGCCGCTGTCCAGCAGCCTGCCCCGCACCAGCTGGAGCCGCTCGCCGTCATGACGCATTTCGGCCTCCTCGGTGGCCCGCAAGGCCGCAATCGACATCGCCCGCACCTCGGCTCCGGCAAAGCCCGCACGATCCGACGCCTCCCGCACCAGCGCCTCCACAATGCCGGTGAGCGCCGCGTGCTGGACATGATGCAAATGGTCCGCCTTGGTGGCCGCAAAGAGGATTTTTTCAACCCGCCGCCCGAGAAAAAGCCGCTTCAGAAACGCGTTCTGCCCGGGCTTGAACGCCTTCAGAATATCGCTCATCGCCCCGCGCATATCCTCAAGCGCCTCTGGCCCCTGATGAATCGCCCCAAGCGCATCAATCAAAACAACCTGCCGGTCGATCTTTGCAAAATGCTCGCGAAAAAACGGCCGAACAACCTGAGCCTTATAGGCCTCATAGCGCCGCTCCATCTCGCGCCAGAGGCTCTTGCGGCCAGCCCTCTTGGCCAGGCCCTTGCCGTTTGTCCCGTCTGCGTTTCTGTCTGCGGTTCCGTTTCCGTCCCCGCCTTGATCCAAAGGCGCAAAGGTGAGCACAGGCGAGCCCTCCAGCGCCCCGGGCAGCAAAAACCGCCCCGGCGTGCAGTCAGAATAGCCCGCATCCCGCGCCGCACAAAGATACCCCGTAAAGGACGCCGCCAAAGCCTGCGCCACCGGCTCGGCAAACACATCCCCGCCCGAAACAGCCGCCGCCGCTTTCAAAAAATCGCCCCCCTGCGCACGGCCCCTGAGGCGGGCAAACACCTCGCCAGACCACTGCGCATAGGATTTCTCCATCAAACCAAGGTCCAACAGCCATTCGCCGGGGTAGTCGACAATATCAATATGCACGATCCGCGCACCGGACAGCCCGCCCAACACCCCCCGCGGCCTGACCCGCAGCGACAGGCGCAATTCGCTCACCGCACGGGTTGAGCTTGGCCACTGCGGCCGCGGCCCCGTCAAAGCGGCCAAATGCTCCTCAAACTGGAACCGCGCCACCGTGTCATCTGGCTGGGGCTGCAAATAGGCCGCCTCAATGCGCCCCTGCGCCTCGCCCGCCAGACCGCCCATCCGGCCACGGTCGAGCAAATTGGCGACAAGCGAGGTGATAAATACAGTCTTGCCCGCCCGCGCCAGACCCGTCACACCGACACGGATCACAGGCTCCATAAGCGCCTGCGAGACCGAGCCGGCCAGATTGTCCACCCGCCGCGCAAGACTATCCGCCAACTCACCGATCACCCGACTGCCCCTTCCGACCACTCCGCGGCCTCTCTGCGGCCACTCGCGGCCACGCTTCAGCTTAAGATAGGGCCGAACAGCGCCGCACACCAGAGGGCCGCAGTGCACAAGGACACCTTGAGGCAGGCTTGCCGCGCCGCCTCTGAGACGCTAAAGCCCGATCATGCCCAGATATGCCCTCAAAATCGAATACAACGGCGCCCCCTTCTCAGGCTGGCAGCGCCAAAACGACCAGGACACCGTGCAAGGCGAGATCGAAACCGCCCTCGCGAAACTGGAGCCGCGCGCCCATAACATCGCCGCCGCCGGACGCACCGATGCCGGCGTTCACGCCCTCGGCCAAGTCGCCCATGCCGATATGGAGCAAAACTGGACAGCGTTCCGCCTCTCCGAAGCGCTGAACTATCACCTCAGCCCCAGCCCGATCGCCATTGTCGCCTGCGCCCGGGTGGAAGACGACTGGCACGCCCGCTTCTCGGCCCTGGAACGGCTCTATCTCTTCCGCCTTCTGGTCCGCCGCGCCCCCGCCGTGCATGACAAAGGCCTTGTGTGGCACGTCAAAAACCGGCTCGACCTTGACGCCATGCGCCAAGGCGCGGCCCGGCTGATCGGCCAGCATGACTTCACAACATTCCGCTCCACGATCTGTCAGGCCCAAAGCCCGGTGAAAACACTCGACGAAATCGCGATCACCGAGCACCCCGTGGCAGGCGGGCTGGAATACCGCTTCCATATCCGCGCCCGCTCGTTTTTACACAATCAAGTCCGCTCGATCGTGGGCACCTTGGAACGCGTCGGCGCCGGCTCGTGGACGCCCGAAGACGTCCAAACCGCCCTCAACGCCCGCACCCGCGCCGCCTGTGGCCCGGTCTGCCCGCCCCAAGGGCTTTATCTCAAACACGTGCTCTACGCGGATGATCCTTTTGCATGATGTCATTTCGAATTTTCGCTGCGCGAAAATCCGACCCGGGCGAGGGGCCAGCCCCTCGCGCTCCCCGGGATATTTCTGGAAAGAAAAAGGAAGGGCTGGTTTCAACCCTTCCTCAAAAAGAGACATCTCTTTTCCTTTCACGGCCATCGGCGTCCCCGCCTGTTCCGCAATCCCAGCCTGCAAGATAAAAGTTAATTAAGTCTTTTTCTTTCCACAAATATCCTCAGGGGGTGAATGCCGCAGGCAGAGGGGGCGCGAGCGCCCCCTGCCCCCTCACGGGGTGGTCACGCCCTGCGCGCCAGCCGGGCTTCCAGCACATCAAACGGCACACCCGGCTCGTCCTTTGCCCCCCGGATCACAAGCGATGTCTTGACGCTTGCCACATTTTCCGCCGCGGTCAGATCTTCGGTCAGAAAGCTCTGAAAGGTGGAGAGATCAGGCGCCACGCATTTGAGAATGAAATCAACCTCGCCGTTGAGCATATGGCACTCGCGCACCAGCGGCCAGGCACGGCAGCGCGCCTCAAATGCCGACAGGTCGGCCTCTGCCTGGCTGACCAGCCCGACCATGGCAAAGACCTGCACTTCAAAGCCAAGCTCGCGCGGGTTGACTTCGGCGTGATAGCCACGAATGAAGCCCGCCTCCTCCAGCGTCCGCACACGGCGCAAACAGGGCGGCGCAGAAATCCCGACCCGTTTGGCCAGCTCAACATTCGTCATCCGCCCATCAGCTTGCAACTCGGCCAGAATTTTACGGTCAATCTCATCGAGACGCGTATGCGGCATCGTTTATATCCTCCAGATTTGCCGATTGTTATATCAGCACGCCCTGTGGGCGCAACAATATTTCAACCCTGAGCAAGAAAACAAAACGCGCCTCCCGATACCCGGTCTTTTCCCACCTGCGCAGCGCCTCTTCCCTTCCTCGGGCCGCGGGGGTATATCCCTGCGCAACATCTGCACTCACCACATCATCAGGGGGCCGACACCATGGCTGAAACGCGTCACACCAAAGTTCTGATCATCGGCTCTGGCCCCGCAGGCTACACCGCAGGCGTCTACGCCTCGCGCGCCATGCTCGCACCCATCCTTGTGCAAGGCATCGAGCCGGGCGGCCAGCTCACAACCACAACCGAAGTGGAGAACTGGCCCGGCGACACCGAGGTGCAAGGCCCCGATCTCATGGTGCGTATGGAGGCCCATGCCAAAGCCATGGGCACCGAAATCATCGGCGACATCATCACCTCCCTCGACCTCTCCGAGCGCCCCTTCAAAGCCCAGGGCGACAGCGGCACGCTCTATAGCTGCGACGCGGTGATCCTCGCCACAGGCGCGCGCGCCAAATGGCTTGGCCTGCCGTCTGAGGAGAAGTTCAAAGGCTTCGGCGTTTCGGCCTGTGCCACCTGCGATGGCTTCTTTTATCGCGGTCAGGAGATCGTCGTGGTCGGCGGCGGCAACACCGCCGTCGAGGAAGCGCTCTTTCTCACCAACTTCGCCAGCAAGGTCACGCTCGTTCACCGCCGCGACACATTACGCAGCGAGAAAATCCTCCAAGACCGCCTGATGAAAAACCCCAAGATCGAAACCCTCTGGTTTCACGAAATCGAGGAAGTCTACGGCACTGATATGCCGCTCGGCGTCGAAGGCGTAAAAGTCAAACACACCCAAACAGGCGTCATCACAGACCTGCCCTGCAAAGGCGTCTTTGTCGCCATCGGCCACGCCCCCGCCAACGAGCTGGTCAAAGACACGCTCCAAACCCACATGGGCGGCTATGTGCTCACAAAACCCGACAGCACAGAAACATCCATCCCCGGCGTCTTCGCCGCAGGCGATCTCACCGATCACAAATACCGCCAGGCCGTCACCTCCGCAGGCATGGGCTGCATGGCCGCCCTCGAGGCCGAACGGTTCCTCGCCGAGGAAAACAGCTAAGCTCAGGCCCCTTTGCCCCCTCCGGCTGCTTTTTCTTTCCAGAAATATCCCGGGGGAGGCTGCAAAAGCCGTCAGGCTTTTTCAGCCGGGGGCAGCGCCCCCACCGGGCGTTGCGGCGCAGCCGCAGCGCAATCCCTAACCAAATCCCAAAGCCGCGCACGCTGTGGTCACACTTAGCACCGCCCCAAAACCCCCGTTTTGGCGGTGCACGCCCTGTGCACGCTCTGTGCACGCTTATCACCCCCCCCGACTCAGCGGGTCAGGCGCATTCGTTAACGCACGCGAAAAAATTTTAAATATTTTTTGCCCCGCTCACATCTTGGCGGGCACTTCGATCCCCAATAGCGTCAAGCCGAGGTCCAGCTGGCCCTTGGCCGCCGCCAGAAGGCCAAGGTGCGAGGCGGCCAGATCTGGGGCCACGCCCTCCGCCAGAACACGGTTGGATTGGTAAAATGAATTGGTCGCATTGGCGAGGTTATAGACGTGCAGCGCCATATTGCTCGGCTTGCGGGTTTCCACCGCGCGGGCGAGCTTGGCCGCAAAGGCATCCAGCGTCAGAACAAGGCCGCGTGCCCCATCGCTCACCTCGGTGAAAGCGCTTGGCTCAAGCCCGGCGGCACGGGCGTTTTCCATCAACGAAGCGATCCGCACACAGGTGTATTGAATATAAGGCCCCGTTTTGCCTTCAAATTGCAAAAACTGTTCCATATCAAATATATAGTTGCTCTCGCGGTCATGACTCAGCTCGCCGAACTTGATCGCGGCAATGGCGATCTGCTCGGCGGTCTTCTCAAGCTCCGCACCCTCAAGCTTGCCCATCTCCTCCAGCCGCTTGCGCGCCGCTGCGTGCATTTCTTCCATCAGATCATGCAGCCGCATCACCCCGCCCTCGCGGGTCTTGAAGGGTTTGCCATCGGTGCCGTTGACCGTGCCAAAAGCGGTATGCTCAAGCTGTGTGTCGCCCAGAAGCCCGGTCTTTTCCATCCCCAGAAACACCTGTTGAAAGTGCATTTTCTGGCGCGCATCAACAACATAAAGAATAGCATCCGGCCTGTCCGTTTCCAGCCGGTCCACGATGGTGGCAAGATCGGTCGCGCCATAGCCATAGCCGCCGTTGCTGTTGCGCAGCATCAATGGAGGAAGCTTCGTATCCTCTTCTAAATGAATAACAATTGCGCCATCCGATGGCTCCGCAACGCCTTTGTCTTCAAGGCTTTGCACCAGCGGTCCCAGCATCTCCTGATAACGGCTTTCACCATAAAAATAGGTAAACTCACAGCCCAAACGGTTGTAATCCCGGCGCAGGCTGGCGATGCTCACATCGACAATCCGCTGCCAAAGCCGCATATAGCGCCCGTCTCCCGCCTGCAGCGCCGATGTCGCGATACGCGCCTTGTCGCGGAAGGCTTCATCCGCCTTTGATTTGGCCGAGGCCGCCGGATACCACTCCTGCAAATCCAGCATGGTGATCGGCCTGAGCACCTCATCTTCAAAGAGATCAGGGCGCACCTCCTCGATCTGGGTGATCAGCTGGCCCAGCTGCAAGCCCCAATCGCCCAAATGCACATCGCTCACAACCTCATGGCCGGCAAAGGCAAGCAGGTTGATCAGCCCGTGGCCGACAATCGCCGAGCGCAAATGCCCCACGTGCATTTCCTTGGCAAGGTTCGGCCCGCCATAATCCACCATGATTTTTTGGCGCTCAACGCGCCCCGCCAGCGCCCGCGGATCAGCCGCTGAGGCCGCAACAAGCGCCCGCAGCGCCGCGTCGGTGGCCTTGAAGTTGAGAAAGCCGGGCTTCACAAAATCCGCCTCAAAAAGCCCTTCCATATCGAGCGCGTCCAGAACAGCTGCGCCAGCCTCCATCGGGTTCATCTTCTGGCTCTTGGCGACCCCCATAAGCCCGTTGC
The DNA here is from genome assembly GCA_018500125.2 of Roseobacter sp. Taxonomy (GTDB): domain Bacteria; phylum Pseudomonadota; class Alphaproteobacteria; order Rhodobacterales; family Rhodobacteraceae; genus Lentibacter. The sequence goes on along the minus strand of JAHBAM020000068.1, from coordinate 1,175 downwards.
ACTGAAAATCAGCAAGATCGGGCCGGTCCGAAACCCGCACAGCCGCAAATTTCGTGTCATAGCCCGCACGCTCAAAAGCGGCATTCACGAACGCTTGCAGCGTCTCAATCAGGGTCTTTTGCATCTGGCGCGGGCCTTCCTGGCATAGGTTTCAAAGTCGGGCTGTGCATACCGAGCTTGCGCCCTGAGGAAAAGAGGCAAATCATACTGGCAAGGGTTCCCCTCGGCTTGGGTTTACTGTTATCAAATTTCCATGAGCACCACAAAGCCCCAGCGCATCAATGTCGAATTTGTTTCGGCCTATCCCAGCCGCCCGCTGCGCGGCGAAGATGCCTATGCGGCCATCATTGGCGATGTGCTCGCCCGCATGGCCACAGCCCTTGGCCATGATGTCACACGCGAATACTACGTCAATGATGCAGGCCCGCAAGCCGACGCGCTCGCGCGGGGCGTTTTTGCCCGCTGTGTCGCGCCCGCCGAGTTTGAGCCTGACGAAATCACGGCGCTCGCCGCCACTGTGCGCAAGGGCCTGCCAAAAGAGCTGTTTACGGCCGCCGAGGCCGATTGGCTCCCCGCTGTGCGCCACGCCGCGCTCAAGGCTGCCATGGCCAGTATCCGCAGCGGCCTGACGGCTCTTGATGTGTCCTTTGACACCTTCACCCATGAGAGCGGCCTTGAAACAGACGCAACATTGTCGCGTCTTCTCAACGCGTTTTCAGCCACAGATGCTTTGCTGGACAGCAGAGGCGCCCTGATCACCACAGTGCCCGATACCCCCTCGGAGCGCCTCCTGCTTGACACTGTGCCGCGCGGCGACCTGCGCCCGCGCCCGCTCACGGACGGCGACGGGCGCTATACCTATTACGCCGCCGATCTGGCCTATCACTCCGACAAGATCGCGCGCGGCTATGATCTTCTGATTGATGTGTTCCGCAAGGATCACGCGAGCTATGCGCCCGGCCTTGTGGCCGGCGTCGCGCTGATGAGTGCCGGTCAGGCCAAGCTGTCGGTCTGCCTGATCGACCCTGTGCGCCCCGCCCCACAAGAGGAGCCGTCTCCGCGCGTGCCCGTGGCCACGGCGCTGCCCTCGCTTGATGCGCTTCTGGCCTATTACGGCCCGCGCCTTTTGCGCCGGCTGTTTCTGGCCCACGCGCCGGGCGAGCCTTTGACGCTTG
>JAHBAM020000167.1 GCA_018500125.2 Roseobacter sp. | reverse complement strand
AGATGTGTATAAGAGACAGCAGACAAGCGCGCGCCCATCCACCTCGGCCACCATAGGCGCACCCGTCAGCGCAATCCGTTGTGGCGCGCTCACACTCAGCCTCACAGGCGCACTCGGCAGCTCGATTGCGCAGATATCAAGCCCTTGCCCCAGCAGCGCCGCCGCCTCCAAAAGCGCATATCGGTCCATCGCCCCGCCCCGCGACAGGCCAAAGCGCAAATACCCCTCGCGGCCAAGGTCTTGCAGGCTCGCGTTCGGGCCGATCTGGTGCAGCGTCAGCTCAGGCATTCTTGGCGTCCTCAAGCGTTGCGCCGCCCATGGGGTCAGTCTCTAACATGGCCCAATCATGCTCTGACACAGCCGGAAAGAGAAGCTCGTCGCCGGGCCTGAGCACAAATGGCTGTGGCGCATCGGGCTGAAACAGCTTGAGATGCGTGGTGGCAATATGGCGCCAGCCTGTCGGCGTCTCATTGGCAAACAGATTGAACTGCCGGACCGCCAGCACAAGCGCGCCCTGCGGCACACGCGGGCTTAGCTCGGTCTGACGCGGCACATCCCAGCGCTCGGGCAGCATCCCGAGATAGGGCTGCCCCGGCGCAAATCCGATCGCAAGCACCCGCACAGGCGCCGCGCTCAACTCGCGCACAGCCGCCGCCTCGGACAGCCCCACAAGCCGCGCCACTTCGCCAAGCTGCGGCCCCGCCGCACCGCCATAAAGCGTTGGCACCCGCCAGCGCCGCGGGCGCGCCCCATGCGCCGCCGTCAGCCAGTCCCGGCTGTCGAGCAAGGCTTGCAACCGCAGAACCAGATCAGCCCGCGCAATCTTCATCCCGTCAAAGCGCACAAAAACCGAGGCCAGAGCCGTCGAAATCTCGACAATCCCCGCGATCGCCTCGGCCTCGAGCGCCTCGGCAAAGCCCACAAGCGCCCGATTCGCCGCATCGTCCAGACGGTCGGCAAAGCGCACAAGATAGCCCTCGGTCCCGATCGGCGCGATCTGCGGTATCTGCGTCATGGTTTTCCTATCCGAAACTTTCAGGCCCCAATCTCACGCATGATGTCGCAATTGAAAAGTGCTTATCCGCAATCCGCCCCATGGCTTTCGGCCACTGGCCCCACTATGCAGATGAAAAGGAGCGCCCATGGCCGAAATCTGGCAAGGCATCACAGCCGCTTTCTGGCTGATCGTGACATTTGACGCCGATCTCTACGAGATCGCGGCGCGCTCTTTGCTTGTGACGTGCTCTGCCGTGGCTCTGGCGGCGCTGATCGGCCTGCCGCTCGGCGCTTGGCTCGCCGTCTCGCGCTACCGCTTGCGCCGCCTCGTCATAGCCCTGCTCAACGCGCTGATGGGCCTGCCCCCCGTGGTTGTCGGCCTCGTGGTCTATCTCTTGCTGTCGCGCTCCGGCCCCTTTGGCGTCATGGGGCTGCTCTTTACACCTTGGGCCATGATCATCGCGCAGGTGGTCATCCTCACACCGCTCATCGCCTCCATCGCCCATCAGTCGATCCGCGATCTTTGGGCCGAGTATCACGACCTGCTTATCTCGCTCCACACAACCCGCTCCCAAAGGATCAAAACGCTCCTCTGGGACAGCCGCCGCGCGCTTCTCACAGCCGCGCTCGCCGGCTTTGGCCGCGGCATCGGCGAAGTCGGCGCGATCATGATCGTCGGCGGCAATATCGACCATGTCACCCGCGTGATGACAACAGCCATCGCGCTCGAAACCTCCAAGGGCGATTTTGCCCTCGCCATCGGCCTCGGCTTTGTGCTCATCGGCCTCGCCGTCGCGGTCAATCTCGCGCTCCATATGCTCTCGGGCACGGAGGTGCGCGACAGATGGTGACAATCCTGCCCCTCTCCGTTCAAAGCGCAACCGTGGTCAAAAACGGCACGCGCCTGCTTGGCCCGGTTGATCTTTCCCTTGGCGAGACCGGCCTCACAATCGTGCTTGGCCCCAATGGCGCGGGCAAAAGCACGCTCTTGCGCTTGCTCCATGGTCTGGAAAAGCCCGCCGAGGGCCGGCTCCGCTTTGCCGCACCGCGCCATGAGACCTACGCCAAACAAGCCTTTGTCTTCCAGACCCCGGTGATGCTGCGCCGCACCGTTCTGGGCAATCTGACCTATCCGCTCACCGCACATGGCACAAAGCGCGCCGAAGCCGAAAAACAGGCTCTAACATGGCTGAATACCATCGGCCTCGCCGGTCACGAACAGCAGCGCGCCAGCCAGCTTTCAGGCGGCGAGCGCCAGAAGCTCGCCCTCGCGCGCGCCCTCATCCGCGCGCCGCAGCTTCTGTTTCTCGACGAGCCTTGCGCCAATCTTGATGGCGCCTCGACCCGCGATATCGAACGGCTGATCCTGACGGCCCGCGCCGCCGGCACACGTATCCTCATGGCCACGCATGATCTCGGCCAAGCCCGCCGCCTCGCGACAGATGTGCTCTTTCTCCACAAGGGCCAGATTGTCGAATCCGGCCCCGCCTCTGCGTTTTTTGACGCTCCCCAAACCCCCGAGGCGCAAGCCTTCCTCAAAGGAGACCTCGTGTTATGATTGACAAGCTTATTCGCATAATACTCGTTCTTGTGGCGTTGATCATGATCGCCAGTATCGCCGCCGCCGACACCCTCAAAATGGCGGTGACCACCTCCTTTCACAATTCGGGCCTGTCCGATGTGCTCCTGCCCGAAATCGCCAAAGAGACCGGCCTTGAGGTCCAGCTCATCGTGGTTGGCACAGGTCAGGCGATCCGCCTTGGCGAGGCGGGCGATGTCGATGCGCTCCTTGTGCATTCGCGCAAGGCCGAAGATGCCTTTGTCAACGGCGGCTTCGGCACCCACCGCCGCGAAATCATGTATAATGATTTCGTGCTTGTCGGCCCCTCCGACGATCCGGCCGGTATCGCCGGCGCCGAGACGGCCACAGCCGCCCTCACGGCGCTCGCAGGCGCCAAAGCGCCCTTCGCCAGCCGCGGCGACGACAGCGGCACCCACAAGAAAGAGCGCGCCCTCTGGGAGGCCGCAAACATCTCTGACGAGATGCGCACCCCCGACTGGTATAACGAAGCAGGCGCCGGCATGGGCGCAACCCTCAACACAGCCGCCGGCCTTGCGGCCTATGTGCTGACAGACCGTGCTAGCTGGCTCAATTTCGGCAACAAACAGTCTCTAGCACTGCTCTTTTGGGGCGATCCTGTGCTTTTCAATCAATACGCTTTCCTGCCCGTCAGCCCCACAAAGCACCCGCACGTAAAGCATGATCTGGCGCTCAAGCTCGAAGGCTGGCTTACCAGCCCCCGCGCTGCCGAGCTGATCAACGGCTATACCCTCAACGGCGAACCGCTCTTTACCTTCAACGCCCGGTAGCCCCTTGCGCGCGGTGGGGCCTCGCGTAAACTGGGGCCAGAAAACGTCCCGTCTTAAAGATGAATCGCCAAGACCCTGTCAGGCTGCGCCGTCACCGGACATTGGCAAGGCTCTTGTAGTCTCTTAAAGACAGGACGGTCCAGGAGGCGCGCATGATCGGCTATCTCACGCTCATTCTGTCCTGCCAGCTCGCCGGCGAGGTTGTCGTTGGCGCGCTTGGCCTGCCGGTGCCCGGCCCCGTGCTCGGCATGGCCCTTCTGTTCGGCTTTCTGCTGCTGCGCGGCCATGTGCCCGACGCCCTCGGAGCCACGGCCGATGGCCTTCTGCGCAATATGTCGCTGCTTTTTGTGCCCGCAGGCACCGGCGTGATCATGCACGTTGCCCTGCTTTCGGAGGCGCTTGTTCCACTCTCGCTGGCCGTCGCCATAAGCACCTCCGCCGCAATCGTTGTGACCGCGCTGATGATGCGCCTGTTGAGCAAAGGGGCAGACCGTGAATAACCTTGCGCAAACATGGGTCTATCTCTCGGCCTCGCCGCTCTTTCACCTGACCCTGACTCTCGCCGCCTTCCAGGCCGCAAGCCTTCTGTTTGAAAAAGGCCGGCGCAATCCGCTGCTCAATCCGGTGCTTGGCGCGGTCGGCCTCGTTGTTGCCGTGCTCGCCGCCACAGGAACAGATTATGCCACCTATTTTGAGGGCGCACAGTTCGTTCACTTCCTGCTTGGCCCCGCCACAGTCGCCCTCGCCATTCCGCTCTACCGCCAGTGGCATCACGTCCGCGCCTCTTGGCTCGCCATTGGCGCAAGCCTGCTCACAGGCTCCCTCGCCGCCGTCGCCTCGGCCGTCGCGGTGCTCTGGCTGGCCGACAGCGGCACAACCCTGATGGCAACGATCGCGCCCAAATCGGTTACAGCCCCCGTCGCCATGGGCATCGCCGAAGAGCTGGGCGGCCTGCCCTCGCTCACAGCCGTTCTGGTGATCGTCTCGGGGATCTTCGGGGCGATGTTCGGCCCGCTCCTGCTCAATCTGATCGGCGTCAAAGACTGGCGCGCCCGTGGCCTCGCCATCGGCACAGCCAGCCACGGCATAGGCACCGCCCGCGCGCTTCAGGTCAACGAAACAGCCGGCGCCTTCTCCGGCCTCGCCATGGGCCTCAACGCCATGGCCACAGCGCTCCTGCTGCCGCTCCTCTGGGGCCTGTTTTTCTAGCGCTCCCGCGCCGCCATCATCTCGTGCACGGCCTCCATACCGCGGTCAACCATCGCACTCACCTCGGCGGCGTGGGTCTGTAGCGCAGCAACAACATCAGGGTCATCGCTCGTCTGGATCACAACAATCCCCTCCTCCGTCATGTCCATCTCGGTCACAATGCTGGCGCGCCGCTCAAAGAGAATATCGAGCGTCGGCGACTGGATAATCACCTCGGGGTCGCGCCCCATATCGACCCGGTCAATCATCCCGATCACATGGCTGGCGACCACGCCCATCAACGCCTCATCTTGCGCAAATGTCACGGTTCGGATGCCATCGGGCAAATTCTCCACGCTGCGGGTGATCTCCTCAAAGCGGCGAAACATAACAGCAAGCTCCTCGCTCTCCTCTGCCGTCGCATCGCGCCCTCTCAGGCCGGGCATCGTTGCCATATCATGCCCCTGATGCCCGCCGTGGCCACCGTGGCCACCGTGGGCACTGTTTTCACCGTGCATCTCACCGTGCATCTCGCCGTGCATCTTGGCGTGCATGGCCGCGTGGTCCGCATGGTCCGCGCCGCGCATCTGCACAAAGCCAAAGCCCGCCCAGAGCGCCAGAAGCACCGCGACAAAGCCCCAGAACAGTCTTGATCTCACAACAGCCAGCATAATGCCCTCATTGGTTAAAAACACGGGTCGGGTGCAATTCACCCGCCTTGTATACCCCCACAGCGACAGCCTTGCCCTCAAAGCTCGCCCAGCAGTCGTCGCCATAGTCCGCCTCGCTGGCAAAGACCATTCCGGGGTTGCCATTGCGCAGCTTGGCCGCGCCCTCCTGGGTCGCCTTCACCTCGGGCAAGTCCTCAAGGCCCATCTCAAGCGGCAGGATATAGCCCTCAAGCTCGGGCGTTTTCGCCATCTCCTCGATCTGCTCAAAGCTGAGGGCCTTCTCCGCCTCAAACGGCCCCGACCAGACCCTACGCAGGCGCAAAACGTGCCCCTTACAGCCCAGCGCCTCGCCCAGATCCCGTGCAATAGAGCGCACATAGCCGCCCTTGCCACAGACCATTTCAAGCCGCACATGGTCGGCGTCGATACGCTCCACCATGGTCAGCTCATCCACATACAAAGGCCGCGCCTCAAGCGTGATATCCTCGCCCGCGCGCGACAGCTTATAGGCCCGCTGCCCGTCCACCTTCACAGCCGAAAACTTCGGCGGAACCTGCTCGATATTACCGACAAATTTCAGCAGCGCTTCCTTGATCTCATCGTCTGTAGGCCGTGCCTGAGAGGTGGCAATCACTTCGCCCTCCGCGTCGTCCGTATTGGTCGCTTCGCCGAGCTTCACATCAAACACATAGGCCTTGAGCGCATCGGTGATGTAAGGCACGGTCTTGGTCGCCTCGCCAAGCGCCACAGCCAAGACCCCGGTCGCCTCGGGGTCAAGCGTGCCCGCATGGCCCGCCTTGGCCGCGCCCAAAGCCCAGCGCACCTTGTTCACCACAGCGGTTGATGTCGGCCCCGCGGGTTTGTCGACCACGAGCCAGCCCGAAATATCGCGCCCTTTGCGTTTGCGTCCCATGCGTATTCCTCACGTCAAAAAGCGGCCCTAGCCCAAGCCCGCGCAGCCGTCAATCAGCCGTTTCCACCACGCCAACAATCGGCCCCAACAAAAAGCCGGCATCCGCGCGCCCCAGACCGGGCGCATAGAGGCGGCTCACATTGCCATCAAAGTAAAGCGCCTGCGGCAGCTTGAGCGCATCGCGCACAAAGCTTGCCATCTCGTAAAATGTGACCCGCTCGTTTGAAATGACAAAGACAGCCCGCCCGCCGTCTGCGCTTGTCGCCACCCCATTGCGCAGAAAACGGCTGTCGCTGTCGCGCAAAAAGCGCGGGTGCAGCGCCCCGTCAATCACAAGCATCGGCCCGCTTTGCGTGGCCTGCACACAGTCCGGCGCCTCCCGCAAAAAGCGCCGCGTCTCGATCACATCGGCGCGCCCGGCGCGCACACAAAACACCCCGTTGGGCAACATCCCGAAGTTCCCCGGCCCCGCATTGGGGATCACCCGCATCAGCTCGGTTCCGTTCTCGCGGTAATGCCCGACAGGGCTGCGGTCCTCATGATACATTCCGGCATTCATGGCAAAGCCAAGCCGCTGGCCCTGCGCCTTCAGCCCCGCATCCACAGCAAAAAACTGCCCCAGAAGCTTGCCTGTCTCGTCTTTCAGAAAAAGCCGGATCTCCTCGCGCGTCGCATCGACCTCGCAGATGGTATAAGAACGCCCGCCAAAGCTCCGGTCTTCGCAGTCTGCGGCCGCTGCCGGCTGCCCCGCAAGGCCCAACACCAGCGCCACAGCGCAAACCGCTCTAGTCGTCCAGATCACGCTTCACCTCGTCACGCGCAAACATCTCGCGCGTGGCATCCATCTGGTCAAAGGTCACATCAAGCCGAAAGCGCAGATCAGGCGTGTATTTCAAGCCCACTTTCTTTCCGATCATCCGGCGCAGCTCGTGTTTGTTGCGCGCCAGATACGCGACGGCTTTCTCGCGCCCCTGCCCGCCCAGCGGCATAACATAAGCCGTGGCGATCTTGAGATCGGGCGAACAGCGCACCTCGCCCACCGTGATAGACAGACGGTTCAGCTCGGGATCATGAATATCCCCCTGCCCCAAAACCTGCGCAAGCGTGCGGCGGATAAGCTCGCCCACCCGCAGCTGCCGTTGTGACGGGCCTTCGCCCTCATGAAACTTGTTCTTAGCCATAAGCGTCCCCTAACCCCTCAGCAAGGTTTTGCCAAGCGCCCATGGCTGCGCTATGAGCAAACCCAGAAGAATTTATGAAAGCAAAGATATGTCCGATCTGCCAGGAATTGTTGTCACAGGCGCCACAGGCCGCATGGGCCAGATGCTCGTCAAAACTGTTGTCCAGTCGGGCAAGGCGCGGCTCGTCGGCGCCATCGAACATGAAGGCAGCGCGGCTCTGGGTCAGGATATCGGCGTGATCTGCGGCCTCGGCCCGCTCGGCGTGCCGGTCCAAAGCGACCCCCTGCCAAGCTTTGCGCGCGCCCAGGCGGTGATCGATTTCACAACCCCCGCCGCGACCCTCGGCTTTGCCGCCCTCGCCGCACAGGCCCGCGCCGTCCATGTGATCGGCACAACCGGTCTGTCTGAAGCCGAAATCGAACAGCTCGCCCCCGCTGCACACCACGCCGTCATCATCCGCGCCGGCAATATGAGCCTCGGGGTCAACCTCCTGACACAGCTCACAAAAAAGGTCGCCGCCGCGCTCGACGCCGACTATGACATCGAAGTGATCGAAGCCCATCACAACCAGAAAGTCGATGCCCCCTCCGGCACAGCGCTGATGCTCGGCGAAGCCGCCGCCGAAGGCCGTGGCGTCTCGCTCAAAGACGTCAGCGACTCTGGCCGCGACGGCCTCACAGGCGCGCGCAAACGCGGCGACATCGGCTTTTCCGCCATCCGCGGCGGCGATATCGTGGGCGAGCATGATGTCATGTTCGCCGCTATGGGCGAGCGCATCATCCTGCGCCACATCGCCTCCGATCGCTCGGTCTTCGCCCGTGGCGCGCTCAAAGCCGCCCTCTGGGGCCAGGACAAATCCCCCGGCCAATACGATATGATCGACGTGCTCGGCCTCGCGGGCGCCTAACATCCCCCCCGCCAACCCGCTTTTTCTTTCTGCAAATATCCTGGGGGTCTGGGGGCAAAGCCCCCGGTTAAACAAGGGTCTGGGGGCAAAGCCCCCAGCCGGGCGGCGCGCAAAGCGCGGCGCAATCCCTCCTCAAAAGTCGATCGCGATCCCTTTTTTCTCCCAATCGCCATAGCGCGCGGGGTCGGGGCCGTCGCGGCCGCCCAGCTCTCTGGGCCGCGCCGCAAGCTCGGCTTCGCGCGCCGCGCGGCGTGCCTCGGCTTCGGCCAAAGCGCGTTTGGCGGCCTCCGGCAGCTCTTTTCTCTCTGACATGGCGTATTCCTTTCAGGCTCGCCCTGATATATGCCCCACACAGCCGCCAGACAACCCAACACGCGCCTGTCTCTTATACACATCT
>JAHBAM020000218.1 GCA_018500125.2 Roseobacter sp. | reverse complement strand
GGGGTTTGATCCTGACAGCGCCGGCGCCGCCGATCTGCTTGGCGCGCTTAAGGCCTCAGGCGCAGGGCTTGTCTTTCTGGCGCTCGGCGCTCCCAAACAAGAGGCCTTCGCGGCCCGTGGACGCAGCCTTGCGCCACAGCTCGGGTTTGCCTCGATCGGTGCTGGGCTTGATTTTCTCTCCGGCGCCCAAAGCCGCGCGCCGCGCTGGGTGCAAGCCTTGGCCATGGAATGGGCGTGGCGCGCCGCGCAGGCACCTGCGCGGCTTGTGCCGCGATATCTGCGCTGTTTTGCGATCCTGCCGCGCTTGCTGCGCGCGGCCATCGCGCTGCGCTAAAGCCGCCGTGGCCGCGCCACGCGCCGCAGCAAAAGCCGGTCTTTCAGCCGCTCTTTCAGGCCCCGCACCGCCGGCAGCTCGCGGTTGAGCTCAAAAAGGGTGCCATTCAAGCTGCGCTCATGCCAGAGCGCCAGCGTCACCCCCCAGCCCGCCGCCACCTCGGGGGCAAGCCCGTCGGGGCGGCCCATCTCGGTTGCAAGCATACCGGGCAGCCAGTCATTGATCACAATATCGGGCAAACGGTCGGCCAGATCGGCCACAAGCGCACGAGTCAAAATCCGCTGCGCCCCCTTTGAGACCGAATAGGCGCCAGAGGCGGGCAGGGGGGCGATATCGGCAAAACTCGCGATGTTCAGGATCCGCCCAAAGCCCGCCTCGGCCATATCCTCAAGCGCGAGCCGCGTTGCGCCAAAGCTGCCGCCCAGATTGGTCGCCACCGTCGCCATAAAGCTCGCCTGACTCTCCGCAAAGATATCGCGGCGCGGATAAACGGCTGCATTGTTGACAAGTAAGAGCACCGGCCCGAGCCTGGCGCGCACCTCGGCAAAACCCGCCTCAAGCGCAAGCGGATCGGAGACATCACACACCAGTGGCAGAATGCCCGGATGCCCCGCGGCGGTCTCCTGAAGCGGGCCAAGCCGGCGGCCCAAAGCGGCCACCCGCAGCCCGCGCGCCGCCAGCCCCCGCGCCATAGCACGGCCAAGCCCTGCGCCTGCGCCTGTGACCAGAGCCACGCTCTCCAATAGCCGCCCGTTTGCCTCAGTCATGCGCCCCCCTTTCCACAATTGCCTCTGCCGTGCGCAAAGCCTGCGCCGCAATCGCCAGTGACGGGTTTACCCCCATCGAACTGGGCATAAAGCTTGCGTCCGCCACATACAGATTTGCCAGCTCATGCACGCGCCCCACGCCGTTGAGCACCGAGCGCTTGGGGTCTGCGCCAAAGCGCAGGGTGCCACAGGGGTGGCCATAATTCAGCTCGGGCCGGTTGCTCAGAAACATCTGCCGCTGGCCTTTGAATGCGCTCTTGATGGCGCGGCGAAACAGCTTGCGGCGCGCGAGAAGCTCGTCTCGCATATGATATTCGATCTCGATCGTATCGCCTGCGGGGGGCAAAACGCGGTTGTCCTCATAGGCAAGGTCCTCCATCAGCCCGACAAAGACCTTGGCGTTGCCCAGAAGCTTCGCTGAGAGCGCCGCAGGCAGCCGCGCGGCTTCCTGAACGAGGCGTTTTTGGCCCAGAGCGCTGCGCGCGAGCCTCTGGCGCAAATAGTGCAAAATCTCGCCATAAGAGGCATCCATCCCCATCGCCTGAACCATGCCAAGGCGCGCGCCCTCGTGCCATAGCAGATCGCGAAACCCGACCGCCTTTGACGGCCCGCCGCCTGCGATCCCCGGCCAGACCGCAAACATCTCGTTGAGATGAAACATCAGCCCGCGCCCGACGCGCCCGCTCGTGTTTGCCACGCCCTTGGGGAAGGCTTCAGAGGCCGAGCCAAGGCAGAGGCGCGGGCTGCCAAAGGCGCCGCCCGCCAGAACAAAAACGGGTGCGCGCAGCAAATGGGTTTCGCCCTCAAGGCGCAGCTCGATATGGGTGATGCGCTGCCCGTCGCCCACAAGCCGCCGCACCTCGGCAGAGTGCAGCAGCGCCGCATGGCCCGTGGCAAGCGCCGGCTCAACCCCCGCCGAACGGGCGTCCATCTTGCAGGGCATCGGACATTTGAAACCAAGACAGCTCTTGCAGCCGGCGATATTTTTCACCGCCGTGTGCAAATGATAAGGATGCAGCCCGTTGGCGGCCAGACGCTGGGCCATCACACGGTCCGCCGCGCCCATCTCGCCCGCCTCGGGCAGGGCACGCGAGGGCTGCGGGCCAAGCACATCCGCCCCGCCGCGCACCTGATATAGCTCTTCGGCGCGCGCCAGATAAGGCTCAAATTGCGCAAAAGACACAGGCCAGCCGCCTGTCGGATGGGGCCGGGCTGCGGTGTGGTCCAGATCCTGCGGAGCGGGGCGCTCGAGCGTGGCCGCATAAAAGACAGAACTGCCGCCAACCCCAGCGCCAAGCGGGGCAAAAAAGCTCTGCTCCTGCCCGTCCACGCGGGCACGCATCTGTGCCGGCCAAAGCCCCCGTGCCAGCCGCGCTTCGGGCAGGAAGATATCATGCGACAAAGGCGTCTCTTCGCGGCGGTGGCCGGCTGGCCCTTTCTCGATAAACAGGGTTTTCTTGCCGGCCTCCGCCAGCGCACGGCCCAGCGTGCCGCCGCCCATGCCGGTGCCGATCACAACCACATCCCAAGGTCTGTTCAACAGCTCATTCATCGCTCAAACGCCCCTCAAACAAAGCCGCAAACCGGGCCGCCATGGCCTTTGCGGCGGTGTTGGTGATGTGGTTGTTGTCAAAATACCAGCTTGTCGCGCCCTGAAGCGCGCGACAGGTGTCGCGGTCACAGACCGCATCCCAAGTTGCGATCACAGGGGCCGCACCCAGCGCTGCGCGCGCCGCCTCATAGCGCGCCGCGGCGGCCGTTCGCGCCACACTGGCCCGCGCCGCAATCTCGTCTGGGTGCGCCTGCCCATGCGCCAGAAGCCGCGCCGCCTCGCGGCTGTCATAGCGCGGCAGCTCCGGCAGTTGCTCCAGAAGATGCACCCGCCCGGCCTGCGCCCGCAGCCTTGGCAGCGTCGCCGCCAGCCCGGCGCGCAGCACCGCCGCATTGTCGCTTTGGCCGTAGCCCGCAAGCGCAATGGTGTTTTCCGCGTCAAGCCCCACACCGCGCCCGCTCGCATAATAGCTCCAGCGCCCGACCAGCAGCACATCGCGCACCGCCGCAAGACCGGGCAGATCGCGTTCAATGATGGCCTTGTCGCGCGTGCAGGCCCGATCCTCGCTGCGCGTGGCATAGCTCTCGGTTTTGTCCACGCCAAAAAGCGGCGGGCAGCCCGCCCGCCAGATGATGAGCGCCGGGGTCGCCGCCGCCCAAGCGGCCTGCTCCAGCCCCTCCTTCATGGCGCGCAGATGGCTGTCGCCCCAGATCAGCACCTGGGGCGCGCCTTCGGGGCCGATCGGGCAAAGTTCCACGCCCTCAAACGCCCCCGCGCGCGGCACCGAACAGCGCGAGAAATCCTGCAAAAAATCCGCACTGGCCGCGATATGCGCCTGTGTGGCGGCGTCAAAGCGGCTGGGCAACCCGTCTTTCACATAGGCCAGCGCCCCAAGGCCCAGAGCGAGCGCCGAAGGCACCGCCAGCGCGCCGAGCACAGCCGCGCCGCGCGGTTCAATTTTGCGAAACGGCGTCTCGACATAGCGCCAGCTCAGCGTGGCCAGCCCAAGGCTCAACCCCATCCAGAGAAGCGCCTCATGCCAGCCGGCATAGGCGCCGCGCCAATAGAGCGAGAGCACAAAAACAGGCCAGTGCCAGAGATAGAGCGAATAGGATATCTTGCCCAGAAACACCGGCCCGCGCAGGCTCAGCGCCGCGTTTACAGCGTTGCGCGCCCGCCCGTTTGCGAGCAAAAGCACAGTCCCCAGCACAGGGAAAATCACCTGCCAGCCGGGAAAGCCCTGCGCCGCATCAATCATCCCAAGGCTGCCCAGCACAAGCGCAAGCCCCAGCCAGCTCATCCATGCGCCCGCCCTGAGCGGTGCGCGCTCGTGGCTGTGAATGGCCAGCAAAACGCCTGCCAGAAGCTCCCATGCGCGCAAGGGAAAGAGATAGAAGGCCGCCGTTTCATGGCTTGGCGTCAGCCAGACAGAGAGGGTGAGCGAGGCCGCAAAGCAGAGCCAGAGCGCGCCCGGAAACACCCGCTTCCAGCGCAAAAGCACAAGCAAGAGCAGCGGCAGGAAAATATAGAATTGCTCCTCCACGGAGAGCGACCATGTGTGCAGCAACACCTTGGTCTCTGCACCCGTGTCAAAATACCCCGCGCCCCGGTAGAACAGAACATTGCTCAGATAGACGCTCGCCGCGATCAGCGATTTGCCATAGTCGCGAAACTCAAACGGCAAGAGCACAAACCACGCCACAGCGCTCGCCACCAGCACCATAGCAAAGAACGCCGGTGCCAGCCGCTTCACACGGCGGATATAAAACCGCGACAGGGAAATGCGGCCCGTGGCGCAGGCCTCGCGCCACAACAGCCCGCCAATCAGATAGCCCGAAATGACAAAAAACACATCAACGCCCGCAAACCCGCCGCCAAGACCGGGCAGGCCGAAGTGATACGCCACAACAGCGCAAATGGCGATCATGCGCAGACCGTCAATCTCGGGGCGATAGCTATGGGCACTGGCTGTCATAGGCGTGATGTAACTTAGGCTTCCTCGTTATCTGACGAGCTATAGCAGCAATGCGGCAATTTTTTGTGCAAATCTGAAAATCTGCCAATATGTTACCGAAAAATGCAAATATGACTTTGAAGTGTAACATATTGCTTGCGTCGAATCATGTCTCGCGCCACAGTATGGCAGCGACAGGATAGCCCGACAGGAGACCGCCTTGGCCGAAGCCTTTATTTGTGATGCAACCCGAACCCCGATTGGCCGCTACGGCGGATCGCTGTCCAGCCTGCGCGCCGATGATCTGGCCGCGCTGCCGATCGCTGCGCTCAAGGCGCGCAACCCTTCGGTGGATTGGGCCGCGATTGATGATGTGATCTATGGCTCCGCCAATCAGGCCGGCGAGGACAACCGCAATGTCGCCCGTATGGCGGCGCTGCTGGCGGGCCTGCCGATCGAGGTTCCCGGCACCACGCTCAATCGCCTCTGCGCAAGCGGTATGGACGCTGTCGGCATGGCTGCCCGCGCCATCAAGGCGGGCGATTATGACATGGCCATCGCCGGTGGTGTGGAAAGCATGAGCCGCGCGCCCTTTGTGATGCCCAAGGCCGAAACCGCCTTTTCGCGCACCAATACGGTCTATGATACAACCATCGGCTGGCGCTTTGTAAATCCGAAGATGAAAGCCGCCTATGGCACCGACTCGATGCCGGAAACCGCCGACAATGTGGCCGAAGACTTCGGCATCTCCCGCCAAGATCAGGATGCCTTTGCCGCCCGTTCCCAAGCCCGCTTTGAGGCCGCTCAGGCGGCTGGTAAGTTTGCCGAGGAAATCACGCCCGTGGAGATCCCGCAGCGCAAGGGCGAGGCGCTTGTCTTTGCCCAAGACGAACACCCCCGCGCCGGCACAACGCCCGAAAGCCTTGCCAAGCTGCGCGCCATCAACGGCGAGGGCAAGAGTGTCACCGCTGGCAATGCCTCGGGCGTCAATGACGGCGCGGGAGCGCTGCTGATGGCCTCTGAGGCTTGCGCTCAGGCGCAGGGCCTTGCGCCGCTGGCCCGTGTTGTGGGGATGTCTGTTGCGGGTGTCGCGCCGCGCATCATGGGCATCGGCCCCGTGCCTGCGAGCCAAAAGGTGCTCGCCCGCGCGGGCCTCGGCATTGAAGACATGGACGTGATCGAGCTTAACGAGGCCTTCGCCTCGCAAGGGCTTGCCACGCTGCGCGCCCTCGGCGTGGCCGATGATGCCGAACACGTCAATCCCAACGGCGGCGCCATTGCGCTCGGCCATCCGCTCGGAATGTCAGGCGCACGCCTTGTCATGACGGCGGCCTACGAGCTGCGGCGTCGCGGCGGGCGCTATGCGCTCTGCACCATGTGCGTTGGCGTCGGTCAGGGCGCAGCCATTATCATTGAACGGGTCTGAGGAGAGATATCATGTATGCACAGATGGTAAAATCAACGGGCGAGGGCGTCAAAACCCGCGCGGAAATGTCTCCCGAAGAGGCGGCCTTTCAGGATCGCATCGACGCCGGCATCAAGATCGAACCGAAAGACTGGATGCCCGAGGGCTACCGCAAAACGCTCATCCGCCAGATCGGCCAGCACGCGCACAGCGAGATCGTCGGCCAGCTCCCCGAGGGCAACTGGATCACCCGCGCGCCCACACTGGAGCGCAAAGCGATCCTGCTGGCCAAGGTGCAGGACGAGGCGGGCCACGGCCTCTACCTCTATGCCGCCGCCGAAACCATGGGCGTGAGCCGCGACGAGCTGACCGAACAGCTTCTGGACGGGCGCATGAAATACTCCTCGATTTTCAACTACCCCACACTCAATTGGGCCGATATCGGCGCAGTCGGCTGGCTTGTTGACGGGGCCGCGATCATGAATCAGGTGCCGCTTCAGCGCACCTCCTATGGCCCTTATTCCCGCGCGATGATCCGGATTTGCAAGGAAGAGAGCTTTCACCAGCGTCAGGGCTATGACATCATGATGAAAATGGCCCAAGGCACGGCGGCGCAAAAGGCCATGGCTCAGGATGCGCTCAACCGGCTCTGGTATCCGAGCCTGATGATGTTTGGCCCGTCAGACAAGGACTCGGTGCACTCGGCCCAGTCGCTGGCGTGGAAAATCAAGATCGATACAAACGACGAGCTGCGCCAGAAATTTGTCGACCAGACCGTGCCACAGGCCGAATATCTCGGGCTGACGGTGCCGGATGAAAACCTCAAATGGAACGCAGAGAAGGGCGGCTACGACTTCTCCGAGCCGGATTGGGACGAGTTCTTTGACGTGCTGCGCGGCAACGGCCCCTGCAATGTCGACCGCATGGAAAAACGCAACACAGCCTGGGACGAAGGCGCATGGGTGCGCGACGGCCTCATGGCCCACGCCGCCAAACGCGCAGCCCTGAAAACCGCTGCGGAATAAGGAGCATCACGATGTCTAAAGAATGGCCCCTCTGGGAAATCTTCATCCGCGGTCAACATGGCCTCTCACACCGCCACGTCGGCAGCCTGCACGCGCCCGACGCCGAAATGGCCATCAAAAATGCCCGCGATGTCTATACGCGGCGCAACGAAGGCCAGTCGATCTGGGTGGTGGAAGCCGCGCATATCACCGCCTCCAGCCCGTCTGACAAAGGCCCGCTCTATGAGCCAAGCGAAAGCAAGGTCTACCGTCACCCGACCTTCTTTGACATCCCCGACGACGTGGGGGCCATGTAAATGAGCACGCTTCACGACTTTGCGCTGCGCATGGGCGACAGCACGCTGATCCTTGGCCACCGCGTGTCCGAATGGTGCGGCCATGCGCCTGTCTTGGAAGAAGACATCGCGCTCGCCAATACCGCGCTCGACCTTATCGGCCAGACCCAGCTCTGGCTCGGCCTCGCCGCCGAGGAAGAGGGCAGCGGCAAAACCGCCGATGATCTCGCCTTTCTGCGCGATGCCTGGGAGTTTCGCAACGCGCTGCTCACCGAGCTGCCCAATGGCGACTTCGGCCGCACATTGATGCGCCAATATCTCTTTGACGAGTGGCACTTGCTCATGCTGCAAGCGCTGCAAGGCAGCTCTGAAAAGCGTGTGTCCGACATTGCCGACAAGGCCGTGAAAGAGGTGAGCTACCACGTCGAGCGCTCGCGCGACACGGTGATCGGGCTGGGCGATGGCACAGCCGAAAGCCACAAGCGGATGCAGGACGCACTCGACTATCTCTACCCCTATGTCGGCGAGCTGTTCACGCCCGATGCCATCGATGAGGCCGCCACAAACGCAGGGATCGCCCCCGATCTGGCCAGCCTGCGCGCGCCCTATGACGCCGCCCTCACGGCGACCATGGCCGAGGCCACGCTCAGCTTGCCCGACAGCCGCTTTGCCCACAAAGGCGGGCGCACGGGCAAAATGCACACCGAGCACCTCGGCCATATTCTCACACAGATGCAATGGCTCCAACGCGCCTATCCGGGGGCCACGTGGTGACACAGGCAAGTGTAGAGCAGGTCTATGCGTGGCTTGACGAGGTGCCCGATCCCGAGATCCCTGTGATCTCGCTGACGGATCTGGGCATCATCCGCCATGTGGAATGGGCCGGCGAGACGCTCGAAGTCACGGTCACGCCGACCTATTCGGGCTGTCCTGCCACCAGCATCATCAACCTCGATATCGAAACCGCCCTGCGCGCGCGCGGGATCGAAAAGCTCACGCTCAAACGCCAGCTTTCCCCGCCCTGGACCACCGACTGGCTGACGGAGGAGGGCCGCGCCAAACTTGAAGCCTATGGCATCGCGCCGCCCCAGCCTGCGGGTGGCCCCAAGCACTGCCCGCGCTGCCAGAGCGCCGATCTTGAGCGTTTGAGCCAGTTCGGCTCCACCCCCTGCAAGGCCCAGTGGCGCTGTAAAAGCTGCCTTGAGCCGTTCGACTATTTCAAATGTATCTGAGGAGCACCGCCCATGGCCCGCTTTCATGACCTCGAAGTCACCGACCTTCGCAAAACCATCCGCGACGCTGTTGTTGTCACGCTCAAGCCAGTGAACGGCGCAGCCTCTGAGTTTGACTTTACCCAAGGCCAGTATCTCACCTTCCGCCGCGATTTTGACGGTGAGGAAATCCGCCGCAGCTATTCGATCTGCGCCGGCAAGGGCGAAGGCATCCTGCAAGTCGGTATCAAACGGGTCGAGGGCGGGGCGTTTTCGACCTGGGCCAATGAAGAGCTGAAAGTGGGCGAGCGCCTTGAGGCCATGCCGCCGATGGGCCGCTTCTTCACCCCGCTGGATGCGCACAGCCAGAAAACCTACCTCGCTTTCGCGGGCGGATCCGGGATCACGCCGGTTCTGTCGCTGATCAAAACCACGCTTGAGACCGAGCCAAAGGCCGATTTCACGCTGGTCTATGCCAATAAGGGCGTGTCCACCATCATGTTCCGCGAGGAGCTGGAAGACCTCAAGAACCTCTACATGGGCCGCTTCAACGTGATCCATATTCTGGAGCAGGACGCGCAGGATATCGAGCTGTTCTCCGGCCTTGTCACCGAAGAAAAATGTGCCGAACTGTTCAAAAGCTGGATTGATATCAAAGCCGTAGACACGGCCTTCATCTGCGGCCCCGAGCCTATGATGCTCGGCATTGCCAAGGCGCTGAAGGACCACGGGCTTGAGGAGAGCCAGATCAAATTCGAGCTGTTTGCCTCGGCCCAGCCGGGCCGGCTGGCCAAACCCGCCGCCTCCCGCGCGGCAGCGGCTGCGGCCAAGATCAAACTCTCGGTGACCCTTGACGGCGCCACCCGGACCCTGGACGCAGGCCCGGACAGCAGCATTCTCGATCTGGCGCGGGCCGGCCATCTGGATGCGCCCTACGCCTGCAAAGCGGGGGTCTGTTCGACCTGTCGCTGCCGCGTGATCGAGGGCGAAGTCGATATGCGCGCCAACCATGCGCTGGAGGATTATGAAGTCGAGAAGGGGTATATCCTGTCTTGCCAGAGCTTTCCTGTCAGCGCGGTTGTGAAAGTCGATTACGACCAGTGAACCTTTGCGCACAGGCTTTGCCTGTGCGCCCGGGCGAGGGGGCTTTGCCCCCTCGCGCTCCCCCAGGATATTTCTGGCAATAAAAAAGGGCAGCGGCGGGAGAGGCTGGGTGAGGCGGGTTGCCTGAGGCTGAGGCAGGTTGACTGAGGGGGCTAGAGCGCCTTGAGGCCTCCCAGCGTGAGGGCGGCGACTTCGGCGCCATAGGTGCGGCGGCTGGCCTCATCGGCCCCTGCATTCCACATATAGTGCCAGTTCAGCATTCCGAAGAGCGACATGGTGATGCGGCGCAGTTTGGCGGGGTCTTGGGCGAGCGGGTCGGGTGCGTTTTCGGCGATTACACCGGAGAGTTGGCGCACCATATCGCGCTGGTAGCCGATAAGGGTATTGCGCTCGGCTTCGGGCAAATGATCCATCCCGGCGCTTTGCACGCGGTGGGCGTTGTCTGCGCCCTGATAGGCCAGCAGCAGCTCTGTGCAGAGTGTTTGCAGCTTGTGCGGTGGGGCGAGCCCTGTGAGGGGCACGGCGGCGAGCCTGTCGCGCAGCGCCTTCAGGTGGCTGTCCAGAAGATCAAACAGCAGCGCATCCTTGCTGTCGTAATAGTGGTAGATATTGGCCTTGGAGATACCGGCCTCTTGGGCCAGCGCCGCCATGCTGGCGCGGTCAAACCCCTCGCTGGCGAAGACGCGCGCAGCGGCCTCAAGGATCGCCTCGCGCTTTTCTCCGTGGTCTTTGGCTTGGGTGCGGGCCATGCGCTCAGCTTTCTGTGCTGCGGTTGTCGATGACGCGCACGGCCTTGCCCTGGGAGCGGGCGACGGAGCCGGGATCGCCGACGATGACTTCGGTGGAGACGCCGACCATGTCCTTGATATGCTTGGTCAACATCCGCTGGGCAGCGGCGCGCGAGAGGTTGTCGGCGGCGTTGGGGGCGGCCTCGACCAGCACGCGCATCGCATCCATGCGGCCGGATTTGTAAAGCTCGATCTGGAAGTAGGGGGCCAGCCCGCCTGTCGCCATCACCTGCTCCTCGATCTGGGTGGGGAAGACATTGACGCCGCGCAGGATGATCATATCATCCGAGCGTCCGGTGATTTTCTGCATCCGCCGCATGGCGCGCGCTGTGCCCGGCAGAAGGCGGGTGAGATCGCGCGTGCGATAGCGGATCATCGGCATCCCTGTCTTGGTGAGCGTGGTGAAGACCAGCTCGCCTTCGCTTCCGTCAGGCAGAACTTCGCCTGTCACAGGGTCTATGACCTCGGGGTAGAAGTGATCTTCCCAGATGTGCAAGCCGTCCTTGCTCTCGACACATTCATTGGCCACGCCGGGGCCGATGATTTCGGATAGCCCGTAGATATCAACAGCGTGCATATCAAAGGCCTCTTCCACTTCAAGGCGCATGGCGTTGGTCCATGGCTCGGCGCCAAAGACGCCCACATCAAGGCTTGTGCTGCGCGGGTCTATCCCTGCCTTGTGAAAGCCCTCCAGAATGTTGAGCATATAAGAGGGCGTCACCAGAATGCCCTGCGGTTCAAAATCTGTGATCAGGCCAACCTGTTTTTCGGTTTGCCCGCCGCCCATGGGCACCACGGTCGCGCCGAGCCGCTCGATGCCGTAATGCGCGCCAAGCCCGCCGGTGAAAAGGCCATAGCCGTAAGCGTTGTGCACCGTGTCGCCGCGCTTCAGCCCCGAGGCGCGCAGGGAGCGGGCGACCACTTCGGCCCAGACATCGATATCGTTCTGGGTGTAGACCACCACCGTGGGCTTGCCCGTCGTGCCGGAGGAGGCATGAATGCGCACCAGCTCCTCGCGTGGCACAGCCGAGAGGCCAAAGGGGTAGTTGGCGCGCAGATCGTCTTTATAGGTGAAGGGGAATTTCGCCAGATCACTCAGCGACGTAAGATCCTCCGGATGCACCCCCGCAGCCTCAAAGCGCGCCTTATACATCTCCACATTGTCATAGGCGTGCTTGAGCGTGGTCTTCATCCGCTCAAGCTGGAGCGCCATGATCTCGTCGCGCGAGGCAATCTCGATCGGGTCCAGATCGCTCGTCTTGGGTGTCAAATCTTTCATCTCTCAGGCCTCCCCGCCTTCGTCAAAATGTGTGCCCGCAATGGCGCGGGAAATGCCGCGAAACTCGGCCAATACCTTGCCCGTCTGATTGCTCACCACCACGTCATAAATCCCGCTGCGCCCCGTCAGGCTCACTTCGCGCGCCGTGGCGCGCAGCCGGTCGCCCTCAAAGCCGGGCGCAAGATAGCTCATGAAAGTGTGCTGCCCCACGGTGTTCTGGTTGCGCGCGTTGCAGGCAAAGGCAAAGGCGCTGTCCGCCAGCATGAAGCTCACACCGCCATGGCAGGTGCCGTGGCCGTTGGTGTGATGCGCCGCCACGCTCAGCTCGAGCACAGCATAGCCCTCATCCACCTCAATCAGCTCCATACCGATCCACTCCGAGGCGCGGTCTCCGGCCCACATGGCGGCGGCGCTGCGCTCGGCACGCTCCTTTGGTGTCATGCTCACTCTCCCTTAAACACCGGCGCGCGCTTGGTCAGAAAGGCGCTCACCCCTTCGGCATAGTCGGCACTCTCGCCGCAGGTCTTCATATAGTCGGCCTCAAGCGCGAGCTGCTCTTCCAGCGTGTTCACAGCCGAAGCCTGTATCGCCGCCTTGGTCAGGCCAAGGCCGAGCGTTGGCCCGCTTGCGAGCTTTTCGGTGAGCGCGCGCGCTTCAAACATAAGCTGCCCGTCCTCGACACAGCGCCAGATAAGGCCCCAGTCCTCGGCTTGCTGCGCAGCCATCGGCTCGGCGGTAAAGGCCAGCCCCTTGGCGCGTGCCTCCCCCAGCAAGCGGGGCAAGTGAAAGCTGCCGCCCGTATCAGGGATCAGCCCGACCTTGCTAAAGGATTGAATGAATTTCGCTTTATCAGAGGCCAATACCATATCACAGGCCAGCGCCAGATTGGCGCCAGCCCCCGCCGCCACGCCATTGACCGCGCAGACAACAGGGACGGGCAGCGCGCGAATAAGGGTCACCAGCGGCGCATAAAACCTGCGCACCGTCTCGCCAAGGTCGGGCGGGCCGTCCATTTTGGAAGGGTCACGGTCGCCCAGGTCCTGCCCCGCACAAAAGCCGCGGCCCGCCCCCGTGAGCAAAACGGCGCGCGCGCCACTGTCACGCGCCGCCTCAAGGGCTGCGCGCAGGGCAAGGTGCATCTCTTCGGTAAAGGCGTTTAGCCGGTCAGGACGGTTGAGCATAATCTCGTGCCATGTGGCATGGCGTGTCACCAAAATTGTCTCTGACATGGCTCTCTCCCTCAAGCTGGCCCTCTAGCTGGTCAGACAAGGCTTGCATAAACCGAACGGTTGGTCAATAAATTATCCAAAGCCAAAAGGAGAGCGCCATGAGAGAGATTGCAAGCTATGCCATGGGGCAGTGGGTCGCCCCTGATGCAGCCGCGCGCACGGTAGACTGCGCCATCACGGGCGAGGCTTTCGCGCGCATCGGCCATGGCGGCCTTGAGACACAGGCGATGCTGCGCCACGCCCGCGCGGTTGGCGGGCCTGCCTTGCGCGCGATGAATTTTCACGAGCGCGCCAAAATGGTCAAGGCGCTGGCCATGGCGCTCTCAGAGCACAAGCAGGCGCTCTATGATCTCTCCTTTCACACCGGCGGCACACAAAAAGACCACCTGATCGACATCGACGGTGGCATCGGCACGATGTTTGTCTTCGCCTCCAAGGGCCGGCGCGAGCTGCCCGAGGCCCATGTCTATGTCGATGGCGATGTGGAGCAGCTCAGCCGCAACGGCACATTCCTTGGCCAGCATATCTGCACCCCGCTCCACGGCGTTGGCGTGCATATCAACGCTTTCAACTTCCCCGTCTGGGGGATGCTCGAAAAGCTCGCGCCCACTCTGCTGGCAGGCGTCCCCGCGATTGTGAAGCCCGCCAGCTCGACAGCCTATGTTGCGGAACTGGCCGTCAAAATCATGCTTGAGAGCGGCCTTCTCCCCGAAGGCGCGCTTCAGCTCATCTCCGGCGGCGTGGGCGATCTCTTTGACGGCTTGGGGCCTCAGGATGTGGTCAGCTTCACAGGCTCCGCCGCCACCGCGCTCAAGCTGCGCAGCCATCCGAGCATTGCAAAGAACTCGACACGCTTCATTGCCGAGCAAGACAGCCTCAACGCCTCTGTGCTTGGCCCTGATGCTGTGGAGGGCACCGAGGAGTTTGATCTCTTCATCAAGGAAGCCTTTCGCGAGATGACTGCCAAAGCCGGCCAGAAATGCACCGCCATCCGCCGCATCATGGTCCCCGAGGCGCAGGTTGCGGCGGTGACAAAGGCGATCAGCGCCAAGCTTGCGCGCCTCACAATCGGCGATCCGCGCGATGAGGCCACCCGCATGGGCGCGCTGGTGAGCATGAGCCAGAAGCGCGATGTGCTGGCCATGGTCGACAAGCTCGCCAGCGAGAGCAAGATCATCTGGCGCGACGAGGCCCGCGTGCCTGCACAGGGCGCTTTTGTCTCGCCGGTGCTGCTGCATTGCGAAGCGCCTGACACCGCCGTTGAGACCCACGCCACCGAGGCCTTCGGCCCCGTCAGCACCGTGATGGGCTACCGCGATATGGCCCATGCCGCCGAGCTTGTGGCCAAAGGGCAGGGCAGCCTTGTGACCTCGCTGATCACGGCTGATCCGGCCATCGCTGCGGGCTTTGTTGCTGAGGCCGCGCCATGGAACGGGCGGATTTATATCAACAACTGCCACTCCAGGCCCGGGCCCCCAGGCACCGGCCCCCTCTGCCCGATATGGGTTAAGGGCCGGCCCCTTAAACAATCCGAACCCGCC
>JAHBAM020000191.1 GCA_018500125.2 Roseobacter sp. | reverse complement strand
TGCCGACCTCAATGGCGTCAAACTGCGCGCCCCGACTCGGATCATCAACCAGATGGTCTCCGACCTCGGCGCAACCCCTGTCGGGATGCCGGTGCCTGCGGTGCCGGAAGCCCTCTCAAAAGGCGTGATCGACGCTGCCGTGATCCCATGGGAAGTGACCGCCGCGCTCAAAGTGCCCGAGCTGGTCGGCAACCACACCGAATTCGGCAATGAGTCGCTTTACACAACAGCCTTTGTCTTTGCGATGAACAAGCAAAAATATGAAGCGCTCTCGGATTCGCAAAAAGCCGCGCTCGACAGCCAGTCCGGCGCCGACTTCTCGGCTCTCGCAGGCAAGCTGATGCAAGGGGCCGACGCCGGCGCGCGGGAGGCCGCCGTCGCCAATGGCAACAACATCATCACCCTGACAGACGCGCAGGTCGCCGAGTGGAAAGCCGCCTCAAGCGGTGTCGAAGCCAAATGGGTCGCCGACATGGACAGCAAGGGCTTCGCAGGTCAGGCCCTGCTTGATCAGGCCAAAGCGCTGATCAAAGAAAACGGTATGTAAGCCAGACAGCTTTCAGACCCGGACCCGCGGCAGCCAAGCCTTGCCGCGGGTTTTTTTGTGCCCCTAAAGCGCGCGCATCCAGAACTGAAGCGGCTTCAGGCTCTCCCCCGTCGCGCCAATATCGCGCCAGCCAAACTGCGCAATCACCCCCTCCAGCGGCGCATAGCCACGCCCGCGCCAAAAGCCGTCCAGCGGGCGGTATCCCTCGGGCTTCAAAGGGTGCGGCCCGCGCTGCACAGCACAAAACGCCGCCGCAGCATAGCCAAGCCGCCGCGCATGGGCCTCACGCCGCTCGAAAAAGACATGGCCGACCCCGCGCCCGCGAAATTCCGGCAACAGCACAGACTCCGCACAGTAAAACACCTCGCCAAGGTCGATCCCGCTGCCCTCAAACGCCGCGGCAAAATCCTCCGAATGCGCCAATAGCGGCATCCCGGTCGCCGCGCCCACAAGCCGCGCGCCCTCAAACGCCCCGACAACAATCGCGCCCTCGCGGCCACGATACGGCTCCAGATAGCGCCGCTCATAGGCAAAATCACCGTCATACAAATAGGGATAATCGGCAAAAATCTTGATCCGCAGCCGCGCCAGATCATCGAGCACCGCGTCCAGCGCGCCCCCCGTCAGGGTGCGCACCTCCATCAGCGGCTCACTTGCGCCACCCAGTCGGCGAGGTTGTAATAGGTCACAACACGGCTGATCTTGCCGCCCTCATCAAGGCTGAAAAAAGACCCCGCCGGCAGGCAATAGCGCTGTCCGCGGGCCTCCGGCAGGCCACTGTCGGTCGCCAGATAGGTTCCGTTCACCGTATACTCCGCCGCCGCGCGGGCGCCGCCCTCGGCCTCAAAAACAACCAGATCGGTCAGCTCTTCTTTGTAACAGCGGCTCATATGGGCGCAAAACGCGGCAAAAGCGGCCTTGCCGCGCCGGATCTGGCCCTCGTTGACATGATGCGCCACATCCTCGGCCAGACAGGAGAGCATCCCCTCTGTGTCGCCCGCATTGAACGCCGCGAAATAGGTCTCGACAGTGGTCTGGCTCATAGCTCCTCCCCGGGCGCGCCCCAATGCGCGGTGATCTGCGCGATAATCTGGTCCCGCGCCGCGCGATACGCGTCAAGCTTGGCCTCGCGGCCCTCGCCCTTGGCCGTCGGGTCCATAATCGGCCAATACTCAAGATCGGTGTGAAACCCCTGCGTCTGGAGCGCGGCCATATCCCGGCTGCGCTCTGACAGCGCCACCACAACATCAAACGAGCTGAGCACCTCGCCGGTTTCTTCCATCTCCTCAAAGCTGCGTGAACGATGGCGCGCGATTTCCACACCCATCTCCTCACAGACCGCCACACAAAATCCGTCAATCTCCAGATCATTGCGCACACCGGCAGATTGCACATAGGTGCCCGCGCCGTAAAATTTCTTCATCAAGCCTTCCGCCATAGGCGAGCGCACGGCGTTGTGATCACAGCAGAACAAAACAGATTGAGGCAGCGGCTTCACCAAATCTCAGCCCCCGAAATGCAGCACGCAAACCAGCGTAAACAGACGCCGCGCCGTGTCATTGTCAACATCCGCCTTGCCCTCAAGCCGCTCGGCCAGAATCCGCGCCCCCTCGTTGTGAATGCCCCGCCGCGCCATATCAATCGTCTCGATCTGGCTCGGGGGCATGGTCTTGACCGCGTCAAAATAGCTCTCGCAAATCTGCCAATAATCCTTCACCACCTGGCGAAACGGCGAGAGCGAAAGATGGAACTCCGCCGCCTTGTCCTCCGTCTCGGTCAAGACATCAAACACAAGCCGCTTGTCCCGGATCGACAGCCCCACATGATACGGCCCCTCGGGCACAACCCGCTCGTCGCGTTTGGGCAGCGCAAAGACATTTTCCTCCAGCAAGTCATAGATCGCAACCTTGCGCTCCTGCTCGATCTCGGGCGTCGGCGGTGGCAGGTTGCTGTCATCCAGCTCTATATGAGAAATCCGCGACATCATCCTGCGCCTTCCACTTCACGTCTCATCCCGCGCAGAGTGCTGCACGTCGCCCCAAATCTAGCGCGCCCCCCACCGATTGCAACGCCAAGCGCGCCTCTCACAACCCAAAAAACGGCTGTCTGGCCTTTTTCTTTCTCAAAATATCCCGGGGAGAGCGCGAGAGGGGCTGGCCCCTCTCGCCCCGCCGCGATTTGGCGCAGCCAAAGCGCACCCCTCGCAGTCCGGCCCTCACAGCTCGTTCAGATGGTTGAGCCGCGCCCTCACGCTAAGCCCATGCGCCTCAAGACTTTCAGACACAGCCAGCGTTTCCGCCGCAGGGCCAATCGCGCGCAGCGCAGCCGGGGTCATTTTCGCCAGAGTCGTGCGCTTCACAAAATCCATCACAGACAGCCCGGAGGAGAATCGCGCCGAGCGCGCCGTCGGCAAAACATGGTTCGGCCCGCCGACATAATCGCCGATCGCCTCGGGCGTCCACGCCCCAAGAAAGATCGCCCCCGCATGGGTGATCTGCGCGCTCAGCCCGTCAGGGTCGGCCACACAAAGCTCCAGATGCTCGGGCGCAATCCGGTTGGACAGCGCCGCCGCCACCTCCAGATCTGGCACAAGGATAATCGCGCCAAAGTCGCGCCAGCTCTTGCCGGCAATCTCGCGCCGCTCCAGACTGTGCAAATGCCGCTCGATGGCCGCCTCGGCCGCCTTCGCCATGGCCCTGTCGGTGGTGATCAGGATCGACTGCGCGCTCTCGTCATGCTCGGCTTGGGAGAGCATATCCAGCGCGATCCAGTCCGGATCATTGTCCCCATCCGCAATCACCAAAATCTCGCTTGGCCCCGCAATCATATCAATCCCGACCTTGCCAAACACCCGCCGCTTGGCCGCCGCCACAAAGGCGTTGCCCGGTCCGGTGATCTTGTCGACAGGCGCAATCGTCTCGGTGCCATAAGCCAGCGCCGCCACCGCCTGCGCCCCGCCAATGCGGTAGATCTCATCCACCCCCGCAATCTGCGCCGCCAACAACACAAGCGGATTGGCCACACCATCCGGCGTTGGCACAGTGATCGCCAGCCGCTCCACCCCGGCGACCTTGGCAGGGATCGCATTCATCAAAACGGAAGAAGGATAGGACGCCAACCCGCCGGGCACATAAAGCCCCGCCGCACTCACAGGGCCCCAGCGCCAGCCCAGCGTTGCGCCGCTTGCGTCGGTCCAGCTCGCATCCTCAGGCATCTGGCGCGCGTGATAGGCGCGAATGCGCTCGGCGGCCAGCTCCAGAGCCTCGCGCTCGTGACGGGGCACCTCTGCCACCAGCGCCGCGATCTCCTCAGGCGAAAAACGCAGGTTCTCAGGCGTCAGCGTCAAACGGTCAAAGCGCTCGGTCAGCTCGATCACCGCCGCATCGCCGCGGGCGCGCACATCCGCAATGATCTCGGCCACAGCCGCATCCACATCGGGGCTGTCCTCGCGCTTGGCCCCCAACAGGGCGGCAAAAGCGGCTTCAAAGTCGGGCGTGGTCGCATCGAGAAACTGTGGCATGGTCATCCTTCCAGGGCTTGCGCCCGTCTTATCTGCGGCGGCCACGGCCCTCAAGCGCCAGATGTGTCGCAGCCCTCAGGCGTCGTGGCGCGGCCTTTGCCCGGACGGGGCCAGATAGGGCCGCGTCACATCCTTCAGCGTGACATCCAACGCCTCGCAGTCAAGGCGAATCGCCCCGCCGCCCGCAAGTGTCAGAACAAGCCTGCCGGCAGGCGGCTCACCGGCCTCCCACCCCATCGTGAGGAGCGACAGAACCCTGCCCTGCTCGTCCCGCTCAAGCCCCTGCGAGGCAACCCCGAGCACCGTGTCAAACGCCAGCAGCGCCTGAACCCGCTCCGGCGCATGGCGGCTTTGCGCATTGTCTTCCCAACGGAAGCGATTGATCAAAAGCACAAAGCGGCGCGCCTTGCGGTCATATGTCATTTCGGCGAGCGGAAAAACCGCATCCTGCACCAGCGCCGCAATCACCTTGAGATCGTCCTCATCCAGCGCCCCAAGGTTCAACGGGCGCTCCGCCCCCTCCTCAAAACTCGCATCGCGACTCATGGCGCCTTCACCCGCTCCACTTTTGCGCCAATGCCCGAAAGCTTGCGCACCACGTGCTCATACCCGCGGTCCAGATGGTAGACACGGTTCACAACCGTCTCTCCCTCAGCCGCCATCCCCGCCAGAATGAGCGAGACAGAGGCGCGCAGATCGGTCGCCATCACAGGCGCCCCCTTCAGGCGCCTAACGCCCGTCACCGTCGCGGTGCCGCCATGCACATCAATATCCGCGCCCATCCGCTCAAGCTCGGGCGCGTGCATAAAGCGGTTCTCAAAAATCTTTTCTTCCAGAACAGAGGTGCCCTCGGCGGTGCAGAGCAACGCCATCATCTGGGCCTGCAAATCGGTCGGAAAGCCGGGAAAAGGCTCGGTGGTCACATTCACCGCCTTGATCGGCCCGCTCTTGCGCGCCACTTTGAGGCCGGCAGGCGTCTCTTCCACATCTATTCCGGCTTCATTGAGCTTGGCCACAAAGCTCTCCACAAGGCTCAGCTTGCCGCCCAGACACTCGACTTCGCCGCCGCAGATCGCAGGCGCAAGCATATAGGTGCCAAGCTCGATCCGGTCGGTCACAACCTGATGGGTCGCCCCGCCGAGACGGTCCACCCCCTCAATGGTGATCGTGCTTGTGCCGTCGCCGTCAATCTGCGCTCCCATCTTGCGCAGACAGTCCGCCAGATCGACAATCTCCGGCTCTCTTGCTGCGTTGTTGATCACAGTTGTGCCCTTGGCCAGCGTCGCGGCCATCATGATATTCTCGGTCGCGCCCACAGAGGCAAACGGAAAGTCGATGACCGCGCCCTTCAAGCGCCCGCCGCCGGCCTTGGCGTGCAAATAACCCTCCTTAAGCTCGATCTCGGCGCCCATCTTTTCCAGACCGTCGGTGTGGATATCCATCGGGCGCGCCCCGATCGCACAACCACCGGGCAGCGAGACAACAGCATGGCCCTCACGCGCCAGAAGCGGCCCCAGCACCAGATTGGAGGCGCGCATCTTGCGCACAATATCATACTCGGCGCGGGTGTTGATCTGCCCATGGCAGGACATCGCAATCACCTGCCCCTCGGAAAGCGATGAAATCTCCGCCCCGAGGCTCTCCAGAAGCTGGGTCATGGTGCGAATATCGCTCAGGCGGGGCGCATTGGTCAGCGTCAAAGGCTCTTCGCTCAAGAGCGTGGCCGGCATCAGCGCAAGACAGGCGTTCTTTGCCCCCGCAATCGGGATCTGCCCACTCACTGGGCCGCCGCCCGTCACAATAATCTGATCCATCTGCTCTACCCTTTATCTTTACGCGCCGCCGCGTCACCACTTTGCGCCGCCATACGTGCCTTGGCCTGCGCCTTACGCCGCGCCATATTGGCCTTCAAAGCCGCTTTCAAACGGTCTTCACGGGCAGTTTCGCCCTTGGCTTTCGGCTTTGTCTTTTTTGGCTCCATACCAGCCTCTTATCGCGCTTGAGCAGAAGCGTCCAGATTGGCCTTGCGTGAAACCGAATTTGCGTCTAATCACCCGCCACATCGTTGCTGCAGTAGCTCAGTGGTAGAGC
>JAHBAM020000247.1 GCA_018500125.2 Roseobacter sp. | reverse complement strand
GTTTCTAATATTGGGTTCGCTAAAGGCTTACGCCTCCAGAATCTCCCAACGTTTGGTTTTTGAACGGGGCGCACATTCGACGATCCGCACTTGGTCACCCACGTTGTAGGCGTTCTTCTCATCGTGAGCCCGGTATTTCTTGGACTTACGGATTGTCTTCTTCAGAACAGGGTGTGTGAAGCGACGCTCGACAGAAACCGTTACAGTCTGCTCGTTCTGGTTGCTTGTTACCACGCCTGTGAGGATACGCTTTGGCATAACTCAGGCTCCCTTATTCTGCAGCCGCAGCAGCGGCTTTTTCGTTGAGGATTGTCAGGACGCGGGCTGTTGTCCGCTTCACTTCACGCACGCGCGCTGTGTTTTCCATTTGGCCTGTGGCCGACTGGAAGCGCAGGTTGAAGCTTTCCTTCTTGAGGTTTGACAGCTCTTCTTTGAGCTGGTCAACCGACTTTTCACGCAGGTCTGATGCGTTCATGGTTATTTCCTTTTTCAACATCACTGGTAGGCCGCAAGCAAGCGTGACCCTGATTCCAGTGGAGGTCATGGGTAGAAGTGGGCCGTATAGGCCCCTTTTGCTGTGCTGGCAAGCCCTATCGGGAAAAGCTTTTGCGCCTGTCCCTCAGGAGTTCAGATAGCCGGCAAAAAGCGAGACAAACGCGCCGACATGAACAACCATGATCGCACGGTCTTTCCACATCACGCCCACGGCAAACCACAGGAAAATGCCGATAAAGAAGGCAAAGACATTCCACGGCACAATATTAAGCCCCGTCAGCCCGTAGCCCACAAGCTGGATCGCCGTGGCGACCCATTTCACAACATCTACCGTTTTCATAAAAGTCCTTTCGCGCAGGCCCCCGGGCCTTGGGACTCAGCTCCTAGCTATTTTGCGGTTTTCTCACAAGCGGTTTTAAACGGCGGCAGATGTAGCGCCGCGCGGTGCGATAATGGGTGGCGCCCGCCGCCTCGGCCCAGCGGCCTGTGCTCCAGCGGTTGCGCACGCCCTTCATCGGGCCGCCATAGAGTGCTGCCTCGTCCAGCCCGTCAACCAGCCCGACCAGCCGCTCATGCGCCGCGCCCAACAAACCCCGCGTTTCGAGCCAGCTTAAATCCTCCTGCCAGACCTTCAACGTGCTCGGATCAAACGCTAGCTCCCCCGCCCGATGGATCGGCGGCGGCCCGTCTCGCCCCGCCTGCCCATCGGCATACCAGCCAAGCACCAGCCCGATCGCCATTGCACCATGCGCCACCACATCCTTGATAGATCGGCCCTCGGCATCCACGCTCTCGGCCAGCCCGTCGCTCACGCGCTCAAGCTCGGCCAAAAGCTGGCTCCATTCGCTGTGCAACACTGTCAATAGATCAACTTTAGTCTGAGCAACGCGCATACCCTTACCCCCTAAACACGACTCACATTTCAATATGTGCAGGTGTTGTCAAAAACAGCAAATCAAACTGACGCGCACGCCAAACACCCGCCAAAATAGTTTGAACTGTGGCTCAAAATCATAGGGCCAAAACGCAGGCGCCATCCGCCCCTCCCGTGATGCTCCCGTGATGCTCCCCTGTAAAGCCCGCCGTGCAGAACGGCCTGCCGCGGCGCGGCCGTCTTTACAGCCTTCATGTCTCTGTGCTCGCCCAAGCTCAAAGGCTCTGGCCCTCGCCTCTCGCGCAGGCTATCAAATCCTCATGTCTGATATAGAATCCCTCTTCGTGACCCGCCTCTACCGTGCCGCCCTCTCCGAGCACGGCCCCGCCATTGATCCGGACGAGCTGGAAAGCGCCTGCTACGGCATTGCCGATGATGACGAGGCAGGCCAGCAATGGTGCGAAGACAATGGCTATCCGGGCTATACCTCCTATGCCTCCCTCACAGATCTTGGCTGGCGCTCGCCTGTGTTTGCCGATCTGATCCGCTCTCTTGATCTGCACGTTGCCGCATTTGCCAGGGCGCTGGAGCTGGATCTCGGCGAAGGCAAGCTCGAGCTGGAAGACCTCTGGATCAACATCCTCCCTGAAGGCGGGATGCACTCCTCTCATATTCACCCCCACTCGGCGATCAGCGGCACAACCTATGTCGCCATGCCCGACGGCGCGAGTGCGCTCAAGCTCGAAGATCCCCGCTCGGCCCGTATGATGGCCGCGCCGCCCCGCCTCAAAACAGCGGGCCGTGATGCCCAGACATTTGTCTATGCCGCGCCCAAAGTCGGCGATGTTCTGCTGTGGGAAAGCTGGCTGCGCCACGAAGTCCCGATGAATATGTCCGAGGACGACCGGATCAGCGTGTCTTTCAATTACAAATGGTCCTGACAGACGCCCGAGACCGCAGTCTGCCGGATTTCCAATAGCTTCAGCCCCGGATGGGGCCGGGCGGGCGCTTTACGGCGCGGCGATCACAAGAATTGTTTCCAAATTCCCCATTTTCGTCACATTTATAAGGGACTGTCTCTGAAACCCAGATCACAGAGGCCGTCACATCCCATGCTCACCCGTCCCCACATCGCGCTGTCCGCGCTCGCGCTTATGGCGCTGTCTGCCTGCGCCAGCATTCACGAAAGCCCGACCCGCAGCCCCGCAATGCCCCTCGGTGCGCTCCCCTCCGCGCAGTTTGCCGACCTTGCCACGCAAGCCGAAAGCCTCAATCGCATCGCCGACGAGCTGGTGCGCAAATCAACGGGCCGTGGCGCCTTTGTCGGTGCCTCTCTCGGCTGCGGGCTTGGGCTGATCTCCGCCAAAAGCGCGCAAAACTGCGTTGCCAGCGCGGTCGCAGGCGGCGTCACCGGAGCCGTGATCGGCCACCAGAGCGGCAAACGCAAAGTTGCCGCCCGTGTGGCCCAAATATCCAAGCAAGAGCTATCAAACACCCTGCTCGACGCCGGCAAACAGCTCGGCGAAATCGAACAGACACTTCCCGAGGTGCTTGCAGCGCAAGACGCCGAACTCGCGCGCCTCAAACGCCAAAGAGACGCCAAGGCCCTCTCCCGCGAAGACTATGACGCCCGCCTCGGCGCCATCCGTGACGCGCGCGCAGCCCTCGCCGATGCGCTGATGGACAGCGCCGAAAAGGCCCGCATATCGGCCGACACTCTCGGCACCGCCGCGTCCCAAGGCCAAACAGGT
This sequence comes from Roseobacter sp., assembly GCA_018500125.2. Lineage (GTDB taxonomy): Bacteria > Pseudomonadota > Alphaproteobacteria > Rhodobacterales > Rhodobacteraceae > Lentibacter. Next base: position 1,196 of record JAHBAM020000247.1, on the reverse strand, counting down.
CTCATGTGGCACATCGGCCAAGCCAAGCAGCTTGAGGAAAAGTCGATCTCGACCCGATCGACCATTACCCTGCTCTGAGCCGTAGGGTGCGCATTCATTGCGCACCACCCAAACAGAAAAACCCCCGCCTGATCACTCAGACGGGGGTTTGTTTTTTCTTTGGTGCGGACCGGACGGTTTTTTGCGAAACCGTCTATACCGCACGGGCCTGAAAGCGCTTGCGCGCTTGCGACCTTACCAATCTTCGCGAACGACGACGCGTGATTTGATCGGCAATTTCATAGCCGCAAGGCGGAGCGCTTCGCGTGCCACGTCTTCGTCGACACCGTCGATCTCAAACATAACACGGCCAGGCTTAACCTTGGCTGTCCAACGGTCCACAGACCCCTTACCTTTACCCATACGAACTTCGATGGGCTTGGCTGTGACAGGCACATCCGGAAAGATACGGATCCAGACACGGCCCTGACGCTTCATGTGACGCGTCATGGCACGACGTGCTGCTTCGATCTGGCGGGCTGTTACGCGCTCAGGCTCAAGAGCCTTAAGACCGTATGTCCCGAAGTTCAGATCAGAGCCGCCCTTCGCAAGGCCTTTGATCCGGCCTTTGTGCTGTTTGCGGAATTTAGTGCGCTTTGGTTGAAGCATATCCCAGCCCCCCCTTAACGACGGCCGCCAGCACCACGAGGTGCAGGGCCATCTTGGAATTGTTGCGCGCGGCGGTCATGAGCCTGTGGATCGTGTTCCATGATCTCGCCTTTGAAGATCCAGACCTTGATGCCGATGATGCCATATGCGGTCATGCCTTCGGCGTGAGCATAGTCGATATCCGCACGCAATGTGTGAAGCGGAACGCGGCCCTCACGGTACCATTCGGTCCGCGCGATTTCCGCGCCGCCCAAACGGCCAGCCACGTTGATACGAATACCAAGCGCGCCCATACGCATTGCGTTCTGAACGCTGCGCTTCATGGCACGGCGGAAAGACACACGGCGCTCAAGCTGTTGGGCAATGCTCTCGGCAACGAGAGCAGCGTCCATCTCCGGCTTGCGCACTTCAACGATGTTGAGGTGAAGCTCGCTGTTTGTGAGCGTGGCAATCTTCTTGCGGAGCGTCTCGATGTCCGCGCCTTTCTTGCCAATGATCACACCGGGGCGTGCTGTGTGGATCGTCACGCGGCACTTTTTGTGCGGACG
>JAHBAM020000153.1 GCA_018500125.2 Roseobacter sp. | reverse complement strand
AGATGTGTATAAGAGACAGAGCCAGAGTCGAGCATCCTGCCGCCCATAAGCGCGCAGCACAGGCTGCGCCAAGGCCTCATCTTACAGTTGGCGCGCCGCCGGTTTTCGAGTATTTCTAAAGGCCTGTCCGCTCTCACCACTGGGCGCATAACACACAGGGCCTACAACCCACAGGACGCATAAATGCGTCCTGCCCCACAAAGCAGGGCAGGGCCATCTCGGAAATAGGTTGACGGGTGACTGTCATTCGATAATTTACATGGGCTGTGATCACGAAATCCTGAGGTGTGGATTTGCAGCATGACAAAAGGAGCACCTTAGAGTGAGCGCAACGATGGAAGCCCCGACAAAAAAAAGCCGCGAGGCTCAAACGCCCAAGACAGATACCTCCGCGGTCTATGTCGAGGATTTGCACAAAAGCTATGGCGATCTTGAGGTCCTCAAAGGCGTGTCCCTAGACGCGCATGACGGCGATGTCATTTCAATCATCGGGGCGTCAGGGTCGGGCAAATCTACGTTTTTGCGCTGCATCAACCTGTTGGAGCTGCCCTCTTCCGGCTTGATTTCCATCGCCGGTGAGCAAGTCAAATTCGGCAAATTGCGCAACAACGAACTCCAGATCGCCGATCCCAGACAGATCGAGCGCCTGCGCACCAACCTCGGCATGGTGTTTCAGAATTTCGCGCTCTGGCGGCACATGACCGTGCTGCAAAATGTCATTGAAGCGCCGGTTCATGTCTTGGGCATGAGCAAGGCCGAAGCGATCGAAAAAGGCGAGGCAATGCTTCACCGCGTCGGGCTGTTTGACAAACGTGACCAGTTTCCAGCCTATCTTTCGGGCGGCCAGCAGCAGCGCGCCGCAATTGCCCGTGCGCTCGCCATCGAGCCGCAGGCCATGCTGTTTGACGAGCCAACCTCGGCCCTTGATCCGGAGCTGGTCTCAGAAGTATTGAAAGTCATTCATTCGATTGCAGAAGAAGGTCGCACAATGATCCTTGTAACGCATGAAATGGCTTTTGCGCGCGATGTCTCAAGCAAGGTCATGTTTCTACATCAAGGCGAAGTGGAAGAAGAAGGAACACCAGACAAGGTGTTCAACAACCCAACCAGCGAACGTTGCAAAGCGTTTGTAAAATCTGTTCACTAAAAAATATCAACGGGAGAAACCAAAATGAACATACTGAAATCACTACTGGCTTCGGCAGTTGTCGCCGCGGGCCTTGGCACAAGCGCCAGCGCAGAAATCAAACTGGGGCTGGATTCCGCCAATTACGAGCCGTTCTACTCGCGCGGCGCGGATGGCGAATGGACCGGCTGGGAAATCGAGATTGGCAATGCGCTCTGCGCCGCCATGGAAGAAGACTGCACCTGGGTTCCGATTGCTTGGGATGGCATCATCCCGGCCCTGACCGCCAAGAAAATCGACGCAATCGTCGGCTCGATGTCAATCACCGAAGAGCGCCAGAAAACAATCAGCTTCTCTGACAAATACTACAACACCCCCGCAGCTTTGATCGCAGCGAAAACGTCAGATATCACCTCTGTTGCAGATCTGGCCGGCAAGAACATCGGCGTTCAGGTGTCAACAACACATGAAAACTACGTCAACGCCAACTTCGCAGACGGCTCGAATGTCAAAATTTATCAGGACTTCAACGAGCACAACTTCGATCTGGTCGCAGGGCGCGTTGATGCCGTTGTGGCCGACAGCCTTGCCCTGTCACCGTTCTTGCAGTCTTCGGACGGCTCGGCCTTTGAAGTCAAAATGAACTTCAAAGACGATGCGATTTTCGGCATTGGCGTGGGCGCAGGCATTCGCAAGGAAGACACCGATCTTCTGGCGAAATTCAACGCAGCCATCGCAAAGATCCGCGCCGATGGCACCTACGACGCGATTTCCGCCAAATATTTCGACTTTGATATCTACGGCGGTTGATCCGAAACACTCCGAAAGCCCGGGCGAGCATTCGCTCGGGCCTTTTTTGTCCTGGCTAGGAAGAGCACGTGGATTTTATTTATAACACGATTCAACTGCTCTATGAGTGGGGTCCCAATTTCATGCGCGGCACGATCGCAACCTTGCAGATCGCGTTCGGCAGTTACCTCCTTGGCATCCTGATCGGCACGTTCGGCGCGATCGGCAAGCTCTACGGCGGCCGCGGCCTCCGGCTCTCGCTGAGCGTTTACACAACACTCATCCGCGCAGTGCCCGAGCTGATCCTCATTCTCCTGATCTATTACGCAGGCACGAGCCTGCTCAACACAACGCTCGAATCCCTCGGCTTCGGCACAGTCGACATCAGCGGCGTGGCCGCAGGCATCATCGTCATTGGCATCGTTCAGGGCGCCTATCAAACCGAAGTCATTCGCGGCGCGCTGATCTCTGTGCCCAAGCAGGAAACCGACGCCGGCATCGCCTTTGGAATGTCACGCACAAAAGTGTTCCGCCGGATCCTGATCCCCGCAATGATCCCCCTCGCGCTGCCCGGCATGGCAAATCTCTGGATGATCTGCACCAAAGAAACCGCGCTTCTGGCGGTGGTCGGCTTTGAGGAACTGGCCCTTGTGACCAAACAGGCCGCTGGCAAGACGCGCCTCTTCCTCGAGGCCTTTACCGTCGCGATGTTCCTTTATCTCTGCATCACTCTGGCCTCGAATGTGATCTTCAAAGCAATCGAAAAGCGCACAACGCGCGGCCACCCCAAACTCGACAAGCAATAGGAGAGCGACATGGTTTGGGATTGGTTACCGACATATGCCGCCAGATTCGTCGAAGGCTTCTGGATCACTGTCCAACTCTTCAGCCTGTCTTTGACTTTCGGCTTCCTGCTCGCCATTCCGATCGGCTTGGTGCAGGTGACCGGTCCCAAATGGCTCGGCCTGATCGCGCGAGGCTATTGCACGCTGTTTCGCGGCACACCGCTGCTGATCCAGCTCTGGCTGCTCTATTACGGCCTCGGGTCGATCTTCCCGCATTTCCCCGCCCTGCGCGAGTCGGTGATCTGGCCGATTCTGATTGCTGCCTTCCCCTATGCGGTGGTGGCCTTCTCGCTCTCTGTGGCCGCCTATGAGGGCCATGTCATGGCCGGCGCCTTCCGCTCTGTGCCCAAAAACGAGCTGGAAGCCGGCCGCGCCTTCGGAATGGGCCGATTCACCCTCTTGTGGCGGATCTGGCTGCCACGCGCCCTGCAAAATGTCCTGCCCACACTGGCCGGAGAAGCCGTGCTCACGCTCAAATCGGTGCCGCTCGCCTCGACAATCACAGTCTTTGGCGTCTATGGCGTCGGCTCGATTGTGCGCCAAGACACATATCTGATCTACGAACCCCTATTGTTCATTGCCTTCATCTACCTCTGCCTCACCGGCATCCTCGTCTCGCTCTTCGGCTGGCTCGAACGCCGCGTGCCCTCCGAGAGCATGAAATAAACCTCACCAAGCATACCCCGCGCCAGAGCACGTCACAGCGACGGCAGCCAAAGGGCGAGCTGAGGAAAGGCAATCAGCAGCACCACCAAGACCAGCGAACAAAATATATAGGGGAAAGCCGAGGTATAAATCTCGCGCATGGTCGTCCCCGGCGGAGATACCCCCTTCATAACAAACAAGAGCAATCCGAAGGGCGGGGTTGTAAAGCTGATCTCCAAAGACAGCAGCATGATCAGGGCAAACCAGATCGGATCAAATCCGAGTGTTTGGGCCAAAGGAAAAAAGATCGGAACCGTGAGCAACATGATCGAGATCTGCTCCATAAACATCCCGAGCAGCAAGAGCACCGCAAACATCACCAGCAACATCGCAAGCGGCGCCAGATCAAAACTGGTGGCCCAGCTGACCAGCCCGCGAGAGGCCCCCGAGAAGGCCAGCAGCTGGCTGAAAGTCGCCGAGCCGAAGACAATAAGATACGCCATCAGCGTCACCCTCAAGGCTCCGATGACAGATTTTTTCATCGCCTCCCAAGTGAGACACCGAAACAGCGCCGCAAGCACGAGCACGCCCAAAGCGCCAAAGGCAGCAGCCTCCGAAGGTGTTACAAATCCCTGGATCATAAGCACAATGATCACAATCATCACACTCACCATCGGGATCACTTCGCGCAGCAACAGGCTCACCTTTGTCACAAAGGAAAGCGCTTCGACCTCATAGGCCGGCGCGGCGGTCGGGTCGATCTTGGTCTGAATATAGATCGTCGCCATATAAAATCCGGCCAGCACAAGACCGGGAATCACCCCCGCCAGCAGAAGTGCTGCCACATCAATCTGTGCCAGCGTTGCCAAGAGCACCGCCAAGGCCGAGGGCGGAATGATAATCGCAAGCCCCCCCGTGCCAAGGATCGGGCCGATGCTCATATGGGATTTATACCCGCGACGGCTCATCTCAGGCACCATAAGAGAGCCAAGAAGCGCCGTGGAGCCCATGGACGAGCCGGACAATGTCGAAAAAGCCGTGCCCCCCAACACCGTGACATAGCTCAGACGGCCCGGAAGACGGCCCAGCAACTTGTCAATCGCAGTGAACATCCGCCCGCCCAGCCCTGTGTGGAAAAATATTTCGCCCATAAGCAAAAACAACGGGATCGGCATCAGCGCATATTTGGTCAGCGCGCCCAGACCGTTGTTCAAAAGCTGGGTGATGCCCCGTTCCCCGCCCATGAAAATCCAGGCCCCGATGATATTGGCTGCCAGAAAGGCCAGAGCAATCGGCATACCAACCGCCATCAGAAGCATGATTGTGCCCAGAAGGAGGGCGAGCGCCTCAAACCATTCCATTATTCGTGTATCCCTGCTTCACCGCTGTGCATCAGCTCGGAGCCAAAGACAAAGCGGGAAAATTCGACAGCCATCAGGCCAAATGAGAGCGGAAAGGCGATGGTCAGAAGCCAGCGCGGGAAATAATAGGCGCGGGTGTCAAAATCACCGCGCTCAAGATTGGTCAAAACCAGCTCCCCTCCCTTCCAGGCGAGGATGGCGCAGACCAGAACACAGGCCAGAGCCACCGCGCGGCTCAACATCTGGCGCGGCCCCTCGGACAGGGCAGATGTCAGCAGTTCGATATGAACGTGCCCCTTCTCTCGCACCAGCCAGGGCGCACCGAGCATCGTCATGTAAAGAAGGCCGTATTCCGCAGATGTAAAAAGCCATGCAAAAGGCTGAAGCCCAAAATTGCGCATGACAACCGAAGCGACGACCGAAACCATGATCCACACCAAGGTCAAACCCGAGATCATGGCCATGCCATAGAGCAGTGCTTTATATGTGGTGTTGATCATCTCTTGTCTTTCAAAATAACGCAGGCCCGCCAAAGGCGGCAGGCCCGCGAAATATTTTATTTTGCTGCGTCAAAATCGTAGAACAGCTCGATCAAGCGATCATAGTTGCCTGTGCCGCCCGGCTGTGCGGCCATAACCTCTTTCATACGCTCCCATGTTTTCTCACGGGCTGCGGCAAGGTAGTTGGCCTTGGCTTCGCCTTGCAGCGAGATCACTTTCATGCCCGCCGCATCAAGCGCGGCAAAGTCTTCATCCCGCTTGGCCGTCAACGCCTCAACACTGTCTTTCTCGTGCTGGATTGCGACATCCTGAAGGATTTTCTTTGCTGCGTCAGACAGCGAGTTCCACTTTTCGTTGTTCACAATCACGCCGAGATCTGTCGAGAAGAAGCAAGGCTCGATGCGGTAGTTCAAAAACTCGTTCCACTTCAGATCAATCAAACCAATCTGTGTCCACCCCGTCGCATCGACAACACCACGCTGGAGCGCCGAATACACCTCGCCGGTTGGCAAATCGATAACCTGCGCACCAAGATAATTGGTAAAGAAGGCGTTATACACATTGTTGCCGCGCAGCTTGAGGCCATCCACTTCAAGATTGCCCGCAGCGTCAAACTTGGGTTCGTCACGGGTCCAGAGGTTGTAGCACACGCCGCTGTCAAACCAGCCGAGATACTTCAGGCCCATTTTTTCCTGATGGATCTGGTCAATCAGGGCGATGCCACCGTTGGCGCGCGTTTCCACAGCCGTGAGGTTGGAGGCCACCATGGCGTCTTTCTCTGGCAGCGCACCGCCATAAAAAGACCCGGGCGTATACACCATATCAACAATCCCGTCGCGCACCGCATCCGGCTGTTGGAACATACCAATCGCCTCGGGTCCGCCGCGCACGTCAATCTGGATGACCCCGGCGCCGGCTTTGTTTACCTTGTCGACAAAGCCGAGAAAGCTTTTGGTGTAGATCAAAGTTTCAGGAAAAGCGTGCACCGCCGAGAGTGTCTCTTCGGCTTTGACTGTGCCCGCGATGAGCGTGGCCCCGGCAAGGAGGCTTCCCAGTAGTTTCATCTTCATCGTTTCGTTCTCCACTGTTTTGAGGCTTGCGCCCCTTTTTTCGGGCCGGGTTATGGCCCTCCTGTTCCGCCCGGATGGCGGTTTTTCAATCCGCTCCGTCGGGCCATGCCCAAGCTGCGGTTTGATGTCGATTGGTTTTATAAGCAGCAATCGCCGCGCCGTGATTGCGGGTGAGGTCAATATCGTCCCAACCGTTGATCAGTTTCAGCGCCCAGCTGTCATCAAGCGAGAAGCTGACAGAGACAGAACCGAGCTGAAGACTGCGCGCGTCAAGATCGATCCTGATGTCTTGCGGCCCGCCATCCAGCAACCGGGCCAGTGTCTCGTATGTCGCCCCCTCGATCGTTGCGGGCAATAGCCCGTTGTTCACGGCATTGGCTGCAAAAATATCCCCAAAGCTCGGCGCAACAACAGCGCAAAGCCCCGCATCCACAAGCGCATAGACAGCCGCCTCCCGCGAAGACCCGCTGCCAAAATTGCGGCCCGCGATCAATACGCTGGCGCCGTCATTGGCATTCAACGGGAAATCAGCGATCAGATCGCCCGCCGCATCGCGGCGCATATCATGCAACAGATAGCGGCCATATCCTTGCGCCCGCGGCACAGACATAAACCGCGCCGGGATCAATTGATCCGTATCGATATTGGCCTGCGGCAGGCTCACAGCCTGACCTTGATGCACGCTCCAGCCCGCCATCAGACCCGCCCCTCCAGAAGCTTACGCACATCCGTCAGCACTCCGGTTACCGCCGCCGCCGCCACCATCGCAGGGCTCATCAGATGCGTGCGCGCGCCACGACCCTGGCGCCCCTTGAAATTGCGGTTGGTTGACGAGGCACAGCGCTTGCCCTCCCCGACCAGATCACCATTCATCCCGACACACATCGAACAGCCCGATCCCACCCAATCAAGGCCCGCCTCGGTAAATATCCGGTCAAGCCCCTCGGCCTCGGCCTGCGCTTTAACCTGTGCCGAGCCGGGCGAGACAAGACCGGGTATTTTTGCTCTGCGGCCCTGCAACACCTGCGCAGCCGCGCGCAGATCCTCGATACGCCCGTTCGTGCAAGAGCCGATAAACACCTGATCCACAGTGGTGCCCTCGAGCGGCTGACCAGACTTCAGGCCCATATACTCGAGTGCCGCCCGCGCGGCTTCGCTCCGTGCGGGTGGCAGGGCAGAGGCCTCGGGCAGACGGCCTGTTATCGGCAACGCCTGCTCCGGGCTTGTGCCCCATGTGACAGTGGGCGCAATCTCGGACGCATCAAGAGCCACCTCACTGTCAAAACAGGCGCCCTCGTCGCTGCAAAGCCCGCGCCAATCCGCACAAGCGGCGGTCCATGCCGCGCCTTTGGGTGCAAAACGGCGCCCCTTGATATAGTCAAATGTTGTCTCATCCGGCGCAATCAAACCAAAACGCGCACCGCCC
>JAHBAM020000075.1 GCA_018500125.2 Roseobacter sp. | reverse complement strand
GCGAAGCCACCGAAAAAGGGCAGCGCTTTTTTGAAGGCGAAAGGCTGGCGGCGCCTGTTGCTCAGGTGGGCGCGCATTTCCAGAGTTTTGCGGCGGATCTCGCGCTGGCGGCGCGTCTGGCAGGGGCTTTGGCGGCGGCTGGCCTCCTTGTGCCCGCCGCCTCGGGCGGGTTTGGCTATTATGAAGTGAATGAAGCCAAGCTCATGTCCTTGCCTGAGCCAACCATAATTGACCTTCATAAGACCGGGGCGCTTGGATTGGCCTATGCGCAGCTTTTTTCCTCGCACAGTCAGGCTCTGGCCCGTTCGCAGGAGGCGCAAGCGGCGCCGTCTGGGAGAGGGCTGCAGAGCGATGGTTTTCTGGACTCGATTGCGCGCGACCTTGAGACAGATATGCCCGCTTTGGACATCGGGTTTGAGGGTTAGGCCAGTATGAAACCTGCGACACTTATTTGCCTTCTGGCCTTGGCAGGCTGTGAGACGGCGCAGAAAGAGGGCGGCGCGCGCCCTGTGATGCACTCTGTGGCGCTGTCTTCTGCAAGCGATGGAACGGGGCAAAGCCGTCTGGTGGATGGGGCACGCACCGACCGCTCACTCGTGCAAACGCGCTTTGCCGCCTTGATCCAGCAGGGGGTTACAACGGGTCCGCTGTCACGGGCGGCCGGATCGGTGATTATGGATGCCAGTGCGCAAATCGGCATCGAGAAAAGCGCGTTGCGGCCACAGATCAATATCGAAGGGTCGGTGACCTCAGAGGGCAGCGCTGTGCCTGTTCTGGGCCTCAGCCAGATTATCTATGATGGCGGGCACCGCGCGGCGCGTGTGGCCCTGCGGCAAACCGAGGCGCGGCGGGTGTATCAGTCTGAAGTTGCGGGTTTGAGCGCGCGCACCTTCAAGGCGGTTGAAACGGTGATTGATTTTGAGCGGGACAAGGCTTTGCTTGTTCAGGCGCGGCAAAATGCGGCCCAGATCGAGGGGCTTGTCGGGCTGATTGAGGAGCGTTTTGACGCCGGGGCAGGCTCTCTCGCGGATCTGCTGTCGGCCAAGGGTCGTCTGTCAAATGCCGAGGCGGAAGTGGCGCAAGCGCGCACCGATCTGGCCTCCTCGCGAGCGGTTTGGGTCGAGATTTTTGGGTTAGCACCGGTGCAGAGCCTTGATGTTCCTGCTGCGCCAAAGCTGCGCCGGAGCGATGAGGCTTTTGCCCTTCAAAACAGTCCGAGGCTGCGCGAGCTTCGGCTTGTCCTTGAGACGCGGGAGCAAGAGCTGGCGCTGAGCGCGCGGACCCGTGTGCCGACGGTCTCCGCGATTTTGGAGACGGATTTCAATCAGGGGAGTTTCTCTGACGGGGTGCAGGCGCGGCTGGGCATTGACCTTCCGATCTATAGAGGCGGTCTGGAGCGCGCCTCAGTCGCCGGCGCGGCGGCGCGGCGGGATCAGGCTTTGGCGGAGCTTGACAGCTTGACGCGCGCATTGACCCGCAGCTTGAGCCAAGCCAAGGCAGAAACCGGCTCTATCCAGACCCGGCTCAGCGCCACCCAGCGGGCTGTTGCGCTCAACGAGGAGGCTCTTGTGACGTCAAAAGGCCAGTTCGAGCTGGGAAAGGGCAGTTTCACGCAGATTGTCGAGGCGGTGCGCGAGCTTGACCTCGCGCAAGAGCGCCTCATCCGTCAAAAGAGCGAGGCGCGCCGCGCCGAATATGCCATTCTGGCTGTCACGGGCGATATTCTGGATGCGCTCGGGATCATTGCACCGCTGAGGCCTGTCGGGCTTGACGATATTAAAGAAGAAGGGTGAGGCCGTCGGATGATGCAAAATACCCTCCAGAAAAGCCTTATCTTTTTGACAGAGCGGCTTGAGCACAAGTTGAGCCAAGCGGATTTGCTGCGCGTTTTTCAGGGCGAAACCGAAGCATATGGTGTGCGAGACGCCGTTCATGCGCTTGAGGCCGCGGGGTTTTGCGCCGAGTTTGGCGCGGGCAAGCCGACACAGCTTGATCCGATCCTGTTCCCGCTCATTTGTCTTGATGCCGAGGGGGAGCCGTTTGTTCTTCTGGCCAAGACCGATGCCGGCCAGTTTGTTGTGGTGGATTGTGCGCAGGGACCGCAAGAACAGCTTTGGAACAGCGGCGATGGCCGGCTTGCGGCGGCGGGCTATGTTTTGCGCGTGAGCCGCAACCGACAGTGGCAGGCGGGCAAACCGCCTGAAAGCGGGCATTGGTTTTGGGGCGCGTTTCGCGGGCTGCGCAGTGTTTACATCCAGATCCTTCTGGCGGCGGCTGTGGCCAATGTTCTGGGGCTGACATCTTCGTTGTTTACCATGGTGGTCTATGACCGCGTCTTGCCGAACGAGGCGATCGACAGCTTGCTTGCGCTGACGTTTGGTGTTGGATTTGCGCTGGCGTTTGACTTTTTGATCAAGTCGTTGCGGATCAGATTTATTGATGCGGCGGGCAAATATGCCGACGAAAAAATGGCCGAACGGCTGTTCAATCATCTTCTGGCGCTCAAAATGCGCGCCCGCACCGGCACAAACGGGCAGATGGCCTCGATCATGCGCGACTTTGAGGTTGTGCGCGAGTTTTTCACCTCGGCGTCGCTGACGGCTTTGGTTGATTTTCCGTTTCTGGCGCTGTTTGTCGCGGTGATTTATATGATCGGCGGGCCGCTTGCGGTTGTGCCTTTGGTGGCTGTGCCTGTTGTGCTGATCGCGGGGCTGGGGGTGCAGCCGTTTTTGCGCAGATATGCCGCCGAGACAAGCAGCGACGGGCAGACCAAACAGTCGATCTTGATGGAAACACTTTCGGGCATGGAGACGCTCAAGACGACGGGGGCCGAACCCGTTATGCGCGCGCGCTGGCGTGCGGCTGTGAAAAACCAGTCAGAGAGCGGCGGCAAGGGGCGGCTTCTGGCGCAGGGCACGGTGAATTTTACCCAGCTTGTGCAGCAGGTTGCCCAGATCGGGATTGTTTTTTATGGCGTTTTTCTGATCCGCGACGGGGTTGTCTCGATGGGGGCGCTGATTGCTTGTGTGATTTTGACGGGCAAAACACTCGCGCCATTGGGGCAGATTTCGCAGATATTGACGCGTCTCAACCAGTCGATCGTGGCCTATCGTCAGATTGATCACATGATGAAGGCCGAGGGCGAGCGCGAGGTTGGCCGGCGCTATTTGAGCCGTGAGCACATCGCGGGCCATATCACGTTTCAGAACGTGAGTTTTGCCTATGATCCTGAGCTTGGGTCTGTGCTCAAGGGGCTGAACCTTGAGATCAAACCGGGCGAGAAAGTCGCGATTATGGGGCCTGTCGGCTCGGGAAAAAGCACGGTGGCGCGGCTGATCCTCGGGCTGTTTGAGCCTGACGACGGCTCTGTCATGTTGGACGGGCTTGACGCTCGGGCGGTTGATCCTGCGGACCGCACCCGCAACATCGGGGCTGTTTTGCAAGATTGCTGGCTGTTTTCGGGCACATTGCGCGACAATATTGTCGCCGGGCGGTTTGGCGTCAGCGATGAGGAGGTGGCTGAAAAGGCCAAGCTCTCCTTGGCGGCAGCCTTGGCAGCGCGTCATCCCCACGGGTTTGACATGGCGGTGCGCGAGGGCGGTCAGGGGGTATCCGGCGGGCAGCGGCAAGCCATTGCCATTGCCCGCAGCCTGATTGGCGATCCGCCGACCCTGATTATGGATGAGCCGACATCAAGCATGGATGTGCAGACCGAGGCCAAAGTCATCGAGAACATAAAAAACTGGGCGACCGACCAACGCACATTGATTGTTGTGACCCATCGCACCAGCCTGTTGGCGCTGGTGGATCGGGTGATTGTATTGAACGAGGGCCGGATCAGCTTTGACGGTAGCAAAAGCGAAATGATGGCGCGTGCGCGCCGCCCCGAACCCAAAGAAGCGCTTGCCAATGCCTGATGCAGAGTTTGACAGAATTGCCAGAGACTTGCGGGGCCGTTCGGGGCGCTCGGGCAGCTACCTTTTGTTTGCGGTCGGCTTTGTTTTGCTGAGTGTTGGCCTTTGGGCGCATATGACAGAGATCGATGATGTGACCCGTGCCGACGCGCGGGTTGTGCCGAGCCAGTTGGTGCAGGTTGTGCAGGCGGCCGAAACCGGCACGATCACCGAGATTGGTGTCAAGGTGGGCGATATTGTTGCGCCAAATGATGTGATCCTGCGGCTTGATCCGACCCTGCTGCGCTCGGAGCTGAACACGGCACAGGCGGAGGCCGCCGCGCTGTTTATCCGTCGGGAGCGGTTGAAAGCACAGATTTCAGGCCATGATTTCAACATGACGGCCATGGCCGGGACGCAGGACAGTCTGGAGGCGGAGCGGCAGTTGTTTTTGTCTCTCAAAGAACAGCTCTCTGCGGACCTGCTGGTTTTGCAAGCGCGGCGCGACATCAAGATGGCTGAGATCGAGGGCGCCGAAGTGGGCCGCGATGTGGCGCGCCAGAACATTGCGCTGTTGCAAGAGGAAATCATGGTGGTGGAGCCGCTCGTTGAAAAGCGGATCGAAAGCCCGCTTGCTCTTATTTCGTTGCGCCGCCAATTTGCCGAGCTGAACGGGCGCCTCAGAGAGACCCAAACCCAGATTGTTATGGCGCAAACTGCTGTGATCGAGATTGAAAGCCAGATTGTGGCGCGCAAGCGAGAACAGCTCACCAAAGCCCATCAGGAATTGACCGAAGTTCATGCGCGTCTTGCTTCGCTGGAAACGCGCATTCCGGCTTTGCAGACCCGTCTGAAGCGCGCCGAGATCCGCAGCCCGACACGCGGGATCGTCAATCAGGTGCTCTTTGCCACGCTGGGCGGGGTCGCCCAGCAGGGGCAGACGGTTGCCGAGATCGTGCCGTTTGGCGAGGCGGTGACGGTTGAGGCCTTTGTGGACCCGGCCGACATTGCCTTTATCCGGCCCAATCAGGATGTGAAGGTGCGGATCACCGCTTATGATGCGTCACGCTATGGCGCTTTGGATGGGGTGGTCACACGGATCGGGGCGGATACGGTGACGGCGCCGGACGGTGAACGCAGTGTTTATGTGGTCGAAATCCGCTTGAAGGGCGTGCTGACGGATGCGCAGGGGGAGGCGCTTGAGATTATCCCCGGAATGATTGCTCAGGTGGATATGCTGTCGCAGAAGAAGACGGTTCTGGCCTATCTGACCCAGCCTGTGGTGCGGATCAAGGAGCGGGCCTTTCGCGACTAGGGCTGCCCCGTTTACGTTTTGCTCGGGATGGCCTAAACGGGCGCTTAAGCCGAGCCGTTTGGGGCGGACCGGCGCAGAGCCTTGGGTGCCTGATGATGCAAAAAGATAAAGATATCAAAGTCAAAGAGCCGGAATTGACCCGTGCGGCCCGGCTTTCTGTGGCTCCTATGATGGATTGGACCGACCGGCATTGCCGCTTTTTGCACCGGCTTTTGTCAAAGGAGACGCTGCTCTATACCGAGATGGTGACCTCTCCGGCGCTGGTGCGGGGGCGGGCGTTTCATTTGCTGGCGCATCGCGACGAGGAGCAGCCTGTCGCCTTGCAGCTTGGCGGCTCTGACCCTGTCGAGCTGGCAGAGGCGGCGCGGATCGGGGCCGAGGCGGGCTATGCCGAGATCAACCTCAATGTCGGTTGCCCGTCTGATCGGGTCCAGTCGGGCACCTTTGGGGCGGTGCTGATGCGCCAGCCCGAGCTTGTTGCGGCCTGTTGTGCGGCGATGCAGGCGGCGGTGACTGTGCCTGTCACGGTGAAGTGCCGCATTGGCGTGGATGATCAGGAGCCGCGAGAGGTCTTGCCGGCCTTTCTGGAGACCGTTTCAAGCGCTGGCGTGAGGCGCTTTAGCATTCATGCGCGCAAGGCGTGGCTGAAGGGGCTTTCGCCCAAGGAAAACCGCGATATTCCGCCGCTCGATTATTCGCTTGTCTATGATATGAAACAGACTTTTCCGCATTTGCACCTCTCTTTGAATGGCGGGGTGGGCACGCTGTCGCAGGCCCAGACCCATCTTGACATGGGGATGGACGGGGTGATGATCGGGCGGGCGGCCTATCATCAGCCTTGGGATATTCTGGGCGCGGCGGATGCGCTTGTTTTTGGCGGGCAGCCGCCGTTTGCCGACCCGATCGAGGCCGTGGAGGCCATGCTGCCCTATATCGAGGAGCACCTTGGCGCGGGTGGCAAACTCGGCCAGATCAGCAAGCATATGCTTGGGCTTTTTGCCGGCCAACCCGGAGCGCGGCTATGGCGGCGGGTGCTCTCGGAGGGGGCGCATCTGGAGGGCGCGGGGGGCGCTTTGATCAAAGAAGCACTGGACGTTGTGTGCGGCGCGCGCGAGGGTGCGTCTGAAGCGCAGAGATAAAGGACAGGATCATCATCATGCCGGAAACAGGTTTGCTCCTTCAGATGCTCGCAGTGCTGATGGCGATCGGGGCTGTTGCGGGGGTGCTCGCGGGGCTATTGGGCGTGGGCGGTGGCATCATCCTTGTGCCAGCTTTTTTCTATACCTTTCAGATGCTTGGATATGACGGGCCGCAGCTCATGCAGGTCTGTCTGGCGACCTCGCTGGCGACGATTGTGGTGACCTCTGTGCGCTCTGTTTTGAGCCACAACAAGAAGGGCGCTGTGGATTGGGAGATTTTGCGCGCTTGGGCGATCGGAATTGCGATCGGGGCGGCGCTTGGAATGCTGGTGGCCTCGTCGTTGCGCTCGGTGACGCTGCAAGCGATCTTTGGCTGTTTGGGGGTCGTGATCGGGCTGTATATGGGCTTTGGGCGCAGTGCGTGGCGGCTGGGCCAGCAGATGCCCAAGGGGGCGGGGCGGGTCGTGCTGTCGCCTGCGGTCGGGTTTCTGTCGG
>JAHBAM020000018.1 GCA_018500125.2 Roseobacter sp. | reverse complement strand
CTTCAGCTATATCTCCACAGCGGGCGGGCTGTGTTCAACCGCCGAGGGCGGCGACGCCGGGGAGGGCTTTGCCTTCCATCCATTCCAGAAAGGCCCCGCCCGCTGTGGAGATATAGCTGAAGTCATCGGCCACGCCGGCGGCGTTGAGGGCGGCGACCGTATCGCCGCCGCCGGCGACGGTGACGAGGGCGCCGCTGCGGGTCAGGGCGGCGGCTTTTTGGGCGGCGGTTTGTGTGGCTCTGTCAAAGGGGGCGATTTCAAAGGCACCGAGCGGGCCGTTCCAGATCAGGGTGTTCAAACCCTCGAGCGCGGTGAGGATCGCTGCGGTTGACTCTGTGCCTGTGTCCAGCACCATCTGGTCGCTGTCAAGCGCGGTGTCGGGGCCGAGCGGCAGGGTCTCATAGGGCGCATGAGCCTCAAAGGCGCGCGCGACGGACCCGTCTTTGGGCAGCAGGATCTGGCAGCCTGTGGTTTTGGCTTTGGCCATGATCTCGCGGGCGGTGTCGAGCATATCGGCCTCCACCAGCGAGGCGCCGAGGCGCGCGCCTTCGGCCATGAGGAAGGTATTGGCCATGCCGCCGCCGATGATCAGCAGGTCGAGCTTTTCCACGAGGTTTGACAGCAGGTCGAGCTTGGTGCTGACTTTGGCGCCGCCGACGAGTGCGCCGACCGGGCGTTTCGGGGTGGCGAGGGCATTTTCGAGCGCGCTCAGTTCGGCCTGCATGAGGCGGCCGGCGCAGGAGGGCAGGTGATGGGCCACGCCTGTTGTGGAGGCATGGGCGCGGTGGGCGGCGGAGAAGGCATCGTTGCAATAGACATCGGCAAGGCCGGCGAGGCGGGCGGCAAACACCGGGTCATTGGCCTCTTCGCCGGCGTGGAAGCGGATGTTTTCAATCAGGATCACTTCGGCGGCGCGGGCCTCTTCGGGGAGGGTTTCGGCCGCGTCCAGCGTTTCGACAAAGGCGACCGTGTGGCCCAGCGCCTCTTCGAGCGCCGGCAGCACGATGCGCAGGCTGAGATCGAGCACGGATTTGCCTTTGGGGCGGCCGAAATGCGCCACCAGAAGCGGCGTGCCGCCTTTGGCGAGGATCGTTTTGACGGTGGGCACGATCCGCTCGATGCGGGTGATGTCTGTGACGCGGCCGTTCTGGACCGGGACGTTGATGTCCACCCGTGTGAGCACGCGTTTTCCGGCGAGGTCCAAATCGTCGAGTGTCATCCAGCCCATGGGGTGCTCCTTTGAGAGTGTCTGCGAAGTGTCTGTTGTGTGTTTGTCTGCGCTTTGTTTGGGAGGGGGTTTCGCGCGATTGGGCGCGATCGTCAAGCTTGGCCTCATCTTTGGCGGCGGGCGGGCTTGCCGAGCGGCGTTTTGGGGCTTAGGTATCTTTCCAATCAATTTGACCCGATCCAGTAAGGAGCGCCTGATGGCCGACTATAAAGACCCCGAGAACACTATCCTGATCGAACTCAAGGATGGCACTGTTGTTGTCGAGCTGATGCCCGATATCGCGCCGGCGCATTGCGCGCGGATGAAAGAGCTGGCGCGCGCCGGCCAATATGACAACGTGGCCTTTCACCGGGTGATTGACGGGTTTATGGCCCAGACCGGAGATGTGCAGCACGCCAATATGGAGGTGGATTACAACCCCGGCCGCGCCGGCACCGGCGGCTCCGATCTGCCGGACCTGCCGGCCGAATTCGGCCGCATCCCCCATGCGCGCGGCTCTATTGGCGCGGCGCGTTCGGCCAATCCGAACTCGGCCAACAGCCAGTTTTTCATCAACTTCAAAGACAATGATTTTCTCAACGGCCAATACACTGTTTATGGCCAGGTCACGAGCGGCATGGAGCACGTGGACAAGATCGCCCGTGGCGAGCCGCCGGTGAGCCCGGATCGTATGATCTCGGTGAAAGTGGCCGCCGATGCGTAAGTGTGGCTCTCTGGCGGCGGTGGCGGCGGCGCTTCTGGCTGCCGGCCCTGTCCTGGCCACCGGCCTCAAGATCGAGGTGGCGGGCGAGGCCAACGGGGTGATCCTTGTGGATCTGCTGGAAGATGTGGCCCCCAAACACGTGGCGCAGATCACCGCGCTGGCGGCCGAGGGCCAGTATGACGGGGTGGCCTTTCACCGCGTGATCGAGGGCTTCATGGCGCAGACGGGCGATGTTGCGATGGGCAAGATGGAGGGTGGCAATATGGCCATGGCGGGGACCGGCGGGTCGGACCGCGCCGATCTGCCTGCGGAATTCTCCGATATTGCCTATGAGCGCGGTGTTGTCGGTATGGCGCGCTCGGCTGATCCGAACTCGGCCAACAGCCAGTTTTTCATCATGTTTACCGAGTATCCTTCGCTCAACGGGCAATATACCGTTGTGGGCCGGGTGAGCGAGGGGCTGGATGTGCTCGACCAGATCAAGCGCGGGACAGGGCGCAATGGCGCTGTGCTGGGCGCGCCTGATTATATGAAGCGTGTGACTGTCACCGAGTGAGCGGCTGGGCCGGATGGTTTTGGCCTGAGGGGTTGGGCTGAGGGGCTGGCCTAAGGGGTTGGCCTGACAAACCGGGCTGGCGAACTGGGCTGATAAACTGGCGACAGGGACACCTGCAATACCAGCGGGGCGGCTTTTGGGAGCCGCCCTGTTTTTTTGGAAAGGGGCTTGGGCGCAGCGTAGCCCGAGCCTGCCCGGCGGAGGCGGGGACGGCTTTTGCCCGCGTCATGGACGGGGGCCATGGGCGCTGTGCCCGCACCACAGGGCTAGGCGGGGGACGCTGTCCCCCGCACCCCCTGGGATATTTCCAGCAAAGAAAAAGACCTAGAGTGTCAGGTGAATCGGGAAGCGGGCGCGGATCGCCGCGTCTGTGGCCGGATCAAAGGCGGCGGCGGCGCGGCGCGCGAGAATCTCGTTTTTGCGCGCGGTGGCTTTGGCCACGAGGTCGGGCTTGTCTTTTTCGACCCATTCTTTGGGCGAGGTTCTGTCGCCCAGAGCAGGGTAGACATGATCGGTTTGCATCCGGCTCAGGGTTGCGTCTGTGCCAAGGTAGTGGCCCGGCCCGCCGAGGCAGACCTCGCGCATCTGGTCGAGCGCGAGGGTTGTGTCATCGACCTCGATGCCGCGCACGCAGCGCTGGGCCTGACCGATGAGGTCATCGGCGAGGATCAGGCTTTCATGGCAAAAGCCGAGCAGGGAGGCGTGCATTCCGGCCGCCTCATAGACCATATTGCAGCCCGCCAGCCCCGTCATGACGTTGGAGCACATCTGCTCCCAGCCGGCTTGCATATCCGGCAGCTTGCTATCGCTTGCGCCGCCTGCCGCGCCGCCCGGCAGGCCGTAGAATTTGTGCATCTGGGCGCAGCCTGCGGAGAGCAGGGCCTGTTCGCCCGAGCCGACTGTCATAGCGCCGGTGCGCAGATCAAGGCCGAAGGGCCATGTGCCGAAGATGGCCGGGTGGCCCGGCGCCATGGCGTTGACATAGACGATGCCGGCGAGGCATTCGGCTGTGGCCTGGACAAGGGCGCCGGCGATGGTGCTGGGCGCGGTGGCGCCGGCCATGCCGGCGGAGAGCAAGAGCACGGGCATGCCGCCGCGGATGCAGGCTTCCATGACTTCGCAGGCCTCTGTGGCGAATTTCATCGGCGGGACGACAAAGCAGTTGGAATTGCTCACGAAGGGGCGGGCGCGCCAATTGCTTTCGCCGCCGGCGATGAGGTGCAGCAGCTCGAGGGCGTCGGGCACGAAGGCCGGCTCTGTGAAGGAGGTTCCGATGTGTTTGGTTGTGCCGGCGCAGCAGGCGTAGATTGTGTTGAGGTCCATCTCGCGGTTGTCGGAGATGTCGCGGCAGACCATGGGGCGTTGCACGAAGTGGACATTGTCCAGCTCATGGGCGATGCGGGCGGCGTCGTGCAGGTCTTGCACCGTGCTGTGGCGGTAGGTCTGGCCGTCGGGTTCGACCATATTGACCGCGGCGCCGGCTGTGCCGTAGTGGACCCGCGCGCCTTCGAGCTTGAGGTCATGGTCGGGGCTGCGGCCAAAGAGGGTGATCGAGGTGGCGGCTTTGGCGAGCATATCCTCGACAAGGGCACGCGGGAAGCGGATGCGCCCGTCAGCGCCAAGGATCGCGCCGGCGCCTGTGAGAATTTCGACACCGGAGGGCGGCGCATCGCACAGGCCGATGGTTTCGAGCGCTTCAAGAGCTGTCTCTTATACACATCT
>JAHBAM020000128.1 GCA_018500125.2 Roseobacter sp. | reverse complement strand
AGATGTGTATAAGAGACGGCATTTTCGGCAGAGTTGTTGCCGCGGTTGACGCCAGACAGCACAAGGTCGGGCCGCTCGGGCAGGATGTCATGCAGCGCTGCGAGAACGCAATCGGCAGGAGAGCCTTCGGCAGCGTAGCGCTGCTTGCCCATCTTCTGCACCATCATCGGATGCGTATAACTGATGCAATGGCCAACGCCTGACTGCTCAAATGCAGGGGCGACAACCCAGACTTCGCCCTTCGCGCCAGCCAGATCCCACGCTATTTTTTCGAGCGATTTCAGGCCGGGGGCATTGATGCCGTCGTCATTGGTGAGAAGAATACGCATAGGGCCGCCTGACTGTTTTTTCTTTGAATAAAGGAGGGGCGCGTACAGAGCAAGGCGGCGTTGGCGCGGGGTTTGCAATAGAGTCGTTTATGCGACAGTTTTTAAAGCCTTCGAATTGCGCTGCGGGCAATCCGACTTGTTGAGGGGGATCAATCCCCCCGCAACTCCCCCAAGGATATTTCTAGAAAGAAAAAGTGTGGGGTTAGCCGCGCAATTCGGCAAGGAGGCGTGCGGCCTCAGTGGCAGGCGGCGCAAGGGGGGCGCGGTCTTCGCCCGGGAAAAAGCGCGCCCGGAGCGCTGTGGCCAGCGGTTTGGGGCTCAGGATATGGACCTTGGGGCCGGTCTTGACGGTTTCGGCCTGCCAGCTGCGGGCGAGGGCGATTTGGGCGGTTTTGGTTGTGCCATAGGCGCCAAAGAATTTCTCGCCGCCGTGGCCGTCTTCAAAGAAGAGGGCGGCGCTTTGGGGGGTGAGCAGGGGCGAGACATAGCCGATCAATAGCCCTGTGGCGGTGAGATTGATGGCGACCGATTTTTCCCAGCCTTTCATATCCATATGATCGGCGGGCGAGAGCGGGGCGGTGTGGATGGCGGTGTGCGCCCAGATGTCGACGCTGCCCCAGCGCTCATAGATCGAGCGGCAGAGCTGGCCCATGGCATCGGTGTTGGTGATGTCCATCGGGGCGAGGGTGGCGGCGCCGCCTTTGGCTTTGATGCGGTCGTCAAGCTCTTCGAGTGCGCCTGTGGTGCGCCCCACCGCGACGATGTGGTGGGTCTCGCAGAGCGCCTCGGCCAGAGCGGCGCCGAGGCCGCGGGACGCGCCTGTGATGAGAGCGATTTTGTCTGTCATATCCGTAGCTTTCGTGGCGTTCTTAAGGCTTTTGTTTACTCGGCGGCTTTCATCTCAAACCCTTTGGAGACCATATCGGCGGGCACGACGGGATATTCGCCCGAGAAGCAGGCATCGCAATATTGCGGGCAGGTTTTGCTGCGGCCTTCGGCCTCGCCGACCGCGCGATACAGCCCGTCCAGCGAGATAAATTTGAGGCTGTCCACTGCGAGGTGGTCGCGCATTTCCTCTTCGGACATGGTTGCGGCGAGGAGCTTTTCGCGCTGCGGGGTGTCCACCCCGTAAAAGCAGGGCCAGGCGGTGGGCGGGCTGGCGATCCGGAAATGGACTTCGGCGGCGCCGGCATCCAGAATCATTTCCTTGATCTTGCGGCTGGTTGTGCCGCGCACGACGCTGTCATCCACAAGGATCACCCGTTTGCCCGCGATGAGCGCGCGGTTGACGTTGAGCTTGAGGCGCACCCCCATGTTGCGGATGCTTTCGGTCGGCTCGATGAAGGTGCGGCCCATATATTGGTTGCGGATGATGCCCATGGCGTAGGGGATGCCGCTTTCCTGAGAAAAGCCGATGGCGGCGGGGGTGCCTGAGTCGGGCACGGGGCAGACAAGATCGGCCTCCACGGGCGCTTCGCGGGCCAGCTCAACGCCGATCTGGCGGCGGGTTTCATAGACCGAGCGGCCCCCGATGATGCTGTCGGGACGGGAGAAATACACGTGTTCGAAGATGCAGAAGCGCGATTTCTGGCGCCGGAAGGGGAAGCTGCTTTCGACTTTATCGCCGGTGATCACCACCATTTCGCCGGGTTCGATCTCGCGCACATAGGTTGCGCCGATGATGTCCAGCGCGCAGGTTTCCGAGCTGAGCACCCAGCCCTCGCCGATCTGGCCAAGGACAAGCGGGCGCACGCCGAGCGGGTCGCGCACGCCGATCAGCTTGGTGCGGGTCATGGCGACGATGGAAAACGCGCCTTCAACGCGGCGCAGCGCGTCTTCCATGCGTTCGGGGATGTTGCGCTGCAGGCTGCGGGCCATGAGATGAATGATACATTCGGAGTCCGAGCTGGACTGGAAGATGCTGCCGCGTTCGATCAGCTCGCGGCGCAGGGCCTCGGCGTTTGTAATATTGCCGTTGTGGGCAATCGCCGCGCCTCCCATGGAAAACTCGCCAAAGAAGGGCTGCACATCGCGGATCGCCGCGCCTTTGGAGCCGGCTGTGGAATAGCGCACATGGCCGATCGAAAGCGCGCCGGGCAGGGTTTCCATGAGCGATTGTTTGGTGAAATTGTCGCGCACATAGCCAAAACGGCGCACCGAGTTGAAGTCGTGATCCGGGTGATAGGAGACGATCCCGCCCGCTTCCTGACCGCGGTGCTGGAGCGCATGAAGGCCCAGAGCGACGAAATTGGCGGCATCTGTCACGCCTGTGACGCCAAAGACCCCGCATTCTTCTTTGAGTTTATCGTCATCAAAGGGATGGGCGAAGAACGGTTTTTCACAAGTCAGCGGCGAAGAAGGGTTGGGCACGGCGGGCAGCTCCGAATCCTGAGGACAGATTTGCCCCTTCATAAGCCGCGCGCGCGGCTATGTCACCCAAGGATACGACAGTTTGATGACTTGGCGCGTATTATTGGGCGCAGGTCGAGACCAGCTCTTCATATTGCAGGGTGATCCAGCCCAGCGCTTGCTCGGGGTCGCGCTCCTCGATTGCACCGGTCATTTTGCCAAAGACACGGGCCGAGCGGCTGTCATCAATTGCGGCGATGTCCTGGCTTGTGACGACCGTTTCATAGACAAAAAACGCAATCGCCACGAGCAGGATGCCGCGGGCGACGCCGAAGAGAAAGCCAAGCCCCTGGTCCAGCCCGCCGAGGGCCGAGCGCTGGATCACCGAGGAAAACAGCGGTGTGAACAGCGCCACGATCACCAGAACCACCGTGAAGATCGCGGCGGCCCCCGCGATCATGGACAGCTCGCAGCTGTCAGAGATCAGCTTGCCGATGACCGGCACCTCCTTGACCAGAGGTTGCACCTGTGGAGCAAAGAGAAAGGCCAGAAACGCCGAGAGCACCCAGCCCGCGATGGCCAGACCTTCGCGCACAAGGCCGCGCGAATAGGCCAGCAGGGCCGAGACAACGATGATCAGCGCGACAACGCCGTCGACGATTGTAAAACCTTCCATAGTCACTCTCTTCTTTCTGTCTTGCGCGGCGGTCTAGCCCGCGCCGAAAATATCGCCAACAAAGGCCGTCAGATCCTCATAGCGCTTGGCGGTGAGGCCAGAGGTTGCCGGGGCTTTATCCCCCTTTGGCATGATTGCGGTTGAAAATCCAAGTTTTTGCGCTTCTTTCAGCCGGTTTTCTGTCTGGGACACGGATCTGAGCGCGCCGGAGAGGCTGATTTCGCCAAACACCACGGTGTCTTTGGGCAGCGCCGCATCTTCGCGCGCCGAGAGGAGCGCGGCGGCAACGGCCAGATCGGCGGCCGGCTCTGTGACTTTGATGCCGCCGGCGACATTGAGGTAGACATCCAGCCCGGCAAAGGGAATGCCGACGCGGGCCTCGAGCACGGCGAGGATCATGGCGAGGCGGGAGCTGTCCCATCCGACCACGGTGCGGCGCGGCTGGCTGTGGGGGGAGGGCGCGACCAGCGCCTGAAACTCGACCAGCACAGGGCGGGTGCCCTCGATCCCGGAGAAGACAACCGAGCCGGGCGAGGGCGTGCCGCGCTCGGAGAGAAACAGCGCCGAGGGGTTCTTGACCTCTTGCAGCCCGGCCCCTGTCATCTCGAAGACGCCGATTTCGTCAGCCGGGCCAAAGCGGTTTTTGACAGCGCGCAGGATGCGGAACTGATGGCCGCGCTCGCCCTCAAAATAGAGCACCGTATCCACCATATGCTCAACCACGCGCGGACCGGCGATCTGGCCGTCTTTTGTGACATGGCCCACAAGGATCACGGAGACGCCCTTGCGCTTGGCAAAGCTCGTCAGCTCATGGGCGGCGGCGCGCACCTGTGAGACGGAGCCGGGGGCGCTGTCGACGGTATCGACCCACATGGTCTGGATTGAGTCGATGATGGCAAGCTGGGGCTTTTCGGCCTCCAGCGTGGTCAGGATATTGCGCAGGTTGGTTTCTGCGCCCAGTTGGACAGGCGCTTGATTGAGGCCGAGGCGCTGTGCGCGCATCCGCACCTGGGCGGAGGCTTCTTCGCCTGAAATATAGATTGTCTTGAGGCCGCGGGAGGCAAACTGGGCGGCGGCTTGCAAGAGCACGGTGGATTTGCCGATCCCCGGATCGCCGCCGACTAAGATGGCCGAGGCGGGGACGAGGCCGCCGCCGAGCACGCGATCCAGCTCGTCCATGCCGCTGATGGTGCGCGGCGGCGGGGCTTCATGGCTGGACAGATCACTCAGCGCGACCTGTCCGCCGCGTTTGGCGCCGATCGATTTGGAGCTTGAGCCTTCCGAGAGCGGGGTTTCCTCCACAATCGAGTTCCAAGCGCCACAGGCGTCACATTGGCCGGCCCATTTCGGGCTTGAGGCGGCGCAGGCCGTGCAGACGTATTGGAGTTTCTTTGCCATTTTTCGGGTATGTCCGAGCGCCGCGCTGCCGTCAACCATGACCGCATGACAGGCTTAAAGGAGGGTGGCGGCTGGGCTTTGGGTTGAGCGGCGGTTTCGCGGGTGTGTCGCAGGTGTCTCGTGGCGGTTTAGAGAGGGGTTAGAGGTGGGTTAGCGGTGGGTTGGAGGTGGGTTGGATCGCCTTTATTCGGCCGCGCGGGGCAGGCGGGTGACGGTGTCGCTCTCGGCTTCCAGCTCCACCATGGAGATTTTGCCAAGCTCGGGCAGCACCTCATGCAGCTCGTCGCGCAGGCGCTCAAGCTGGCTGGCGGCGACGCTTTCTTCCAGCTCGACCTCATGCAGCCAGTGTTTTAGCTCGGTGGCGACCTGTTTGGCGGCTGTGATGCGGCTGTTGAACGTCTCTATTTCGGTCTGGCGCTGGCGCAGGAAGTCGCGGGCGCGCGACAGGGCCGCATCGGAATAGACTTGGGCCAGCTCTTTGGAGATATGGCTCATTTGCGCGGCGGCTTCGAGCACCTCCGGCTCAAGCGCGCCAAGATCGGGGTGGTTGCGCAGATAGACGAGGCGCTCGCGCACCGAGTCAAACTCGGAGCTGAGCTGGAAGGCGTTGGCGCGGTCGGCGGCATGGGCGTGGTGATAGGCGCGGGCGACATCGTGCATTCCGAGCTGAAAGGAGCGGTGCGAGTTTTCCAAGGCGAGGATGCGCCTGTTGGAGGGCAGAAAGAACAGCAGCAGAACGGCCAGGCCCGTCAGGCTGGACTGAAACCATATGCCTGCATTTTCAAGAGGTTGCCCCGCGAGGCCGAGCGATATGTCAAGCCAGGGCGCAAAGCCCATGGCGCAGAGCGCTGTATAGATCAGAGCAAACCCACCGGCCAGCGCCACTGTGACAAAGGCCAGACGGTGCAGAAGAAAGGCACTGGCGCGCAGGCCCTGCAAAACGGTAACCATGAATCCCCCCCGGACCCCGAACACTCGTATGAGCAAAATACTGCCGACAGTTTTCCAAAAATTTGCGGGAAATAACAAGGTTTTTGGTGGGTTTGAGGCGAAATAGGTTGTTTGCGCGCTATTTATCAGGGTCTTTTGGGACAATCGCCGGGCTTTGGAGCGATTGTTTCGTGGCCAAGCCGATGATCAGCGAGGCGAAAATGCAGGCTGTGAAGAGATACAGCCCCCAAGCTGTCTCGATCCGCCCGAGGCCGATTCCTTTGGCGAGGGTGATGTAGAGCGCGATCAGGAAGACATCGGCCATAGCAAACCGGCCCAGAGCGCAGAGCAGGGGCAGCAGGGCAGGTTTGAGCAGGCCGAACTGCACAAGCGCGAGGCCGACTGTCTTGAGATAGGGCAGGCAGAGGGCAAAGAGCGTGACGACCAGAGCGAGAAGGATGTCTGTGCGCCAGAGCGCCTGAAGCCCGGAGATCACCGAGATTTCGCTCAGCGCAAAGAGCGGCAGAAGGCCCGCTTTCATCAAGGGCGCTGACCAGGCGAGCGGGAACAGCACGAGCAGCGAGAGATTGGCGAGGCGTAGCAGCATGGGCGGCTCCTTTGGGCTGTCTTTAGCAGGTGGGACGGCTTTGGGCAGCCCGCAACGGGGAGAACGGGCAGATTTTTCCCTCTCGGGTTTGCTCC
>JAHBAM020000196.1 GCA_018500125.2 Roseobacter sp. | reverse complement strand
AGATGTGTATAAGAGACAGCGCCAGCGCCTGCCGCGCTATGCCATCCACGCCTTCGCCGGCGCGCCCGTGCCGTCCGCGCTTTACTGTCCCGCGCTTTGCCAACCGCGCCCATGCCATCCGCGCCAACGCCTGACGCGCATGACCTTCCGCGCTTCGCCGTCCCGCCTTTTTCTTTCCAGAAATATCCTGGGGGAGCGCGAGCGGGCAAAGCCCCCTCGCCCCGGTCGGATCAGCGCCCCGCGCTGATCCGATCCCAAAAAAAAGAGCGCGCCAGATGGCTCTGGCGCGCTCCAAATCTCACTTGGGTCTCAAGCCTAGCCGCGGGCGCGGCCGACAAGCTTCCAGGCCGCCGGCAGGATCATCGCCGCCAGAACCAGCTTCACAGCATCCCCGATCAGGAACGGCGTCAGCCCCCAGGCCAGCAGCGGCTTGTCAAAGCCGTAGAGCACGCCGAGCCAGAGCACACCGGGGATATAGATCAGCGCATTGCCGATCAGCATCGCACCGGCCATTTTGCCCGCCGAGCGGTCCCAGCCCATGCGCGCCAGCGTGCCCAGCGCGAGCACAGCCAGCACATAGCCCACCAGATAGCCACCCGTGCCACCCATCATATAGGCCAGACCATAGGCCTCGGCCGATGAGCCGGCAAACACATCAAAGCCCATCACACCAACAAGCATATAGGCCGCAATCGTCGCCAGCCCGAGCCGTGGCCCATAGGCCGCGCCGAGAGTCAGCACCGCAAAGGTCCCCATGGTGATCGGCACCGGCCACATCGGCACAGCAATCTTGGCCGAGATCGCCAGCGCCAGAACGCCCGCAACCACAAGCGCAACCCGCTTGGCCCAAAGCCCGGCACCCGATGTGGCCCCGAAGGTTTCGATCAATACTTTATTCGTTACGGCAGTGGTCATTCCACGTCCCTCCATTTTTTTCTCGCAATTTCTGCACCAGCAAAGCGTTTTTCGCAAGTCAGAACCGCTTATTCGCGAGAATAATGCGAAATCATTTCATAATTTTTGCGAGGCCCGCGCACCTGCCAGCGCACCTCAAAGCGCGGCCAGCCGGCAAAATCATAAACCACATCATATTGATCCGGCGCACACCAATGCCCCGTGGCCCCGCCCTGCGGCGGCACCTGATGAAAAAACCGCCCGTCCTCAAAAAAGACATTCAAATCGGCATCCCAGCGGTAGCGCCGCTCCGCCTGTAGAGGCGGCTGGCCCTGCACAGTCAAAAGGCCACGCTCCTCATAGGCCCCCTCGCAGGCCCAGAGCGCCACGCCCTCAAACCGCGCCGGTGCCCCCGCCGCCGGCACAATCCGCCGCGACAGCGTCCAACGCCCCGCAAAATCGCTCAAAACCAGCATATCAGCCGCATTTTCCGGGCAAATCCTGTTTGATGCCCCATCTCTCTTCTGTCTCGTTTCTGTCCTGACTTGAGCTTAAGCCCCCCCCAGTCTATGAGCAGCGCATCCCAACCCGCAACCCGCAACAGCGAAGGCATCCCAATGATCGAGCGTTACTCCCGCCCCGAAATGGTTTCTATCTGGTCCGCCGCGACCAAATTCAAAATCTGGTATGAAATCGAGGCCCACGCCTGTGACGCCATGGCCGATCTGGGCGTGATCCCGCGCGAAAATGCCGACGCCGTCTGGAAAGCCAAGGATGTCGAGTTCGATGTCGCCCGCATCGACGAAATCGAAGCCGTGACCAAACATGATGTGATTGCCTTCCTCACCCATCTCGCCGAGCACGTCGGCTCAGATGAGGCCCGCTTTGTCCATCAGGGCATGACAAGCTCCGATGTGCTCGACACCTGCCTCAACGTGCAGCTCGTGCGCGCCGCCGATATTCTCATTGCCGATATGGACAAGCTCCTCGCCGCACTCAAAACCCGCGCCATGGAGCATAAAATGACGGTCCGCGTGGGCCGCAGCCACGGGATTCACGCCGAACCCACCACAATGGGTCTCACTTTCGCGCGCTTTTATGCCGAAATGGACCGCAACCGGGCGCGCCTTTGCGCCGCCCGCGAAGAGATCGCCACAGGCGCCATTTCGGGCGCTGTCGGCACCTTCGCCAATATCGACCCCCGCGTCGAAGAGCACGTCTGCGCCAAGCTCGGCCTTAGCCCCGAGCCGATCAGCACCCAGGTGATCCCGCGCGACCGCCACGCCATGTTCTTTGCCGTGCTCGGCGTCATCGCCTCCAGCATCGAAAATGTCGCGATCGAAATCCGCCATATGCAGCGCACCGAGGTGCTCGAAGGGGCCGAATTTTTCTCCATGGGCCAAAAAGGCTCCTCCGCCATGCCGCATAAGAAAAACCCAGTGCTGACCGAAAACCTCACCGGCCTCGCCCGCCTTGTGCGCATGGCCGTGATCCCGGCCATGGAAAACGTCGCCCTCTGGCACGAGCGCGATATCTCGCATTCCTCGGTCGAGCGCGCCATCGGCCCCGATGCCACCATCACGCTTGATTTCGCCCTCGCCCGCCTCACCGGCGTGATCGAGAAAATGCTCATTTTCCCCGAGAATATGCTGGAAAACATGAACAAATTCCCCGGCCTCGTGATGTCCCAGCGCGTGCTGCTCGCCCTCACCCAAGCCGGTGTCTCCCGCGAAGATGCCTACTCCATGGTGCAGCGCAACGCGCTCAAGGTCTGGGAAGAGCGGCTTGATTTTCAGGAGCTGCTGCTGGCTGATGACGAGGTCGTCAAAGCGCTTGGCGAAGAGGGCATCCGCGCCAAATTCGACATGGGCTATCATACGAAACACGTCGACACGATCTTCGCGCGGGTGTTCAAAACCACGTGAGGCGCATCCCCACCTGAGTGGCGTCACATCCCCAAACGTGCTATCCTCGCCTCACCCATGAGAGAGGATAGCACATGACCAAACTCTTGCTCACAACAGCCTTCATCCTGTCTGCAAGCCTTGCAAGCGCCGAATGCACGCGTGGCCACGATCAGGCCATGAGCTGCGCGCAGGGCCAAAGCTATGACAGCGAAACAGGCATCTGCGTGCCGCTGGTCAACAGCTGATCATGGGCGAAGACCCGCTGTATCCGCGGCGGGAACGCCACTGTGCACAGACCACTGTGTCAAGCCCACAGTCGCGAAATGACTGCGACGAAATGACTGTGACGAAATCACAGTGACACAGCCCATGCGCCCGCTTTCATGCCCGTCCTTGCTACACTGGCTTGCTACACTGGCCTGACTACGCGGGCCTGACTACGCGGGCCTGGCTACACTGGCCTGACTAAGCGGCCCTTAATGCACCGAATTTTAGCCAAACTTGGCACAAAACCTTGACACAATAGCGCGCGCCGCCTGTCTCCCCCACAGGTGGCGAAAGGCTTTCTTAGGGGCTTCGCTCTAAGCTCTGCTGACATCAAACGAGACCTCCACAGGAAGCCCCATGTCCGCTTTGCAGCCCCTCGGCAGTGTTATGCCCTCGCGCCAGAACGCCGCGCTCACCCCCGCCCAGAAGGCCGCAATCATCGTGCGCTTTCTGCTCAAGGAAGGGGCCGATGTCCCGCTGGAGCGCCTCCCCGACACAAGCCAGCGCATCCTGACCGAAGCCATTGGCAAGATGGGCTTTATCAACCGCGAGACCCTGGCCGATGTCCTCGCCGAGTTCGCCCGCGAAATCGAGGCCATGGGCCTTGTCTTTCCCGCCGGCCTTGCCGAGGCGCTCCAGTCGCTTGAAGGCCGTATCTCGCCCCAGACCGCCGCGCGCCTGCGCAAAGAGGCGGGCGTGCGCCAGATCGGCGATCCATGGGAGCGGATCCGCGCGCTGGAGCCGGACAAGCTCCTCCCCCTCCTCCAACAAGAAAGCACAGAGGTCGCCGCCGTGCTCCTCTCCAAGCTCCCGGTGGCCAAAGCGGCCGAGCTTCTGGGCAAGCTCCCCGGCCCTGAGGCGCGCAAAATAAGCTATGCGGTCTCCCTCACAGGGCAGGTCACGCCCGATGCCGTCGACCGGATCGGCCTCTCTCTGGCCGCACAGTTCGAGCACGAGCCGCTGCGCGCCTTTGAGGACGACCCCGTCGAGCGCCTCGGCGCGATCCTCAACATTGCCAATTCCGAGATGCGCGACACCCTGCTCGCGGGCCTCGCCGAAGATGATGCCGCCTTCGGGCAACGCCTGCAAAAAGCGATCTTCACCTTCGTGCATATCCCCGCCCGTGTCGGGCCGGTCGATGTGCCCAAGCTCACACGCGACGTGGACGGCGACACCATGCTCACCGCCCTCGCCTATGCCACCAAAAGCGGCGATGAAGCCCTGCACAGCAGTGCCGAGTTCATCCTCACCAATATTTCAAAGCGCATGGCCGAGGGGCTGCGCGAGGAAATCGCCGAAAAACCCGCCATCAAGGTCAAAGACGGCGAGGCCGCGATGAACGCGGTGATCGCCGCCATCGGCAATCTACAGGCCACTGGCGAGCTACAGCTTGTGGTTGACGACGAGGAGGAGGACGAGGCCGAAAGCGGCTGAGCCTCAGCGCCGTGCCAAGCCGCCCAAAGCCGCCCAAAGCCACGCGGGATAAACGCTTTCCCTTGCATGACAAACTCGTTAACCTGCGAATGAATTTTCGGCAGGACAGCCCATGCCCCTCTCATCCACAACCAAAGCCATCCTGCTCATGCTGGCGGCTATCTTCTGCTTTTCCACCATGGACATGATGGCCAAGCTGCTGTCCCAACGGGTCGGCACCATGACAACCCTCTGGGTGCGCTACCTCGGCCAGACCGTCTTTGTCACAGCGCTGATTGCGCCAAAATTCTCGCAGATCATCCAGACCCGCTATCCCAAGCTACAGCTTGCGCGCTCGGTCTTTCTGCTCTGTGCCACAAGTTTCTTCTTCTTTGGCATCTCAAACATCGGGCTGGCCGAGGCCGCTTCGGTCATGTCCACCAATCCGATCTTCATCACGCTGGGCGCAGCCCTGTTTCTGGGCGAGCGCTTCGGCCTGCGCCGGGCTCTGGCGATTGCCGCCGCCCTGATCGGCGCGCTTCTGGTGATCCGCCCCGGCTCTGATGTCTTCTCGCCCTTTGCCTTGCTGCCGCTTGCGGCGGCGGTCTGCTATTCGGCCTATGCGCTCACAACCCGCTTTGTCGGGCGCGACGAAAACGCCTGGACCTCGCTGTTTTACACCGCTCTCTTCGGCGCGGCGGTGCTCACATTGGCCCTGCCACAGTTCTGGCAGCCCCTCGCCTGGGCCGATGCGCCGCTTGTTGTCGGGATCACGCTCTGCGCCACGCTGGGGCAGCTCGCCCTGATCCGCGCGCTCATGGAAGGCGAGGCCGCCATGCTGGCCCCCTTCTCCTATGCGGGGATCCTGTTTGCCATCGGCTATGGCTATTTTGTCTTCTCCGACAGCCCCGATGGCTTCACCGCTCTGGGCGCGCTTGTGATTGCCGCGGCGGGCATTTATGTCTGGCACCGCGAGACATTCGGAAAAACAAAAAGCTAAACGCCCATGCCTGCCGCCCCGCTCCCCCTGCGCAAACGCGCCGGCTACTTTGTCAGCAACCTGCTGTTTCGCGGGCTGATCGGCCTTGGCCTCCTCTTGCCCTATCGCTGGCGGGTGCCTTTGGTCGGCTGGATCGTCTCGCGCCTTCTGGCGCCCCTTGCCGGCTGGAGCGCCCGCGTGCGCGCCAATCTGGCCCATGTCATGCCCGATCTGCCCCAAGACGAAGTGCGCCGGATCTGTCGCGCGGTGCCCGACAATGCGGGCCGCACCCTGATCGAAATCTATTCCGGCGAGTCGTTCAAAGCCCGTGCCGCGCGCGCCCCCGTCACTGGTCCGGGCCTCGCCGCGCTGCAAGAGGCCCGCGCCACCGGCCGCCCGGTGATCCTCGTCACGGGGCACTTTGGCAATTATGACGCCGTGCGCGCCAGCCTGATTGCGCGCGGTCACAATATGGGCGCGCTCTACCGGGCGATGCGTAACCCCTATTTCAACGCCCATTACGTGCGCGCCATCTCGGCCATTGGCGAGCCGATGTTTTTGCAAGGCCCCTCGGGCATGAAGCAGCTTGTCAAGCATCTGCGCGCCGGCGGTGTGCTCGGTATTCTGACCGATCTCAACAGTTTCTCCGGAGAAGCGCTTGATTTCTTTGGCAAACCGGCGATGACCTCGATGATCACAGCCGAGCTTGCGCTCAAGTATAACGCCGCGCTGATCCCCGTCTATGCGGTGCGACAGGCCAATGGTCTGGACTTTGAAATCATCGCCCAGGCGCCGATTGTGCCGAGCGATCCCAAGACCATGACGCAAGATGTAAACCACCAGCTCGAAGAGCTTGTGCGCGACAATCTGGGCCAGTGGTTCTGGATTCACCGGCGCTGGAAAGCCTGACCGCGCCGCCCCTCCCACAGCTCCTTTCACAGCTCCCTCACAGCTCCCTCAAGACCCGTATCTGGCCCCGCCAAGGCCGCCTCCATTGCGCGCATCTGCCCCCCTGACAAGGGTGTTGCCAAAACGGCCCACTCGAAGCAGTTGATTTTCAAGGCCTTTCTGAGATATACACGGGTCGTTCCGAGTTAAGACAAATTGTCACTTTTTCGCCCCAATTCATCCTTAAGGAAGACAGGAAGAGCAGCGAAAAGTCTGCTCAACGACAAAATTTGAAGGCAGACGCTGAACATGGAAAAGACAGAGCTGGCTCCTGCCATGGGTGCGGTCGCGTTTTTCGCGGCCCGGCCCGCACGTCCCACCGCCTCCCGCCTCTCCTGCCCTCTGCCCCGGCGCGGGGAGACCGCATAATGCGCAAGCTCCTGCTGCCCCTCTGCCTCACCCTCGTGGGCTGTATGCCCGGCAATATGGCCGACACCCCCTCGCGCGACTTCGTGCAGGAGAGCGCCCTCGGCCTGCCGCCGCTCAAATCTTTCGCGACCTCCTCGGTCGAAGCCCCCTCGCGCTCCAATATCGACATCGCCCGCGACATCCTCGAGCTGAGCTTTCACCTGGAATCAGGCCGCGAGCTGCCCGTGCTCACCCGCTTTGAAGGCCCGATCCGCATCCGCGTCACCGGCGCGCCGCCCGCCACGCTGCTGCCCGATCTGACCCGCCTCGTCTACCGCTTCCAAAGCGAGGCCCGCCTCAATGTCAGCGTGACAACCGCCGCCGACGCCAATATCACCGTTCAGGCCGTCAGCCGCGCCGACATCCGCAAAAACCTGCCTCACGCGGCCTGTTTTGTGGTGCCCAATATCTCCGACATCTCCGAATACAAAGCCGCCCGCCGCAGCCCCAAGACCAACCTGTCTCTTATACACATCT
>JAHBAM020000092.1 GCA_018500125.2 Roseobacter sp. | reverse complement strand
TGACGACAACTCAACGTAGTCCAAGTCAACACCCACAACAGCGTTAGCCCCGACCTCATATGCCTCTCGTTTTAGTTCGTAGAGGGCAGTCCTGCGGCTATCACGCATCGTCTTCTGAACAGCCTCAGAGCGCCCCCCGACAATATCTCTCACACCAGCAAACAGGTCTTTGAAGATATTCATGCCGAAAGCACACTCAGCGGTAACAATCTCAATGCGTCTGGTGATGTTCAGGTTGGGTGCTGTTTCTGTGGTCAGAAGGATTGCGTCGATACTAGCGTCTCGCTCTAGTCGGTCCTGTGCTCTTTGAGCACTTATACCTAATCTTTGATTGGTAAGATCAACCAAGGCATTGTAATCTAACTTATTGAAGCATGAACCGCATAGGTCGCCATCTGGCCCAAACCTCGCACCCAACAGTTTGAACTTCTCCCCGCAAGCGGTACAATCAGCCATTTAAGCCTCCAACAACATTCAACGTCAGCCTAACAGTCCACGACTTAATGCCAAGTTGAAACTAACCAACTACCCCGCCAACAACGGAAGCAATCCTCAGCACCCCTTGAGAGCCGCTGTATTGACCTGTGAGTAGGTGGGCCTGTTGTTGTATATTGGTTTGGATGGAGGAGCTTTGTTGCGCTTGTATGGGGCGCTGGGCAATTTATATTGGTACTAGATAGTTCACAAATGTGGTACTAAATCGTTGCCTCGGTTTTTTATAGTCGTATATAAAACAATGGCTTATAGGATGTTTGTCATATAGAGCGAGTCCGTGTGGGGGCACCACAACATCCTGATATGAAAAGCTGATTTTACTGCCTAATGTAACTTTAGGGAGTGTCTTCATGGGTTACATTCTGGATACATTACATTCACCGTCCTTTATGCCCCATGTGATCGTTCGGGGCTGGTTGTTTGGGGTGCGCAAGAGGCGGGGCATCTTGCAGATCACTTTTTGCAGTGCCCATACAAATATGGAAATCACACGCCAAGGTTGCGCTGTGGAGTGATCAAGCCTGACGTTCAGCCCATCTAGTCCAACATCAGTGCGGCGGGGCTTTGGGGGGCTGATCGTTGTTTGGAGCCGATGGGGGTGCCCTGTGAGGCATTTCCAAACGGGCCGGGGTTTAGGAAGGCGTGTGTCCTGACGAAAATTGATCGGTTGATCCGTCTGGCCATTCTCTATTCAATCAAAGAGGTCTAGGGCTGATTCCACTAGGCGTTGTTTTTTTGGTGAGTGGTTTGGGTAGTCAGGGTGTAGACGAGTTTATTGAGCGCTGGACAGCTTCTGGTGGCAACGAGATGGCCAATTTCCAGAGCTTTGCGGCAGAGCTTTTGCAGCTATTGGAGCTTGAGCCTGTCAAGGTTGCCGATGCTGAGGGGCAGAACAACGATTACCGCTTTGAAAGACCTGTCACCTTTACCCACACGGGCCGCGAGCGGCGCGGGCGGATCGACCTTTACCGCAAGGGCTGTTTTGTGTTGGAGGCCAAACAGGGCAGCCATAAGCCCGGCAGGGAGAGCAAAGACCAACTTTCTTTTCTGACCGAGGCGGACGCTACAGGCCAGAAAGGGCATGGCAAGCGGGGCACGGCGGGCTTTGATGACACGATGCTCAAGGCGCGCAACCAGGCGGATTCTTATGCGCGGGCAGTGTCAAAGGAAGACGGCTGGCCACCTTTCCTTTTGGTGATGGATGTGGGCCATGTGATCGAGGTCTATGCCGACTTCTCGCGCCAAGGGCAGGGCTATAACCAGTTTCCTGACGGGAACCGCTACCGTATCCCGATTGAAGACCTCAGACAGGAAGAGACGCGCGCGCTGTTGCGCACGATCTGGACAGACCCGCTCAGCCTTGACCCCTCGCTCAAATCGGCCGAGGTCACACGCGAGATTGCCGCGCATCTGGCGGAGCTGGGCAAAAGCTTTGAGGGGCAGGGCCATGACAGCGAGGTTGTGGCGCGCTTCTTGATGCGCTGCCTGTTTTCCATGTTTGCCGAAGATGTGGAGCTTATCCCGCGCGACAGCTTTACAGAGCTGCTCAAGCGGCTGAAGGGCCACCCTGAAGATGCCGAGCAAGCGCTCGCAGGGCTTTGGGAAGCGATGGACAAGGGCGAGTATGCCCATGCCTTCACGCAAAAGGTCAAAAAGTTCAACGGCGGGCTTTTTCATGATCCGTCCGCTTTGCCACTGAATCACCTTCAGCTTGGCCTGCTCATCGAGGCGGCGGAGGCGGACTGGAAACAGGTGGAGCCGGCTATTTTCGGCACGCTTCTGGAGCGGGCGCTGGACAAACGGCAACGCCACAAGCTGGGGGCGCATTATACGCCACGGGCCTATGTGGAGCGGCTGGTGACCCCGACCATCATGGAGCCGCTCAGGGAAGACTGGCGCGATGTTCAGGCGGGGGTGCAGCGGCTCACGCAGGATGGCAAGGCAGAGGAGGCGCGCGCGCTGGTGCGCGGCTTTCACCAGAAGCTCTGCGATATCAGGGTGCTGGACCCGGCCTGTGGCTCGGGGAACTTTCTCTATGTCGCGCTGGAAATGCTCAAGCGGCTGGAGGGCGAGGTGACGGCGCTTCTCGGCGAGCTGGGGGACACACGCCCGCTCATCACGGTTGACCCGCACCAGTTTCTGGGGCTGGAGCTAAACCCTTGGGCGGCGAATGTGGCCGAGCTGGTGCTGTGGATCGGCTATCTGCAATGGCATTTTCGCACCTATGGGCAGGCCGCGCCGAGCGAGCCTGTGCTCAGAGACTTCAAGAACATCCGCCAAGGCGACGCTGTGCTGGAATGGGAGGGGCGCACACCACGGCTGGACACCGAGGGCCAGCCTGTGACCCGCTGGGACGGGATCACCACCCTGCGCCACTCTGTGACGGGAGAAGAGGTGCCAGACCCTGCCGCGCGGGTGCAGGTCTATGACTATGCCAAGCCGCGGGCGACCAAATGGCCAGAGGCAGAGTTCATCGTGGGCAACCCGCCGTTTATTGGCGCAAGCCGGCTGCGCGACAGCTTGGGAGACGGCTATGTCGAGGCGCTGTGGAAGGCCTACCCGAAGATGCCGCAAAGCGCTGATCTGGTCATGTATTGGTGGGAGAAGGCGGCGCTGGCGGCGCGGGGCTACAACGCCAAGACAGGCAAAGGCACCCGCCGCTTCGGGCTGATCACCACCAACAGCTTGCGCCAGACGTTTAACCGCCGCGTGCTGGAGCCGCATCTGGCCGACCCGAAGAAGCCGCTATCGTTGTTGTTTGCAATACCCGATCACCCTTGGGTGGACGGTAGTGATGGTGCTGCTGTGAGAATAGCAATGACTGTTGCGTCGATTGGTCAAGCGAACGGAAGGCTTTTAAAGTTGAGCAAAGTCAGAAGTAATGCTTCGAAATCACTGAGCTTTCTGGTGGATTTCGAAGAAAAGAAGGGGAAGGTATTTGCGGATCTTACAATAGGACCAGATATCGTTGGGGTTCGGGATTTAGCGGCAAATGCGGGCTTGGCTCAAATGGGCGTTAAACTGCATGGGATGGGATTTTTAATATCCAGAGAAACTGCTACCGAATATGTCGCAGATGTTGATCAAGGGATGAAAAGTGTAATTAAGCCATTCTTTAATGGTCGAGACCTCGCTCAACACCCGAGAGGGATATACGTTATTGATTTTTTTGGGTTGTCTCTTAGGGAAGCCAAACAGTCAAACGCGAGAGCGCTTCAACATCTAATGGATCAAGTGAAGCCTGATCGGGATGCAAAATCCTCAAATTCAAAAGATGCAGAGCAATATGCAAAAGATTGGTGGCTGTTTGGAAAACCTCGTCCCGATTTGAGGAACGCTATTGATAAGTTGCCTGACATCATTGTGACGACTCGCACTGCTAAGCATAGAGTGTTCCAGAAAGCACCGAGCAATGTCCTTTTTGAAAGTGAAGTGGTCTGTATTGCGCTTCCAAGTGATTGGTATCTCGCCGTGTTGTCGAGTAAGATTCACGTCACTTGGGCGCTTGCAAAGGGAACAATATTAGGTCCAACGCCGCGATATAATTCTTCGCAGATTTTCGACCCATTCCCCTTCCCAGACCTCACCGACCCACAACGCGCCCAGTTGCGCGCATTGGGGGAGGAGCTGGATGCGCATCGCAAGCGGCAGCAGGCGGCGCATCCTAAGTTGACGCTGACACAGATGTATAACGTGCTCGAAAAGCTCAGGGCCGGCGCGGCCATTGAGGGCAAGGACCGCGAGATTTATGATCAGGGTTTGATCGGCATTCTGCGTGATCTGCATGACCAGATAGATGTGGCCGTGGCCGAGGCCTATGGCTGGCCAGCCGATCTATCTGAAGATGACATTCTCTTGCGCCTTGTTGCGCTCAACAAGGAACGCGCGGAGGAGGAGGCGCGGGGCCATATCCGCTGGTTGCGCCCCGATTATCAGAACCCCACGGGCCAACAGGCCGCCAAAGGCCAGACCGCCGATATGGACCTTGGTGTGGTTGCGAAACTGGACAAGGCCCCTTGGCCCAAGGCGCTGCCCGAGCAGATTGCGGCCGTGCGCGAGGCTTTGGCAGAGGTGGGCGAGGCCAGCCCCGAAGAGATTGCCCGCCGCTTTATGCGCGCCCGCTCCAGCACCGTTCAGCCGCTGCTTGAGAGCCTTGCAGCGCTTGGCCATGCCGAGCAGGTCTCGGGCGGGCGTTACGCCGCCTGACGCCGCACGCGCCTTGGCCGGGCGACAGCTGCGCACAAAGAAAAGAGCCTGACACTTGCGCGTCAGGCTCTCTCTATCTTGGCTCCGGCGGTAGGGATCGAACCTACGACCAATTGATTAACAGTCAACTGCTCTACCGCTGAGCTACGCCGGAATATTTGGGGGATATAACAACACCCTTGGGGGGCGTCCAGCGGATTTTGTTGCTTTTGGCGCAAAAAATCGCAGGGCCTCAGCACAGGGCAAATTCTGCTGTGGGGCAGAGCGTGGGCGCGGCTGTGATCTGTGATTTTTGCACTAAATCAACAAGATGCGCGAAGACGTTGCGTTCGGCGGCGGGCAGGAGCGCGGCCGGGGTGTCGCGATAGATTTCAGCTGTGAGGCTCTTGGCGCTGGCCGGGTGCCTTTTGAGGGCGGCGAGAATTTGTGCTTCGCGGCTCTGTCTGTGGGAGATGAGCCATGCGAGGCGTTCGGCCGGGTTTGTC
This sequence comes from Roseobacter sp., assembly GCA_018500125.2. Lineage (GTDB taxonomy): Bacteria > Pseudomonadota > Alphaproteobacteria > Rhodobacterales > Rhodobacteraceae > Lentibacter. The sequence continues at coordinate 252 of JAHBAM020000092.1, read as the reverse complement.
ACCGGGGCGCCGTGTCCGGCGTGAAACACCCGCCAGTTGCCCGCGGCGAGGCGGGTGCATGAGGCCATGAAATCGCTCAGATCGCCATCTGGGGGGCTGACGAGGGAGCTGGCCCAGCCCATGACCAGATCGCCGCTGAACAGCGCAGTGCCCCAGGCGAAGGCAAGGTGATTGCCAAAATGGCCGGGCGTGTGAAGGGCTGTGAGCGCCCAGCTTGCGCCTTCTACGGTTTCGCCGTCCTGCAGCAGGATG
>JAHBAM020000142.1 GCA_018500125.2 Roseobacter sp. | reverse complement strand
TTGGGGGGCTGTGCGGATTTGCAAAAGGGGGCGGGGCGTTTTTTTGGGTTTTGGCCGATCTTGTTGGCCGGTCTTGGTGTTTGGTCTTTTGGTGTGGGCTTGGGCGCGGTTCGGGTTGACTTGGCTTCTGCAGTTCGCCAAGCCTCACGGCGACAGGATAGGCGCGACCGCATAGGCGCGACGGGATAGGGAGGCTGGACATGGCCGGGAAGACAGAACAAGCCAAAGAGAAGAAGGCCAAGAAGCCACAGCAGGTTTATACTTTGCTGGTCGAGATTGGCCGCAAGGAGGGCGACGGTCTGCCCAAGGGGGCGACGGGCGCGGCGCTTGTGATCTATGCCAGCGGTGTGGATGAGGAGGAGGCCGTGCGGGAGACTGTGGCGATCCTGAAGCAGGCCGACACCGCCCCTCTGGATGTGACGGGCTATGGCACGCTGGAAGAACGTCTTGAGCTGGGCCATGATATTGCCGAGGAAGAGCGGGCGCTGATGGCGCGGGCTTTGGCGGAGAACTCGGTGATTGTGGCGCAGATGGAGCCTTACTTTGAGGGGCAGGGCTATACGAGCGAGAGCGAACACTGAGATGAGCGAGCGTCCTGTCAGGATTGCGATCAACGGGTTCGGGCGGATTGGCCGCTCGATCTTGCGGATGTTGCATGGCGCGCGTGCGGGCGCGTTCGAGGTTGTGCTGATCAATGATATCGCGCCGCTGGAGAGCTGTGCCTATCTGTTTGCCTATGACAGTATTTTCGGGCCGTTCCCCGGCACGGTGGGTCATGCGCCCCGACGGCTTGATGTGGATGGTTTTAGGTATCCGTTTTATGCGGAGGCGGATATTCGTGCGCTGGATCTGCGCGGCGTCGATGTGTTGCTTGAGTGCACGGGCGCTGCGGGCAATCGCGCTGTGGCGGAGCGCGGGCTTGAGGCCGGTGCGACGGCTGTGCTGATTTCGGGGCCAAGCCGCGCGGCGGATAAGACAATCGTTCTGGGGGCGAATGAGGCCGAGATCGGGGCGCATAGGATTGTGTCAAACGCCAGCTGCACGACCAATGCGCTTGCGCCGTTGCTGAGCTTGCTGGATGAGCGTTGGGGCGTGGAGAGCGGGCATATGACCACTGTGCATTGTTATACCGGCTCGCAACCCACGATTGACACGCCGCGCGGCGACCTTGTGCGCAGTCGTGCTGCGGCTTTGTCTATGGTGCCCACAACGACCAGCGCGGCGCGGCTGATTGACGAGGTATTGCCCGATCTTGCAGGGCGGATCGAGGCGCGTGCGGTCCGGGTGCCGACGGCGAGTGTTTCTGCGATTGATCTGGCGGTGCAGGTTGCGCGGCCTGCGCGGGTGGCGGATGTCAATGCCGCTCTGGCCGAAGCGGCCGGCGCAAGCCCGTTGTTTGGCTATATTACCGAACCGCTTGTGTCGACCGACCTGCGGGGCAGGTCGGAGAGCATTATCATGTCGGGGCGTGAAACCAGCGTGTCTGTTGGCGGGTTGCTGCGGGTTTTTGGCTGGTATGACAATGAGTGGGGCTTTTCGGCGCGGATGCTGGATATGGCGGGTTTGATGGCGCGACGCTAGGCCCGCGCCTGTAGAGCGCCAGTGTGGCGCCGGTGTGTGGCGCCGGTGTGGCGCGGTTAGAAGATCGCGTTGGCGCGTTGCACTTCGCGGATGAAGGCGATGATGCTGGCAACCTCTGCGCGGGTGATGCCCGCGACGGGGGGCATATTTCCGAAGCGCCAGTGATGGGCCTGCACGCCGTCTGCGGCGGCGCGATGAAAGCTTTCGTCGCCGTGGTGGCCCGGCTCGTAGATCTTGTGGATCAGCGGCGGGGCGGCGTTGAGATTGCCTGCGCCGTTGGGGCCGTGACAGGCGGCACATTTGGCCTCATAGGCGGTTTGGCCGAGCCGCGCCTTGGCCGAGAGTGTCGCGGGGAGAATGACCTCGACCATTGTGTGAGGACCGGCGACCTCTGCGGGCGCGTCCGGCGTCGCGCGAAGTGCAGAATACCCCGTGAAACCGCCCAGAGCGGCGAGACCTATGGCAAGAAGCGGCGCGATGCGCATGGGGCTTTCCTTTGACAGCTGGTTTTTCCTTGTGTAGCCCTGTGTAATCCTTCCTGTAGCGGGAAGGTCAAGCGGGAGTTTCACTATGAATATTTCGGGCGCGGCAAAGGCTGCGGGGCTGCCTGTAAAGACGGTGCGGTATTATGCGGATATCGGGCTGGTGGAGCCTGCGGCGCGCACTGCGGCGGGCTATCGTGACTATGATGATGCGAGTTTGCGCAAGCTCTCCTTTGTCGGGCGGGCGCGGGGCTTTGGCTTTTCCATCGCCCAGTGCCGCGAGCTTTTGGGGCTGTATCAGGATGCAGACCGCAGCAGTGCCGAGGTCAAGGAGATTGCCAGTGCGCGGCTTGCGGAAATTCGCGCCAAACAGTGCGAGCTTCAGGTTTTGCACGATGAGCTGGCGCATCTGGTCGATGCCTGCTGTGGAGATGCGCGGCCCGACTGTCCGATCATTGACTATCTGAGTTAAGACAGTGCCCGCAGCCTCGGCTTGAGGGCATCGGCGACATAGTCGATGAAAAGCCGCACCTTGGGGTCTTGCAGCTTGCGGTGCGGGAAGAGGCAGAGGAAACTTGTCGGGACCGGCGGTGTCTCTGGCAGGACTTCGACGAGCGCGCCGCTCGCAAGATAGGGCGCGACTTCAAAGCGCGGTTTGTTGGCGATGCCCTGGCCTGCGAGCGCCCAATCGGTCAGGATATCTGAGCTGTCGGCATCAAAGCGGCCCAGCACGTTGAGCTTGAGCGGGCCGTCTTCTGTGCCCAAGGTCCAGAAGTATTCGGGCGAGCGCGGATAACGCAGCAGCAGGCAGTTGTGCGCCATGAGCGCCTGTGGGCTGTCGGGCGTGCCGTGCTGTGCGAGGTACTCCGGCGTGGCCACGAGGGCACGGGGCACATCTGCGAGCTTGCGTTGTTTGAACGTGCTGTCGGGCGGGTTTCCGAGCAGGAAGGCAATGTCGAGGCGGTCTTCCAGGAGGTCGACCTTGCGGTCTGACAGGCGCAACTGAACTTGCACATCAGGGTGGCTTTGGGCGAAGGCGGGCACGAGCGGGGCAATCAGGCGCTGGCCAAGGCCGAGCGGCGCAGACACACGCAAAGCGCCCCGCGGCTGGCCGGAAAAGCCGGCAACGGCGGCCTCGGCATCTTCCAGCGCGTCGATGACGCTTCGGGCGTGATCATAAAACAACTGGCCCGCCTCTGTTGTGCGCAGTTTGCGGGTTGTGCGGTCAAACAGGCGCACGCCGAGGCGCTTTTCCAGTTCTTTGATGCGATTGGAGGCGACGGCGGGCGTGAGGCGCAGATCGCGGCCTCCCGAGGTGATGGATCCAAGCTCGACCACACGGCAAAAAACCTTGATACTCTCGACATAGGGCATGGTGCACTCCATTTCTTCGGGGCAGTATGACCGAAGCTGCGGGATTATATTTTATAACTATTGTTGAAAGTGTCTAGCGCGAAGCGCTGCTTTTGTTGAAAGTCAAACGGGCGTAAGCTGTGCGTTTGAAGACTTAGGAAAGGTCATGCCATGCCGTCGCCGCGAAACGAGATCAGATTTTTGCTGAACGGTATGGACGTGCGCCTCGATACTGTGGGCGCGCAGGAGACCTTGCTTGATTTCCTGAGGATTTCCAAGCGTTTGACGGGGACAAAGGAAGGCTGTGCCGAGGGCGATTGTGGTGCGTGCACCGTGCTTGTCGGGCGGCTGAGCGAGCAGGGGTTGCGCTATGAGACGGTCAATGCCTGCATCCGCTTTCTGGCAAGTCTTGACGGCTGTCACGTGGTCACGATCGAGCATCTGCGCGGGGCGGATGGTGGCTTGCACCCTGTGCAACGGGCCATGGTTGAGGCGCATGGGAGCCAATGTGGCTTTTGCACGCCCGGGATTGTGATGTCGCTTTATGCGCTGTGGATGGAGACGGCTGAGCCGAGTGATGCGCAGATCGAGACCGCGCTTCAAGGCAATCTCTGCCGCTGCACCGGCTATGAGCCGATCTTCAAGGCGGCGCGGGCGGCTGCCGCTTTGGGCACGCCTGCGGCGGATCCGCTTGCGCTTGAGCGCGCCGATGTGGCGGCCTGGCTTGAGGCATTGAACGACGGGCGGCGGGTGGATCTGTGCCGCGGGGAGGACCGCGCGATTTTGCCGGCCAGCCTGACCGATTTGAGCGCGGTTCTGGCCGAGCACCCCGAGGCCACGATTGTGGCGGGGGCGACGGATGTCGGGCTGTGGGTGACCAAGCTGATGAAGCCTATCACGCCAGCGGTGTTTATCGGCCATTTGCCCGAGCTGCGCGAGATAAAGCGGACAGGCTCGGCTTTGAAGATTGGCGCTTGTGTGAGCTACAGCGAGGCTGCGCCGGCTTTGACGGCGGCCTTTCCGCATCTGGAGAGCTATTGGCGGCGGATCGCGGGCTGGCAAGTGCGCAACATGGGAACGATCGGGGGCAACATTGCCAACGGATCACCGATTGGAGATGTGCCGCCCGTTTTTATTGCGCTGGGGGCAAAGCTTCACCTGAGATCTGCCGAGGGCTGTAGGACGCTGGCGCTGGAAGATTATTTTATCGCTTATGGCCAACAGGACTTGAGAGCCGGCGAGTTTGTCGAGGCGGTTGAGCTGCCGCTTGTGCAGGCGGATATGCGCCATGCGGCTTACAAAGTGTCCAAGCGGCGCGATGAGGATATTACGGCTGTGGCTGTGGGGCTATCTGTCGGGGTGCGAGAGGGCAGGATCGTGCAGGCGCGGATTGCCTTTGGCGGGATGGCTGCCACACCGAAGCGGGCGCAGGCCGCCGAGGCGGCGCTTGTCGGGCAGGCTTTTGCAGCCGAGAGCTTTGAGGCGGCGGCGCGGGCTGTGGGAGAGGATTTTGCGCCTTTGAGCGACTGGCGCGCGAGCGCCGATTACCGGCGTCTTGTGGCGGCGAATCTTTTGCGCCGCTTCTGGGCCGAGCAGGGCGCGGGGCAGATGGCCAAGCTGGAGGGTGTGTAAGTGAGCGGGTTTGGACATACGGGCACAGAGGCCAAGCACGATTCAGCGATCAAGCAGGTGATGGGGCGGGCGGAGTATACCGACGATATCCCCGAGCCGGCTGGCACGCTGCACGCCTATCTTGGCTGCTCTAAAGTGGCGCATGGCACGATCAAATCGCTTGATCTGGGCGCTGTTTTGGCCTGCGCGGGTGTGATCGGCGTTCTGACGGCGAAAGATATCCCCGGTGTGAATGATGTTTCTGCGGTGCACGCGGGGGATGAGCCGGTTTTTCCTGAGACCACGGTCGAATTTTATGGCCAGCCCTTGTTTGCCGTGATTGCCGAGAGCCGCGATATTGCGCGCCGTGCGGCGGAGCTGGCGCAGGTCGAGATCGAGGCGCTGCCCCATGTGCTTGGCCCGATGGAGGCGATTGCCGCGGGTGGCGCACATATCACTGCGCCCTTGACGCTTGAGCGCGGTGATGTGGAGGCAGGCTTTGCCAAGGCGGCCCGGCGCATCACGGGGCAGATGGCGATTGGCGGGCAGGACCATATGTATCTTGAGGGGCATATCTCCTTTGCGCTGCCGGGCGAGGACGATGATGTGGTGATTTATGCCTCGACCCAGCACCCCACCGAGGCGCAAATGATTGTGGCGCAGGTGTTGGGCGTTTCGGCCCATTCTGTTGTGGTCAATGTGCGGCGGATGGGCGGCGGGTTTGGTGGCAAGGAGAGCCAGATGAATCTCTTTGCCGCTGTGGCGGCTCTGGCGGCAAAGACATGGAACCGCCCGGTGAAGATCCGCCCTGACCGCGATCAGGATATGAGCTCGACGGGCAAGCGGCATGATTTTGTGACCGATTACGCTGTGGGCTTTGACGAGACCGGGCGGATCGAGGCTGTGGAAGGCCAGTGGGCGGCGCGCTGCGGCTTTGCGGCGGACTTGTCGGGGCCAGTGACCGACCGTGCGCTCTTTCATGCGGACAACGCCTATTACTATCCGAATGTGCGGCTCAAGTCGCGGCCGATGAAGACCAATACCGTCTCCAACACCGCCTTCAGGGGCTTTGGCGGGCCTCAGGGGGTGATTGTGGCGGAGCGGATGATCGAGGAGATCGCCTATGCGCTCGGCAAGGACACGCTCGATATCCGCCGCGCAAATTTTTATGGCGTTGGCGAGCGCGATGTGACGCCCTATCACCAGACCGTCGAGGATAACATTCTGGAGCGGCTGATCGGCGAGCTGGAAGACAGTTCGGACTATCGCAAGCGGCGCGAAGAGATCATTGCCTATAACGCAAAGGGCGGGATTCTGCGGCGCGGAATTGCGCTGACGCCTGTTAAGTTCGGGATCAGCTTTACCGCGACATGGTATAATCAGGCGGGGGCATTGCTGCACGTTTACAAAGACGGCTCCCTTATGATCAACCACGGTGGCACCGAGATGGGTCAGGGGCTGAACACCAAGATTGCGCAGATCGTGGCGCAGGCTTTTGGTGTCTCGATTGACACTGTGAAAATCACCAAAACCACGACCGAGAAAGTGCCCAACACCAGCGCCACGGCGGCGTCTTCGGGCACGGACCTGAACGGGATGGCGGCGCTGGATGCCTGTGAGCAGATCAAGGCGCGGCTTGCAGGGTATGCCCGCGAGACATGGGGCGCGGGCGAGCTGCGTTTTGAGGGCGGTCAGGTTCACTTCGCGGATCGGGTGTTTGGCTTTGAGGAGTTTATCTCGGGGGCCTATATGGCGCGTGTGCAGCTCTCTGCTGCGGGGTTTTACAAGACACCCGAAATCCATTGGGACAGGGCCACAGGCAAGGGGCAGCCGTTTTACTATTATGCCTATGGCGCGTCATGTTCGGAGGTCGAGATCGACACTTTGACTGGCGAATACCGTGTCACGCGGGCCGATATCCTGCATGATGTGGGCCGCTCGCTCAACCCTGCGATTGACCGTGGACAGGTTGAGGGGGCGTTTATTCAGGGGATGGGATGGCTAACGACAGAGGAGCTTTGGTGGGACGATCACGGCCAGCTCAGAACCCATGCGCCGAGCACCTACAAGATCCCGCTGGCGAGCGACAAGCCACGGCATTTTGACGTGCGGCTGGCGGAGTGGAGTGAAAACCCCAAGCGCACGATCAAGCGCAGCAAAGCGGTGGGCGAGCCGCCGTTTATGCTGGGGATTTCGGTGTTTGAAGCGATTGGTCATGCGGTGGCCTCTGTGGCCGATTATACGCAATGCCCGAGGCTGGACGCGCCGGCCACGCCGGAGCGGGTCCTGATGGCTGTGGAGCGGCTCAAGCGATGAGCGGGCTGGCGGAGTTTCTGGCGCAAGACGGCCCGATTGTCGAGGTGCGGATTGCCGAGGTGCGCGGCTCCTCGCCGCGTGAGGCGGGGGCGTTTATGCTTGTGCGCGGCGCCCGCGTTTGGGGGACTGTGGGCGGCGGGCAGCTTGAATATATGGCTCTGGATGAGGCGCGCAAACTTGCCCGCTCGGGGGCGGGCGTCTGTGAGATGACTGTGCCCTTGGGGCCGGAGATTGGCCAGTGTTGTGGAGGGCGTGTGCGGCTTGGGCTGCGGGTTCTGGACGCTGCGGGCAAGGCGCGGCTGGCCGCCGAAGAGGCGGCGCGGGCGGCGTCTCTTCCCGATGTTCTGATTTTTGGTTCGGGTCACATTGGCCGCGCGCTGGCCTATGGGTTTGCGCCGCTGCCTGTGCGGGCGAAACTGATCGACAGCCGCGCCGAAGAACTGGCCCGCGCCCCTGAAGGCAGCGAGCATATCTGCACGCCGCTGCCCGAAGCCGAGCTGCGCAGGGCGGGCCGGGGCGCGGCCTATATTGTCGCCACGCATGAGCACAGCCTTGACTTTCTGCTGGCGCAAGAGGCGCTGTCGCGTGGCGATGCGGCTTATGTTGGCATGATCGGCTCAAAGACCAAGCGCGCGAAGTTTGACAGCTGGGCGGCGGGGCCGACCGGCGCTTTGGTCTGTCCGATGGCCTGTGCCTCCAAGGGCGACAGGCGGCCCGAAGTGATTGCGGCCTTTGTTGTGGCCGAGGTTATGACGGCTTTGTCAAAAGAACCGGCAAAGGAGATGGCCGATGGGTGAGACGCTCTTTCTTGGCCGCGTGCTGAGCTTTCAACGCCGCCCTGAAGGGGCCGCAGACGCGGCGGCGCTGACCTATCACGCGGCGGGAGCTGTGCACGTTAAAGACGGTCGTATTCTGGCCATGGGCTGTGCGGATGAGTTGCGCCGCGGCGCGCAAGGCGCTGATATTGTGGATCACCGTGAGCATCTTATCTTGCCCGGGTTTATCGACACACATCTGCATTTTCCGCAAGTTCAGGTTTTGGCGAGCTGGGGCAAAGACCTGCTGGATTGGCTCAATACATATACATTTGTGGAAGAACAGCGCTTTGCGGATATGGCGCATTGCGAGGCGATGGCGGTCGGGTTTTATGACGGGCTGTTGCGCAACGGGACGACAACCGGCGTGGCCTATGGCTCGGTTCATGCCACGAGCGCCGAGGCGATGTTTGCGCAAGCCGAGCAGCGCGGGATGCGGATGATTGGGGGCAAGGTGATGATGGATTGTCATGCGCCCGAGGCGCTGCTGGATACGGCGCAGAGCGGCTATGACGAGAGCCTTGCCTTGATCGAGCGCTGGCATGGCAGGGGGCGGCTCTCTTATGCGATCACACCGCGGTTTGCGTTGACCTCTACGCCGGCCCAGCTTGAGGCGGCGGGGGCTTTATGTGCCTTGCACCCTGACTGTTATATGCAGACCCATGTGAGCGAGAATGTGAACGAGATCGCACGCGCCAAAGAGCTATATCCGGATGCGCCCGATTATCTCGGGATTTATGAGCGCTACGGGCTGTTGAGCGAAAGGGCCTTGCTTGGCCATGCGATTCACCTTGAGCCGCGCGAGATCGAGGTCTTGGCCGGGACGGGGGCGAAGCCTGTGTTTTGCCCGACCTCCAATCTGTTTCTTGGCTCCGGTCTTTATGATGATGCGGGGCTGCGCGGGCGCGGCATTTGCGGCGGGATCGCCACCGACATCGGCGGGGGAACCTCTTACTCGATGCTCCAGACCCTCAATGAGGGGTATAAGGTTTTGCAGCTACGCGCACAACAAATGCACCCCTATCAGGCGTTTGACTGGATCACACGGGGCAATGCCGAGGCGCTTGGGCTGGTGCATGAGATCGGCACGCTTGAGGCGGGGAGTGTGGCGGATATGGTTGTGCTGGATTCCCGCGCCACGCCAGAGATGGCGTTGCGCGCGGACCGGATCGAGACCCTTGCGGAAGAGCTGTTCTTGTTGATGATCATGGGGGATGATCGCGCCGTTGCGCAGACCTATGTCGCCGGTGCCGCACAGAAGGACGTATGAGGGATGCCAAGATTTTCGGCCAATATTTCGATGATGTTCACCGAGCTGCCCTTTGAGGCGCGCTTCAGGGCGGCGCGAAAGGCCGGGTTTGGGGCTGTCGAGTTTCTGTTTCCTTACGGATATGTGGCCGAGGGGCTGACACAGGCGCTCAGGGACAATGCGCTGGGGCTGTCTGTCTTCAATCTTCCGCCCGGAGATTGGGGCGGATGCGACCGCGGTTTGGCGGCTGTGTGCGGGCGCGAAGCGGAGTTTGCCGAGGGTCTGGATCTGGCGGCGCGCTATGCCCGTAGTCTGGGCGCGGCACGGGTGCATTGTATGGCCGGGATCGCCGAGGGCCGCGCGGCGGAGGCGTGTTATATCGGCAATCTGCGCCGTGCGGCGGACAGGCTGGCACGGCAGGGATGCCGTGTGATGATAGAGCCGATCAATGCGGTGGATATGCCCGGATATTTTCTCAATCGCACAGATCAGGCGCTGGAGCTGTTGCAAAAGATCGACCATGAAAATGTCGCGCTTCAGTGGGATATTTACCACCACGAGCGCACCGAGGGCGACGCCTTGAGCGCGGTGGCGGATGTTATGCCTCATGTTGCGCATATCCAGATCGCGGGTGTGCCGGAGCGGCACGAGCCTGACGGCTTCGGAGCGGTGTTTGCAGCGCTGGATGCGGCGGGATATGCAGGCTGGGTCGGCTGTGAGTATCATCCGCGCGGCAAGACAGTGAAGGGCCTTGGCTGGCTCAGGGAGGCCCGAAATGCGGCAGGCACCAGCAGAGCTTGAACAGCGGATCGCTGTCGCGCGCGGGGAGACCCCTGCCGACATTGTGCTGCGGGGGGGCGAAGTTTTTGATGTGGTGACGGGCACGCGGATTGCCGGAGATGTGGCGATTGTTCAGGGTGTGATCGCGGGGATTGGCGGGGCTTATGAGGCGCGCGAGATCGTTGATGTGAGCGGGCTGACGCTTGTGCCGGGGTTTATCGACACGCATCTCCATGTGGAAAGCTCGCTAGTCACGCCGTTCGAGTTTGACCGCTGCGTTGGGCCACGAGGCGTGACCACGGCGATTTGTGATCCGCATGAGATTGCCAATGTGATCGGGGTGGAAGGGTTGCAGTATTTTCTGGAGGCCTCCGAGCGGGTTTTGATGGATTTGCGGGTGAATCTCAGCTCTTGTGTGCCCTCCACCGAGATGGAAACAGCCGGAGCGCGGATCGAGGCGCAAGACCTTGCGCCGCTGATGGCCCATCCGCAGGTGAGCGGGCTGGCCGAGGTGATGAACTATCCCGGCGTGATCCATCGGGACGCGGGCCTTATGGAAAAGCTCAGGCTTTTTGAGGGACGCCATATTGACGGGCACGCCCCCTTGCTGTCGGGGATGGACCTCAACGCCTATGTCAGTGCGGGAATCCGCACAGAGCATGAGGCGACGGGTGCCGCGGAGGCCCGCGAGAAGCTGCAAAAGGGGCTGCGGGTGCTCATTCGGGAAGGCTCTGTCAGCAAGGATCTGGACGCGCTGGCGGAGGTGCTGGACGATTTCACCTCGCCCTATCTGTGCCTGTGCACCGATGACCGGAACCCGCTTGATATCGCCGAGGAAGGGCATCTCGATTATATGATCCGGCGCCTGATTGCGCGGGGCTGTTCTGCGCGGGCGGTGTATCGCGCGGCGAGCCTGTCTGCGGCGGAGGCGTTCGGGCTGAAGGATCGCGGGCAGATCGCGCCCGGCAAGCGCGCGGATATTGTGGCGCTCAAGAGCCTTGAGGCCTGTGATGTGCAGGCGGTCTGGGCGCGCGGCGTGCGTATGAGCGAGGCGGAGTTTGCCGCGCGGGAGCTGATCGAGCCTGTCGGGCGCCGCTCGGTGAAGGCGCCGCCTGTGACGGCGCAGGCGTTTCGCACCCGAGGCAATCGCGAACGCACCGATGTGATCGGGATCATAGAAGGCAAGATTATCACCGAACATTTGCAGGAAGATATCCCGATTGCGGATGGCGACAAGCGACCTGATGTGGCGCGTGATCTGGTCAAGATCGCGGTGATCGAGCGGCATGGCAAGAACGGTAATATCGCCACGGGGTTTGTGCGCGGCTTCGGGCTGAAGCGCGGGGCGATTGCCTCGACGGTGTGTCATGACCATCACAATATTGCGGTTGTGGGCGCGGATTATGACGATATGGCGCGGGCGGCGAACCGTCTGGGCGAGATTGAGGGCGGATTTGTTGTTGTGGAGGGGGGCCATGTGCGCGCCGAACTTGCGCTGCCGCTGGCGGGGCTGATGAGCCTTGAGAGCTATGAGACGGTCCACGCAGAGCTGATCGAGCTGCGCCGCGCGGCGGCGCAACTCGGGGTGCGCCTGCACGAGCCGTTCTTGCAACTGGCCTTTCTGGCGCTGCCCGTGATTCCGGCGCTCAAGATCACCGATCGGGGGCTTGTGGATGTGACGGCTTTCGAGATCATCGGGTGATCTGAAGGCGCGGCTGCGCCGCACAGGATGTTTGAGAGGGGGGCCAGCCCCCCTCAGCCAAACCTGCGGTTCTGGCTGTCCCCCCGGGATATTTGGAGAAAGAAAAAGCCGAAGAGGCGGCCCCGGGCCTCTGGTTTGGGGAGAGTTTGCGTCAGGCTCTTTTCAGCAGCCCATGAGACGTTATATAGGACGGGGCGCGTGGACAGCAGAATGTCGGGACTGATGCAGGAATTTGCGATCATTTGGATGGGCGAGCAGGGGGATGACGGGGGCGATGCTTCTGTTTTGACCAAAGTGAAGCCCAAGACCAAGCGGCCACCTCTTTATAAGGTGATGCTGCTGAATGATGATTATACGCCGATGGAATTTGTTGTGCACGTTCTGGAGCGGTTTTTTGCTATGGATCATGCTCAGGCGTTCGAGATTATGCTGACGGTGCATAAGCGGGGGCTTGCTGTTGTCGGTGTTTTCTCGCATGAGATTGCGGAAACGAAGGTGACCCAGGTGATGGACCTTGCGCGCCAGCATCAGCACCCGCTGCAATGCACGATGGAAAAGGAGTGAGGCGCGGCCTCGCCTTGAAGGGATTATTCGGATGATGGATACACGTTTGTCGCTCGCGCTTGAGGCGGGGTATGTGAGCTTGCCTGCTGAGGGCGAGATTGTTGTTCTGGGCGCTGTGGGGCAAAGTCTTGCGGGCTTGCCGCGAGAGCGGCTTTTGCTGGTCTGTGATGATGTGGTGGCGGCCAATGCTTATGAGGCACAGGGCTATGCGCTGGCGACAGAGCTGCCCGAGGCGGCGGCGGGCGCGATTGTCTTTGTGCCGCGGGGGCGGCTTGAGGGACGGGTGCTGTTTGCGCGGGCGGCCCGGCTGACGGGCGGCGCGTTTATCGTTGATGGTGTGAAGACCGACGGGGTTGACAGCCACTTCAAAGAGCTGCGCAAGCGCGGCATCTGTGGTGCGGCCTACAGCAAGGCGCATGGTAAGATTTTTGGCTGTGAGCTTGCGCAGGATGGGGCGCAGGACTGGCTTGAGGCGGGCGCGGGCGGTGAGACTGCCGAGGGGTTTTTCTCGGTGCCCGGCGTCTTTTCGGCGGATAAGGTGGATGAGGGCTCGCGGCTTCTGGAGGCTGTTTTGCCCGAAAAGCTCGGCAAGGAGATTGCCGATCTGGGGGCGGGCTGGGGCTATCTTTCGCGCGCCATTCTGACGCGGCAGACTGTGGAGAGCTTGCATCTGGTTGAAGCCAGCCATGCGGCGCTGGGCTGTGCGAAGAAAAACATCCCGGATGCGCGCGCCCAGTTTCATTGGGCCGATGCGACCCGCTGGCAGCCGCGCGCCTCGCTTGACACTGTTGTCATGAACCCGCCGTTTCACACCGGGCGCAAGGGGGTGCCCGAGCTGGGGCAGGCGTTTATTGCCACGGCGGCCGCGGCGCTCAAGGGGGTCGGGCATCTCTATATGGTGGCCAACCGTCATCTGCCCTATGAAGAGAGCCTGCGTGCGCGCTTTGGCTTTGTTGAGGAGCTGGAGGGCGGAAACAGCCGCTTCAAGATCCTTCATGCGGCCAAGCCGTCTCGCAAGCGCTAGGTTTTTGCGCTAACACTGCCGCCAGATTTGGCAAAGATTCGAACGAAGGAGCGAGAGATGTCGCTTTCGATCAGTGGAAAAACGGCGATTGTCACGGGGGCCGCGAATGGCGTTGGCCTCGCGATTGCGCGGCATTTTGTCGACAAGGGCGCAAATGTGATGTTTGCCGATATGGACGACGAGGCGCTGACCAAGGAAGTCGGCGTGCAAGACGAGGGAAGCCAGATCCGAGCTTTTGCCGGGGATTTGCGCGAGAAGCTGACGCTGGCCAATCTTCTTTCGGCCACGATTGATGCGTTTGACCGGGTTGATATTCTGGTCAATGCCTCGCGGCAGGTTGTGACCTCGGATCCGCTCAATCCGGATGATGACGCGGTGCAAATGTCGCTGGAGCAAAATCTGATGGCGTCTTTGCGCCTCAGTCAGCTGATTGCCAAGCGGATGATCAAGCAGGCCCATGATGACGACAACGACAGGCCGGCGGGATCGATCATCAACCTGTCGTCTATTCTGGCGCGGCGGGCGCATCCCGAGCTGATGGCGCTGTCGATTTCCAATGCAGCTCTGGAGCAGATGACCCGCTCGCTTGCGGTTGCGCTGGCGCCCGAGCGGATCAGGGTTAATGCGGTGGCGATGGGCTCTGTTATGAGTGCGAGTTTGCAGGAGCATCTCAGGGACAACCCCGATTTTCGCACCGTGATTGAAAACGGCACGCCGATGCGACGAATCGCCAGCCCGACCGAACTTGCCGAAGTGACGCAGTTTCTGGCGTCGGACGGGGCCGGCTTTATGACAGGGCAGGTGCTCACGGTGGATGGCGGGCGCACGCTGCTTGACCCTGTGACCGCCCCTGCGCACTGAGGGGGAAGAGAATGAGCGATATGAGCAGCGAGAAAGCCGAGGCGAGCGCGTGGTTCCGCAGGCTTCGCGACGAGATCGTCGCCAGCTTTGAGGGCATCGAGGACGCCTTTGGCGGCCATGATCCTGCGGGGCGTTTTGAAGTGACGCAGACAACGCGCCAGTCAGACGACGGCTCTGATGCGGGCGGCGGCCTCATGAGTGTGATGCGCGGCGGGCGCGTGTTTGAGAAGGTCGGGGTGAATATCTCGACCGTTTTTGGCACGCTTGGCAGCCGGGCGCAGGCGGCTATGGCGGCGCGCAAGGGCCTTGACGGCATGGCAGAGGATCCGCGCTTCTGGGCGTCGGGGATCAGCCTTGTGGCCCATATGCAAAACCCGCACAGCCCTGCTGTTCATATGAACACCCGGATGTTCTGGACGCCGCATGGCTGGTGGTTTGGCGGCGGGTCCGATCTTAACCCCTGTATCGAATATGCCGAGGATACGGCGCATTTTCATGCTGTTCAGAAAGAGCATTGCGACAGGCATGGGGAGGAGCATTATCCGCGCCTCAAGGCATGGGCGGATGACTATTTTTATATTCCGCATCGCAAGCGGGCGCGGGGCGTGGGCGGTATTTTTCTGGATGATCACAACACCGGCGACTGGGCGGCCGACTTTGCCATGATTCAGGATATAGGGCGTGCTTTTTTGCCGGCGTTTGTGCCCTTGACCGAAAAACGGATGGCCCAGCCTTGGGGCGCGGCAGAGAAAGACCAGCAGCTCGTGCACCGCGGGCTTTATGCCGAGTATAACCTTGTATACGACCGTGGCACCAAGTTTGGCCTTGAGACGGGGCATGACGCCAATGCCGTCTTGATGAGCCTGCCGCCTTTGGCGAAGTGGGTCTGAGCGAGCTTGGTTTGAGGCGGATGGGCCGCTGATGCGGGGCCGGTCAGGCCCCGCGCACCGTATCAATCATCAGTTGCACATTCTCTGGGTCGGCGTCGGGGGTGATGCCGTGGCCGAGATTGAAAATATGCGGGCCGTTTTTCAGCGCCTCTACGATCTTGCGGGTTTCGCGCACGAGGTCTTCGCCGCCAGTGACCATATGGGATGATTTGAGATTGCCTTGAACGCAACCGCCGGTTTGCACATTGGCGGCGGCCCAGTCGGCTGTGACCCCGTCATCCAGTGCGATACAATCAGCGCCAATGGCCTCATGTAGGCCGACATAGCGCTCGCCCGCGCCACGCGGGAAGGCGATGACGGGGGTGTCCGGGTGCAGCTTTTTGAGCGCGGCTGTGATCTCGGCGGCGGGCTTGACAGCGTAGTTTGTAAAGTCCTCGCCCTTCAGCGAGCCGGCCCAGCTGTCAAAGATCTTCACAACCTCTGCACCGGCTTTGATCTGTTCGGAGAGATAGAGGATTGTGGCTTCGGTGATCCGCTTGAGCAGCGCTTCAAACACCGGGCGGTTGCCGTCTTTGAGGGCGTGTGCCGGGCCTTGGTCGGGCGTGCCGCGCCCTGCGATCATATAGGTTGCCACAGTCCAGGGCGCACCTGCAAAGCCGATCAGGGTTGTTTCTGAGGGCAGCTCGCGGCTGAGCAGACGCAGGGTTTGATAGATCGGGGCGAGATGTTCATGGATCGCGTCGGCGGGCTTGAGGGCGTCAAAGCCGGCTTGGTCGGTGAGTGTGGAGAGGCGCGGGCCTTCGCCTGTGACAAACCAGAGGTCGGCCCCCAGAGCCTGCGGGACAAGCAGGATATCGGCGAAGAGAATCGACGCATCAAAGCCATAGCGGCGGATCGGCTGGAGCGTGACTTCGCAGGCCAGCTCGGAATTGTAGCACAGCGAGAGAAAATCACCGGCCTCGGCGCGGGTGGCGCGATACTCGGGGAGATAGCGGCCCGCCTGACGCATCATCCAGATTGGCGGTGTTTCAAGCGTTTCGCCCGCCAATGCGCGCAGGATTTTCTTTTGCTGTGCCATGATACTCTCCTCTTGGGTCGCTCTCTCGTCCCTTGGCTGCGGCGCGATGTCAAGCAAGAGCCGCTTGAAAGGACAAAGCGCCGCGTCTAACAGGGGGTATGGTAAAACAACTTCCCACCCCCGCCGCACCCCTCAAGATCGGCACACGCGGCTCTCCGCTGGCCCTCGCGCAGGCCTATGAGACGCGCAAGCGCCTGTCTGAGGCCTTTGACTTGCCCTTTGAGGCCTTTGAGATTGTTGTGATCAAGACAACAGGCGACGATGCGGCGCTCATTGCCAAGGACAAGCCCCTGAAAGAGCTTGGCGGCAAGGGTCTGTTTACCAAAGAGATCGAAGAGCAGCTTCTGGATGGCCGGATTGATATTGCCGTGCATTCGATGAAGGATATGCCGACGCTTCAGCCCGAGGGGCTGTTGCTCGCGACCTATCTGCCGCGGGAAGACGTGCGCGATGCTTTTGTATGTCTCAAATACAAGACACTTGCCGACGTCCCTGCGGGGGCTGTTATGGGCAGCTCGTCGTTGCGGCGCCGAGCACAGCTCGCGGTGAAGCGGCCTGATCTGACCTTGGCCGAATTTCGCGGCAATGTGCAGACCCGCCTCAAGAAGCTGGAAGACGGGATTGCCGATGCGACATTCCTTGCGATGGCAGGGCTGACGCGGCTTGGCATGATCGGTCAGGTGCCTGCGACGCCTGTCGAGGTGACGGATATGCTTCCCGCTGTGGCGCAGGGTGCGATCGGGATCGAACAGCGCACAGAGGACAGCCGCGTGGCCGATATGCTGGCTGCCATTCACCATAAAGAGACAGGCCAGCGGCTTGTGGCGGAACGCGCCTTTCTGGCGGCTCTTGATGGCTCTTGCGAGACGCCTTTGGCGGGGCTGGCCGAGCTGGACGGCGGCACGCTGCGGTTGCGTGGCGAGGTGCTGCGTCCGGATGGCAGCGAGGCGATCAGCGACGACCAGAGCGCCCCTTTGGAAGACGGAGCGGAGCTTGGCCGCGCGATGGCGGCAAAGCTGCTTGCGCGGGCCGGTGAGGGCTTCTTTGACTGGCGGGCGTAGCGGGCGGCTATGATCACGCGGACCCATACCAAGGGCGACGCGCCCTCCACGGCTGTTTATTCGGACTGCGAAAACTATCGCTACCTGCTG
Source organism: Roseobacter sp. (assembly GCA_018500125.2). Lineage (GTDB taxonomy): Bacteria > Pseudomonadota > Alphaproteobacteria > Rhodobacterales > Rhodobacteraceae > Lentibacter. Next base: position 4,611 of record JAHBAM020000142.1, on the reverse strand, counting down.
ACCCGGAATTGGGAGCCTGAGGGGCGCAAGGCGCTCTTTATTATGCTCAACCCGTCAACTGCGACCGAAGTGCAGAACGACCCCACAGTCGAGCGCTGTGAGCGGCGGGCGCGGGCGCTCGGGTTTGGCGGATTTCGGGTGACCAATATTTTTGCCTGGCGCGATACCGACCCAAAGGCCATGCGTGCTGCGGCGGAGCCGATTGGTACGGCCAATGATGCCACGATCGCGCAGAGCTGTGACTGGGCCGACCAGATCATTGCGGCATGGGGCGCGCATGGCGCGCACTTGCAGCGCGGAGCTGCTGTGGAGGCAGTGTTGCGCGCCACGGGGCGGCCTGTTTTTCATCTCGGGCTGACACAGGCTGGCCACCCCAAGCATCCGCTTTATATTGCCTATACACAGCGACCTGAACGCTGGTTTTGAGAGGTCCTATGACAGACCAGTCTGACGCCGAGATGAAACACGCGATGGAGCGCCTGACGCAGGAACTTGAGCGGCTGAACACCCACCGCTTTGTGCGCGTGCACAGCTCGACGTGGCGCTTGTTGTCGTTTCAGTTCATGCGCGGTTTGGCCTTTGGTCTTGGCTCTGTGATCGGGGCGACCCTTTTGGTGTCGACGCTCGTGTGGTGGGTTGCGCAGATCGAGTTTATTCCGGTGATCGGAGAGTGGGCCGCTCAACTTGTCGAGGAAATGCAAAGAACCCGTTAACCAGAAGGCATGAATCCCTTTGACCAAAGGCAAAAGCTCGGGCCTAATACGCGCGGTAAGCTGTGGAGTTTGGTTATGCTGTTTCTTGCTGGAGTGATGGGCATGGCGCTTGTTGGCGCAACCGTCTTTATCGGCTTTGATGCCGGTGAAGAGGGCGATGACCCGGCCTTGCCAGATATCGCACAGGACAGGTCTGTTGAGCACCTGATCACCTCGGGATCATCCGGGAATGAAGCGCTCTATGGGTCGGAGGGCGCCGACCAGATGAACGGCTATGGCGGCGAAGATACTCTTGATGGCGGCGCGGGCCGTGATGATCTGCACGGCTGGACCGGCGACGATATTTTGATGGGCGGCGCGGGGCAGGACACGCTTCATGGCGAGGATGGTCAGGACAGCCTTATGGGCGGTGACGACGCGGATGCGCTTTATGGGCACAATGGCGACGATGCGCTCTATGGCGGCGCTGGCGAGGATATGCTTCAGGGCAGCGCGGGCGAGGACGCTCTTTTTGGCGGCGATGGGGCCGATGGGCTTCATGGCGGCCTTGGCCAGGATACGCTGATTGGCGAGGCGGGGCAGGACACGCTTTTTGGCGGTTGGGGGGATGATGTTCTGGAGGGCCGGGAAGAGGGCCTCCCCGAGCAAGACTTTCTGAACGGCGGCGGCGGCGACGACCGGATTTTTGCCGGCGGCTTTGATATTGTCACATCCGGCTTGGGGCGTGATGATATTGTCATTGGCGACTGGATCGCGCCGGGCGAAGAGGCCCAAATCGAGGATTTTGACCCCTCGCAAGACCGGCTTATCATTGTGTTTGACAGCCAGACCACGGGTGAGGCCGAGCCTGATATCACCATCGCCCGTGACGGCTTTGACCCGGATATCAGCCATATCATGATGAATGGCGAGATGATTGCGGCGGTTCAATCTGATCTGGCGTTGAGCTTGAATGATGTTCTGATCATGGCCCAAAGCGATGCTGCGCTGTTTTTTGGGACGGGTGAGGCTTCTTCTGTGATCTGAAGGCCTTGGGCGCTGGCGGCGGGCCGCATGGCGCAACGTGCTGCGCTGGGCTGGGCTGGGCACAAAAAGCTTTTCAACGCCTCAAAATCTGCCTATACGGCGCTATTGCAGCGCTGTTTTGCGGCGCTGCGAATCCTATGGACCTTGCTGGACGACATCCCGGCTTGTGCCCGAACCCTTAACTCTAAAGGAGATCCTGATGTCGATTACTGTTGAAGAAAAAGCACGCGTCATGAAAGAGTTCGCCACCAAAGAAGGCGATACAGGCTCACCCGAAGTTCAGGTTGCTATCCTGACATCGCGCATCACGACGCTCACAGAGCATTTCAAAACCCACAAAAAAGACAACCACGGCCGCCGTGGTCTTCTTAAGATGGTTGCCCAGCGTCGTAAGCTGCTCGACTTTCTGCGTGGGAAAGAAGAGGCCCGCTATCAGGACCTTATCAAACGCCTTGGCATTCGTCGCTAAGACCGCAGCCAAGCTGAAGCTCTTAAACCGCGCTCCTTTTGGGGCGCGTTTTTTTATGCGCTTGGTGTCGGCCTTGCTCGCCCTGTGTGCGCCGAGGTGCAAAGGATTTATCGCGACGGGTCCGCGCTTCGGATCAGTTCGGCGAGCTGCTGGCCAATGATTTGGCTGGCTTTCTTGGACGGGTGGATCATGTCTATTCCGTGAAAACTTCGGTCACCAGCGGGCACAAGCTCTGCGATGGAGTGGAAAAAGACGCCGGTGTCCTGTGTGGCAAGAGTGGCGAGTCGGGCTTCAAAGGCGTCACCCTCGTCTTTGCAGTTTTCAATGGGCGACTCCATTTCGGGGCTGCGCAGATATCCAAGATAGATCACCCGCGCGCCTGTTTTGCGAATTTGCGTCACAAGGCTCACCACATCGCCTTTGTCGGCCTCGGCGGTGATCATCCTGTTCATGCGCCGCTCACAGCGCGCACAGCCACACCCGAGCAAGAAATCATTGCCCCCGCCGGTGATGATGACCCAGTCGTATGTCTCCTTGTCGCGAAACTGGCTTGAAATACGCAGGCCCAAGGCGCCCGTGAGCGGCAAGCCATGAATGATCCGCGCGCCTGATATCGCTCGGTTGAGCACCGGCTCTCCGAGAGAGGCGGCAAGCGAATCTGCAATCGAGGCGTCATCAATGCGATGCCACGCCATGAGGCTGTCCCCAATTGTGAGGATACTGGGTTTTTGCTCTGGGCCTGCGGCCCGCAGCGCGGTCACGCTCAAGGCAAAGACACAAAAAGTCACATATAGAAAACGGGCCATCATTCGCGTGCTCATACCAACCGAAGCCAATTCTCTTAAGTATTGCACAAAAAATCTACCTCTCGTTGCAAAACAATGTGTTGCCGCCCTTTTTATGGTGCTTGCTTGCGCGCGGTGGCTTTGTGATAAAGGGATGTCGAAAGACCCCACTTGCACCGGGGCACAGGGGCTGGAAAACTTGCAGAGAGGGACCAGCCCATGGCGCAAAAAGTTGTGCTCATCCATCATGGTGAAAGCCGTCACAAAGACCGCGCCGCCGATCAGCTTGAGCGGCTAGGGTATGATATTGTGAACCTGCATCTCTATGCCGGCGACAGGCTGCCGCGGCTCAGCGCCGATATTGCGGGCACCGTTGTTTATGGCGGTAAATATTGCATCACAGACATTGAGACGATGCCCTTTTTGCAAGAGGAAATGCGCTGGATTGAGGCTTGTATGACGGCCGGAGTGCCTGTGCTCGGGCTGTGTCAGGGGGCGCAAATGATTGCGCATAGCCTTGGCGCAGAGGTTGGCCCGCTTGAGGGCGACCCTTGCGAATTCGGGTATTACGGCCTTGAGACGCTGGACCCCGCGTTTATGCCTGTCGGGCTGCGCGTGCCACAGGCCCATTTTCACGCCTTCGGCCTGCCTGCGGGGGCCACGCTCTTGGCGCGCAGCGCCGGCTTTCCCCATCAGGCGTTTCGCTATGGTACAAAAACCTACGGTTTCCAGTTTCACCCGGAGGTGACGGAGCCGATGTTCAAAGAGTGGCAAGAGGCGCCCTGGGCGCGGGAGCATGAGGCGCGCGCCGGATGTCAGAGCCTTGCCGAGCAGCAAGCCCTGTCACAAGAGACGCATCGGGCGCTTGATCCGTGGTTTCGGGGGTTCCTCACCAAGCTGTTTGGCGCGCCAGCATGAGGCCGGCGGCAAAGGGCCTGCTGATCACCCTTGCGGGCGTCTTGGTGATCTCGCCTGATGTGCTTTTGGTGCGTTTGATCGAGGCGGATACGCTGACCAAGCTCTTTTGGCGCGGCCTGCTGAGCGGGGGTGTTATTTTGCTTGTTTGGGGGCTGCTTTTGTGGCGAAAGCCCCCGCACCACAAAGCGCCCAGGGCCGGGCGCAAACCGCTGCGCAGGGCGGTATCTCTCGGGCGGAGTGGCTGGGCTTTGGCTGTAATCTTCACCTGTGGCACCTTTTGCTTTCTTTACGCTGTGGAAAAGACGCAGGCCGCAAATGTCCTGCTGATTTCGGCGACATCGCCGGTGATCGCGGCGCTGATTTCTATTGTTGTGTTGAAGGAAAATGTGGACCGTTTGACCTGGGCCGGGATCGGCGGGGCGCTGCTGGGTGTCGCTGTGATTGCGGCAGGGAGCGCGCGCGGCGCAGGAAGCCTGCTCGGGGATCTGGCGGCTTTTGGCGGCGCAGTCTCGCTGGCGCTGACATTTTCGATTGCGCGCGCCCAAAAAGAGATCAGCATGGTGCCTGCGATGGGCCTGTCGGGCCTGCTGACGGCGCTGGCTGCCGCGCTGCTTGCGCCGAGCCTGACTGTGCCAGACCAAAGCTGGGGCTATATGGTTTTGCTGGGCGCTGTCGTTGTTCCTGTCTCTTATACACATCT